>JAWXBG010000061.1:0-5856 GCA_034439875.1 Flavobacteriales bacterium
CAAGCGATAGAAAAATTGCACCCTAATTTTGCCGATGAATGCAGTATTCTATCGCTTAGATTTGAGAATCCCGCACACATTCTACAAAAATTGCCCTAAGGCGTAATGCGGGATAAACGGTATAAAAATCTGGCGAGAGCACTTGCTTTCATTGGGGTTTAGCACTTCATGGCGAATCCCAATGCGGATTCTGGGTTTAACGTTTCGACCAAATTCAAAATAATAGAACATTCTGATAAATTCATTCGGGCCCAATCCCTCGAGTCAACCTTCAGAAATACAAGGAAAGCAGATCACTGGATTTGTCTCTACGATGCATAAAACAGGTTTTAGAGGTCTCCTTAATGTTGGCCTGTAAGTTCGATATCACCATTTTTGATACAATTCCCTCTTCTGAATTCATAGAATACCGTTTATGAATCTGTAAAAGTCCAATTCCGTTTCACGCCCTTGGTCTATAACAGCTACTTTGCCGGCATCTACCACTTTATGCGTATAAAATAGTTTGGACCATTTTATAAGCAGAATTGGTATAACATATCAATCGTTTTGGCTGTGCATTTTTCGCCAGAAAAATTCAGACGGAATTTTAAAAGTCTCTTTAGAGAAACACATTTACTGAGGACCCTTACATTCGCAGGATGCGATCAAATGTCATCTCCGGCCTCATATTCTTATGCCTCGCCTTCCTCATTTTTTGGCAGGTTGGTTTCATGCAACATGTATTGCGTTGGGATGCCATCAACTGTTTTCTGGCTTGGCGGTATAATGTGGCAGAGTTAATCGCTGATGGACACTTGCCACTTTGGAGCACTTGGCAACATCTTGGTTTTCCATTGCATGCCGATCCGGAAACAGGAGCTTGGTACCCGATTGTTTGGATCATTAGTATTGTATACGGCTACGATTTTTATGCGATTAGTTTCGAGTGGTGTTTGCACATCTTCATTGCAGGATTCGGGATGTATCGTTTGATGCGCAGCATGGAAGCCGGGGAAATTGCAGCCTGGGTTGCTGGAATCAGTTTTATGGCCTGTGGCGTGTTTGTGAGTAATGCACAAAATTTCATCTACCTTATTGGACTCGCTTGGATGCCTTGGGTAGTGATGTACATCCGTTTGAGCTATCAGAGCTCGCAATTGAAATACGCAGTTTGGGCTGCACTTGCCCTTTGGATGATGCTTACAGGATCTTATCCGGGAATAAGCATTATGGCCTTTTATTGTTTGCTTGTCTATGCAGTTTACTTTTTCATTGTCGGTCGTCTTCTCAAAAACAAAGTACAACTTATCAAGTGGGTCAAAGTAAATGTTGTTTTAGGGCTTTTAACCCTAATGCTCACGGCTCCTCATTTGTTGTCGGTGTACGAGTACTTGCCCGAAGTAACACGCACCGAAGGACTCTCCAAAGAACGTCTGCTCGAAAATCCTTTTCCACCAAAAGCCTGGGTTTCTATACTCGTTCCATATTCCGTTGGAGCAGATACGTACTTGGCCGAACATTCCAATTCTGTCGCAAAATTCGCATGGGGCAGCGACTTTTCGATGCTCAACGGGTACATGGGACTGCTTACACTAATGAGCATTTTAGTTTGGCTTATAACACAGGGCAAAACCAAACGCGAATATTTTCTCTTTGGTGGGTTTGTCGTTCTCATGATCCTCGCCTCCGGAGATATCTTCCCACTCCGATGGTGGAGTCGTTTACTCCCAGGGCTTGATCTCTTTCGACATCCATCCATATTTCGGTTCATGGGAATTTTTGCAGCGGTAGTTTTGGGCGCACTTTGCTTGAACAGATTGATAAAGACTTCCGAAGAGTTTACAAAAAAGCGAATACTCATTGTGTACACTATACTTTTGTTTTCCCTCATTATTCTCATTTCTTTCAATCTTCCTCCTTCCCTATCAGAAACATTCCATCAATTTTACACCGAACTTTTCTCCTTTCCAGAGCCAAGTCATTTCGGGATATCTCAGCGCATTTTTGTACACGCCATTATTCAAATTATTTTGCTCTTTTCCATTGCCTATCTCTGGAGGAAGAAAAAATGGAACTACTTGCCACTGGTGGTTTTTCTCGATCTCTTTATTGCAGTCCAATTGAACATTCATGGCACTGTGGTTTACCCCATTCACATATCACAAGCACAAAAGGAACTGCGAAAAACCGAAGCCAATCGCATGACCTATTCGGGCGACAATATTATTCATCACGACAGTCCGAGCTGTGGTTTGAAGATACCGGGACTTGTTTGCAATCACAATATCTTTTTACATCAACCCGCTTGGGATGGCTACAATTCCTATATCCTCGATGGCTATCGGGACTTGGAGCACAGCGGCACTTATCCCGAATGCTTCCATTATCCCCTGATTTATTCAACAGACAGTTCATTCGTAGACAACATTAAAATCTCCTCGAATCGAATTGATGCAAACACTGCTGGAGGAACATTAATACTCCAGCAGAATTATCACCCCAATTGGCACTGCAAACAAAACGGAAAAAACCTTCCCATAGAAAAAGTCAATTACACGATGATGAAGGTGAATGCAGAAAAAGGGAATGTAAGTTTTGTGTATGAGTCGGGGATGGCCATTGTTGGAATAGCACTTATGGTGTTAGGACTTGTGGTGACTTTTGTGATTTTGATTGGAGGAGGATTGTTGAGAAATAGAAAGAAGCGGTCTTTCGCAGGGGTGAGACAGGGGGATAGTATGTGAGGGCGGTGAGTCTAGTGCCAGTTCCAAACGTTGCTCCGCTTTTGCTGCAGGCCTTGATCCTCAGATGCTACATGCCGCTTTTCTTTTCAAGGCCTACATTGAATTTCGAATAATTTGGTGTCGCTACACTGTGCTTTTTACCTTCGGCAAGCACATAACCCGTTAAATCCAGAATCCGCATCGGGATTCGCTATGAAGAGCTAATACCGTTTTTCCCGCATTACGCATTAGGGCAATTTTTGTAGAATAGATAGATCTGTTGGTGTTGGAACTAAACGAGAAATCCCCAAAGTCCGCAGGCCGACTCGGAGATGGGTCGACTCTGTTGCTGAGGGTGTACACTTCAGATACTTCTATAAAATCCGCGAGCAAATTCTCTAAGGGCTCAAGAAAGCCAATGGAGAGTTCGCTGATCATGATTATGAATCACTTCAAAAGGCGCTCTACATTCTAGGCATCCAAGAAACTTTCAAATAAAAGAAAACTTGGGATCCGATCTATGAAAAGATCGGGAAAGCGCTATACAAAAAAGAGTATGTTTCCACTGACTAAATTGACTCTAAGAAATTTGATTACCCATGCACTATTCCAAATGAGAGCAATCAAAATAACTCGTTGGGTCTCTGGAGTTTTCTCGGGTGGTGGAACTAAACATCTGATAAATCGCCCTATTTGTTAACCTGACTTTCCTTTTTATTGTATAATTTGCTCCCAGTCAAGTAAATTGATGACTTCGCTATGATAGGTATTTTCATAACTTTACAAACTGAAGGGAGCAATGCTTTAGCAGCGGCTCCAGTCTATTCATCCGATGCGCTCATTACGCAGGTTGCACTTTACATGTTAATACCTTTCGCGATCGCCTTTGCCTTTATCTTCTTCATATTTTATCGTCAAAATCGTGAAACACAACTCCGAAGAAAACTATTGGAACTAGAATTAAAAGCTCTGCGCGCGCAAATGAATCCGCATTTCATTTTCAATTGTCTTGGAAGTATTCATCACTGTATTACAAACGGTAGTAACGATAAAGCCTCGGAATATTTGATGAAGTTTTCGTTTCTTATCCGGCGAGTTTTGGAAAATTCCGGACAAAGATGGATCTCATTGCAAGAAGACATTACTATGTTGCGCGCCTATCTCGACCTTGAACAATTTCGCACAGAAAATAAATTCACGTACTCGATATGCGTGAACCCGGATATAGATACTGCAAATGTGTCGGTACTCATGTTGCTTATACAGCCTCTCGTTGAAAATAGCATCTGGCATGGATTTACCACAAAAGTGGACACTGCACATATTGACATACACATAAGTCAACAAAACGGAAAATTGCATTATCACATAGAAGACAATGGAGTGGTGGATGAAGAGAAAAAGAATACTTCTGAATATGGAAAACGCCTATCAATGGGAACCACCTTGGTTCGAGATCAACTTAAAACCATTAAAGAAATTGAAAAGGAAAACGCTGACTTTGAAATTACCGATCGACTCAATGAGAAGGGTGAATTTTGTGGAAAACGAATAGCACTCTTTTTACCCTTACTTACTCTTCACTAGCCTATGCAGCGGTATAACGTTATAATAGTAGATGACGAAAAACATCCCCGCGAATTGCTCGCCGATTTGCTTGTTACACATTTTCCTGAAATTGAAATACGGGCCCATTGCACCTCAGCAGACGAAGCAACAAAGGCCATTGAAATACATTCACCAGAACTTGTTTTTCTAGATGTGGAAATGCCGGGTAAAACAGGTTTTCAATTGCTCGAAGCACTACCAGAAATTTCTTTTGAAATCATTTTTACTACGTCATATTCCAAATATGCAGTAGATGCGTTCAAAGTTTCGGCACTCGATTATCTGCTCAAACCCGTTGAAATAAATGAACTGCGAGAGGCCATCGGGAAATTTAAGGCACGTTTAGCATTGCATCATTCTCATCAACAAATAGAAAATTTGTTGATGAATATTCGATCGACCAACGACGATACACAAAAAATTGCTTTGCCTACTTCTAATGGATATTTATTTGTTCGCATTGCAGATATAGTGCGATGTATGTCCCAGAATGTGTATGCCATTTTTCATCTGGCCGATAAGAGTCAAGTGGTTGTATCACGCACCTTAAAAGAGTGTGAAGACATGCTTCAACGTTTCGGTTTTCAGCGTATCCATCAAAGCCACCTCATCAATATGCGCTACGTGAAACGCTATATAAAAGGCGAAGGAGGTGAGGTAGAAATGGAAGATAACACGCGTTTGGACGTATCTAGGAGAAAAAAAGAAGAATTTCTGGAGGCAATGCAGAGATTATAAATCGGCTTTCCGGATTTGTGTTTCATTCCGCCACATTTGTGCCAAAACCTACCGTATTTTGTTTTTGGGTGGAACCAGCCCTAACGAAAATCGCTCTTTTGGGATATAAAATAACCATGAGAGATGAAAAAAATTACACTATCAACAATGCTATTAGCACTTGTACTGATCCAATCTGCACGGGCTCAAAAGGAAATTACTTTAAAAGGAGTAAGTGGTAAAGTGTCTGAAACCAATTTGACCGATGCTATCCGAAGCAAGGATTTGTCTATTACATTCGGTCAACCTTTGATCTTAAAAATTACTGGAGTGAATCCCTTTTTGCACACTATCCAGGTCTTAGATAGCGTAGTAAGCATTAAATATGAAATTCCAACAGAAGTAATGAGTGTGCTTTTTAAAGGTTACGATCTAGGACTAAGTGATAAAGAGACAAAAAAAAGCAACACTGGAGGTTCCGAACAAAACCTTTGTACATGCCAGTGCATTTTAAATAAAATCTTTCAACTTCTTTTAGCTACTTCTCAAAATCCGGATTTAAAGGAAGAACAACTTAAATTTCAGGCTATTACGATAATAAACAATTCCTTACCAAAAGACAAACTAAAGCCTGAAGTATTGGACTCCACCACAAATGTTACCGAGGAACTCTTCAGTTATCTTTCCGATCAAAAGTGCTATGCAGACAGTGGAAGTGCTGATTCCTCGAACACCGCTTATGTTGAATCTATCCAAGCCATTACAAAACTGTTTAACGCAATGATGCGATGCTCATTTACACATTCCACAGATGTGGTTTACCCCA
>JAWXBG010000062.1:0-11139 GCA_034439875.1 Flavobacteriales bacterium
GCGTGCGGGATTCTCAAATCTAAGCGATAGAATACTGCATTCATCGGCAAAATGAGGGTGCAATTTTTCTATCGCTTGATTTGGGTTTATGTATCTGTATCTGTATTATTCCAATTCCGTTTCACTCCATTAGCCTATAACAGCCACTTTGACGGCATTTACCAAGTCGTGCTCATCAAATAGTCCAAACTATTTTATAAGCAGAATAGGTATTATCCCGAATCACGCGATGGAGATATCGGAATTCATAGGTCGAACTATTACTTTGCTCCATCGTGTAGATTTGAGAATCCCGCAGCGCATTAACCTCAGGACACTTCCAATGCGCAATGCGGGATTATTTTATGGTGTATATTCATACATCAAGAATAAAAATCGAGAAAGTGCTTGATAACAAAGGGGGTTAGTGCTGCAATAGATTTCCAATGCGGATTCTGGGTTAAATGCTGAGGATTGACCATTCTGACTTCTCAATTCTTTGGAATTCCGGATCTAATATGTTTCCGAATCCAGCAGTGCATTATTTGTTTTTTGATTTCTCAGGTAGTGCCTTACAGCCCAATGCCCTACATATATCAGAGGGGTCAACGATACAGCTATCAATAATTTTAATATGTAATTCGTTGCAGCTATTTCTACATAAGGTCCCAACTGCATCCTACCGGGCAAGACAAATCCAATGTAAAGAACGATATAACTATCTATCAACTGAGAGATTATAGTACTGCCTGTGCTTCTCAACCAAATCATTTTGTTTCCAGTTTTATGCTTAATCCATTGAAAAAGCGTCGCATCGAGCAATTGTGAAACTAGAAATGCTGTAATGCTTCCAATAATAATCCATGGCGCTTGACCAAATACAGTGTTATACTGATCATTAGTGGCTACTCCAGGCACTTCCTTGGCCGGTATCTGCAATGAAATAAGGACGATCACAAAACAGTAGGCAATCAGAATAGCTGTAATCCATGAAAGCCTTCGCACTGCTTTTTGCCCATAAAACTCATTCATCAAATCGGTGAGAAGAAATACAACGGGCCAAGGCAATATGCCCACAATGGTGGTAAATGGGCCGAATTCACTGCCAAATAGATTGAACTGAATGGGTATGTCGATCAATTTATTACTGATCAACTCTGCTGTCACTGCATTAGTTACAAACAGTCCCGCCAGAAAAACGAAGAGCCATTCGCGACGGCCTCCTAGAGCACTCGTTGGGTTCAATGACCTTTAGTGATTTTGATTTCGAACTTTTTTGTTTTCACAACATATACACCTGCCGACCAGTTTTGTGCAGCAATGCGACATAAATTTCCTCGGTAAACAATTCTTCCATTTCCCTCATATACCTCTACTTCATCTACAGTGTTTACTAGGTTCAGAAACCCTTCTTTGTCAAAATAACATGATATATCAACGGTATTTTCGGACGAACCGATATTCACTATCCCAGTCCGAATCGCCCAAGCATACCAACCCGTCTTGAGATCAATAATATCGAATCTACCCGTCCAATTGTCTTCACTGCCTTGAATATTGAGCTCGTAGTTGTCGTATTCCGACCAATCTGAAAGTGCATCCTGACGCCACAGCAACACAAGATTTTCTTCAGTAAATCCATTTTCCTCGAGATATGTGAAAAAAATTGGATCGAAATATGAATTGCTTCCGTCGTTTCCAAAATATCTGAGCGATGCATCCATCTGAAGTTCTTCTGGGAAATGTCCTTGCACATACCAACATCTATCTAGAGATATATAATAATCGGTTAGAGGTATGAATGCCGGATTGTTCGCAGCAGCGAAGTGATTCTCAATACGCACATATGTAGGAAGCGATCCAACAGATTCAACGTCTATTTCCATTTCCGCAAAATCAAAATCGTTGGGCCCGGTTTCTATGATCATTTTACCCTCCCCTAAAACTGCTTGTGAAAGATCTTCCTGGTCATTGAGAATAATTTGATTTGCTAAAAATCCATTTGGAAAGTTGAGATTCACCCATTGGGGATTTGTTGTCATGATAACAGTCGTGTCAAAAACATCGGTGGTATTGGATGCAAGAACTCTAATATCTAAAGGAACATGACTGAAATCATGGCCTGTGTAATGCTGATTTTGTTCGATGAGAACATCCCATTGACTAACTCCAACGCTAGCAGGCTGAGAATTGAGTATCCTAAATTCTGTGAACCCTTGTGTAAAAATGTGATCGTAGAAAAAAGAAGTTAAGTCGGCATCTGTATAGTCCTGCATGAAATCGCGCATGTCTTCACTGCTTATATCATCATAGGCATATTCTTCCATCAATCCTTGAATGGCAGGAAAGAAGTTGTCTCCCATATAACCACGAAGATTGTGTGCCATATCAGCACCCTTGCTATAAACATGACTTCCATATGTGATAGAGTGGGGTACAGGACTCACAGGGTATCGGGCTCCGTCATTGCGATGCGCGAACAACAATACATCTTTGTGATTTTCGCGCACATATTCTCGATAAGCTGCCGTACCATAGATCATCTCCATATACAAGGCTTCACTGTAGCTTGCCCATCCTTCATTGATCCACATGTCTTCCTCTGTTCGGCATGTCAAATTATCGCCCCACCAATGATGCGACAACTCATGGGCATATAATGTTTCGTATGTATCCATACCATCAATAGCAAATAAGGGATAAGCGATATTGGTTGCATGTTCCATCGCTCCACCATTGAAAGGCACAGCACAAAATCCAACTCGCGGAAAACGGTGTAAGCCATATCGTTCTTCATACCCATTGATGGCAGGTATAAGATTGATCATACTTTGCTTCATTTCCAATGTATCCGAGGCTTTAGCTGTTAACCAAACCGGTATAATCTCTCCTTCCAAGTTTTCAAAACTTTGTTCGGCATGCACATAATCAGCCACTGCAATTGACGCTAAGTATGAAGGTATTTCTTCTTCGAGCATCCAGTGAGTCAACAGGGAGTCTATCCCAACATTTTCTACACTTGTGCGAAGACCGTTGCAGTATGTGGTCTTTCCATTTGATGTGAGCACATGAAATTCGTAGGCACTTTTTTCTACGAAATTGTCGAAACATGGAAACCATACGCGACCAAAATTGTGCGGATCAGCGTCAAAGCCTACGCCGAGGTTGTATGCATATCCAGAAGCAGGATTGTAGAATCCTCCCCACGTTGCATCTGTTTGAGGATCGCCGTGATAATGTACAGTGAGACTGTAAAAATCAAATTCTGCTAGTTCGAAGGGTAAGTGAATCACCAGCAGTGGACTTTGATAAGAAAAACTGAGGTTTTCTCCGGCAGCTGTTACACTATCCACTGTCAAGTTTAGCAAATCAAGGCTCAGCCAATCGATGCCATCCATCTTTGATTCAAAATCTATGGTGCAATGACCGCTCAATTGATTCGAGAAAATTTGGGTCATGTCCAAATCGAGCGTGTATTTCAGAATATCTATGGTGTCGCTACGTAGGTTATCTTCTTCACTTAAAAACCTAAGCTGGGGCTTAAAACTTGGAGTCTTATGCCGTTTTGCGCAGTTCACCGGCAGCCTATCCTGACAGAATAACCCCGAGATCCAGAAAACTAAGAAAAAACTCAGAGAGAACTTTATGTAATGTATTCTGTTATAAGACATTGTGTATTCTAATATTTCGGAAATAGATAGCCAAGATAAGATCTTCACAAAAAAAAGATGTGAACCTGAATTATGCTAGGATTCCTAAGGTAGGGTGATCCTTTCTTTATATGTATGAATCATTGGAAACCTATCGAGGTAACCTTCAAGAACCTGTTTTGTGTTTCGCAGAGACAACTTCGTCGAAATCAAACTCTCTTATTCTTTCAGGATAGCAGAGATTTGGCGAATTGTTCTTACAAATTTGACACGAATGTATAAGAATTCTGCGCCTTTTTTGTTTTGTTTGCCAAAACGTTCAATAGGTTTTTAGAGGTAGCCTAGAATAATAAACTGACCACATGAAACCAAGTAATGAGCTTTTTGATCTTATCCAATCGCTCACTAAATCTGAGAAGCGCTTCTTTAAGTTGCATTCTTCTCTTCAGAGCGGTGACAAAAACTACCTGAGGCTTTTTGATGCTATCGACCGCATGAAGGAGTACGATGAGACGTCTTTGAAGAAACTATTCAAGGGCGAAAAATTCATTCGTCACTTGCCTTCAGAAAAAAACCATTTGTATCGTTTAATATTAAAAGCTCTTAGGGCTTATCATGGAGAAAACAGTATTTCGAGTATCCTAAAACAGGAAATTAAAAACATTGAAATCCTTTACACCAAAGCTTTATTCGAGGAATGCAATAAGTTTCTGATAAGAGCAAAAAAATTGGCCGTTCATCACGAAAAATTTTACTACCTCTTTGAGCTAATCAATTGGGAGAAGATGTTGCTAGAAGAAGCATTTGAAGACGGGCAATTTACCCGTGACTTGGATGGACTGATTGCCGAGGAGAAAGAGGTAATCGATAAATTGAGAAATCTCGCGGAGTATCATGTTTTGTACAGCAAGATCAATTACGTTTTCCGGAGCGGTGGTTATGTAAGAACAGAGGAAAACAAAGCGATCGTGGATGAGATCGTAAATCACCCCCTGATCAAAGATAAAAACACGGCCTTGTCTAAGAGAGCAGCTACCATCTGTTATTACACTCAAGGATTCTGCAATATGGCCAACGGAGAGCAAGCCGTGGCACTAGAAAAGTTCAAGAAGGTCAAAGAAATTCTCGATGGAGTTCCGCATCTAAAAGATGATCTTGCCAAAAGGTATGTTCGCACTTTGAGCAACATTGTGAACTGCAACATAGATTTGGGTGAATATAAAGAAGCAGAAAAGGTAATTGCCGAAATGCGTCAATTGCCGGAACAGCAAGCGTTTTCGAACGCAGATATAACTGTTAGCATCTTCAAAAATACCGGTCTTGCTCAATTATATATCTCTCAACGAACCAACGATTACATCAGAGGTGTTTCCGATGCCGAAGAATTGATGAAGTCTCTTTCGGATTTTGAGGGGAACATGCACAAAGAACATGAGCTCACTTTTTATTATCAGTTTGCCTACATATATTTTCTAGCCGGACAGTTTAATAAAGCGCTCTATTGGATAAATAAACTTCTAAACGACAACGAGAATAGTTTGCGTCAAGATGTATACAGTTATGTCCGATTATTCAATCTGGTTGTGCATTACGAATTGGGCAACTTGGATTTGCTTGAGTATACTTTAAAGAGTACTACTCGCTACTTGCAGCGTCGAGGAAGGGATTACCCGATAGAGAAAGTTGTTTTAGAAAACATGCGCAAGCTTATTCGAGCACAAAATGACGAAACCCGAAGAAAAATTTTCCTACAGTTTCGCGATGAAATGCAGGGAAGCATAAAGGGACCGGAAGATCAAGCTGTATTGAAATACTTCGACTTTTTCCAATGGATTGATCAGAAACTAGATTCGAAGTTGGTTCCGTCAATGGCGTAAAGAGGGTTAACCAAATATACCCGAATCACGCGATGGAGATATCGGAATTCATAGGTCGAACTATTACTTTGTTCCATGGTGTAGATTCGAGAATCCCGCAGCGCACTAGCCTCAATATGCTTCCAATGCGCAATGCGGGATATACCCGAATCACGCTATGGAGATAGCGGGATTCATAGGTCGAACTATTACTTTGTTCCATGGTGTAGATTCGAGAATCCCGCAGCGCACTAGCCTCAATATGCTTCCAATGCGCAATGCGGGATAAACCCGAAATCCGCATTGGAAATCTATTGCAGCGCTAACCCCCTGTGATATCAAACACTTTCTCGATTTTTATTCTTGATGTATGAATATATACCATCAAATAATACCAATTCTGCTTATTAAAGAGTCCGGTGTAATGGACAAAAAGTAGGCTGCATGGATAGACGTTTTGTTCAAGTGGACAAAAAGTAGGCTCTTTATTTTCGGGCATTTGTTGAAGTTTACTTTCCTTGGTTTAGTTTGGTTCTGTCAAGTGAAACGGAATTGGACTATTACAGACATAAACGGTATTAGCACTTCATAGCGACTTCCAATGCGGATTCTGGGATAATTCGACTTTGTTCTGTTCCCAATTACAAATAAAAAAGCCCCCTTCCGGAGGCTATTTTGTATCGTAAAGTAATTTCTTACTCTTGCGTAATCTTCAATTCTTTGTCAAGCAAAGCCCTGATTTTTTCTGCTTGTTCCTCGGCCAATTCTTTATCCACCAAAATCCTTCCGCTGTGTTCATCAACGATGATCTTCTTGCGCGCAGCTACGTCGAGCTGCTTCTGAGGTGGCAACTTTATAAACGATCCGGCTGAGGCCTCTCTTTCAATCGGCACCACAGCAAGTCCATTGCGCGAAGCACCGCGAATTCGCTTATAAGCAGTCACAAGGCGTTCTTCAATCATGTGCTCAGCTTCTCCTGATTTTTTCATCAGAATTTGCTCTTCCTTCTGAGTCTCAGCAATGATTTCATCGAGTTCGCTCTTCTTTACTTTAAGATCGTTTTTGCGCTCTTTAAGTTTAGTCTTTGCTATTTCAACAACATCATCTTTCTGTGCTTTCTGAGCCTCAGATTCTTTAATGCGCTTTTTGTTCAATTGAATCTCCAATTCCTGGAATTCAATTTCCTTGTTCAATGAGTCAAATTCACGGTTGTTTTTTACTTTACCGAGTTGCTCTTTGTATTTTTTAATGAGGGCCTCTGAATCCTTAATAGAATTCTTGCGATTGGTCATGTCGGTGCTCAATCCGGTCGACTCGTCCTCGAGGTTCTTAATACGTGTCTCCAATCCTTCAATCTCATCCTCCAAGTCTTGCACTTCCAACGGAAGCTCACCTCTCACGGAGCGGATTTTGTCAATTCTGGAGTCGATAAGCTGAAGATCATACAGCGCGCGGAGTTTCTCCTCTACTGTAAGCGACTTCTTTACTTCTTCTGCTTCTGATTTGTTCTTTGCCATGTTAAAGAAAATAATGTACGGGGTTTGTTCGGACCGCCGAAAAATGGGTGGCAAAAGTAGGGAATTTTTTGGCGAGAAAGTCATTTAGTATTTCCGAGGTGTACTGTTCGCTTTCGAAGTGCCCTATATCTGCTATCAGTAAACGACCCTCTCCATCAAAAAACTCATGGTATTTTATGTCAGATGTTACAAAGGCATCCGCTCCGACAGCCAAGGCCCGGCTTGTTAAAAAACTACCGGAACCACCGCAAACAGCCACTTTTCGAATCATTTCTCCACTCGTTTGAGTGTATTTTACTACCGGAACCTTCATTTCTCTTTTTAGCATATCCAAAAAGGCTGGAATCCCCATGGGGTCTTTAAACTCACCAATCATCCCCATGCCAATGTCTTTTTGCTCATTTTCCAAGGCCAAAACGTCAAAGGCTACTTCTTCATAGGGGTGTGCTACCTGCATAGCCGCCAAAACGCTATTCAGTTTCCAAGATTCTACGATCATTTCTATCCGAATTTCAGACTCCAACTGTCGTTTTCCCTGCTCCCCAACAAATGGATTGGAGCCGCTCAAGGGCCTAAAAGTGCCTTCACCACTCGTATTGAAACTGCATTCATCATATTGTCCAATATAACCGGCGCCGGCTTCGAACATTGTTTTGCGCACATTTTCGGCATGGGCATGAGGAACAAATACCACAATTTTCTTCAGTTTCCCGCTCATCGGCTGCAGAATTCGAGTTTTTTCTAGCCCGAGTTTTTCGCAGATTTTGCCATTCACTCCGTTATAAACATTGTCGAGATTAGTATGTATGGCATAAATCGCGGTACCGGATTGAATTGCCTTTATGATTGTTCGTTCCACATAACTTTTCCCCGTGATTTTTTTTAATCCACTGAAAATGATAGGATGATGTGAAATAACAAGTTTGCATCCCTTGTCAATGGCCTCATCTATAACTGCCTCAGTGCAGTCGAGCGACAGTAAAGCCGATTCCACTTCGTGTTCAGGGTTGCCATATATTAAGCCCGAATTATCGTACGACTCTTGCAATGAGAGTGGCGCGAATGTTTCGAGTGCATTTATTAGTTCACGAAGTATCATTTTTGCAGAATTGAAAGCACAAAGTAAAGCGATGCGGAAGTTTCGTCTCATTCTTCTCCCCATTTCCTTTTTATACATGGGAATTCTTTGGCTGCGCAATCGTTTTTACGATATAGGATTATTCAAATCTCAAAAAGGGGCACTGAAGTCGATTGTATTGGGAAATCTATCATTCGGGGGCACAGGGAAAACGCCTCATATCAAAATGATCATTGACATCCTGAGCAAACGATTCAAAATGGCTGTCCTCTCCCGTGGATATGGGCGCGAATCCAGTGGTTTTTTGCTCGTAAATGAACTCGGTGAGTCAAGTCTATATGGCGACGAACCTGTACTCTTGAGCAAACACAGCAAGGACGTGCCTGTGGCAGTATGCGAGAACAGAGTTTTTGGCCTGAAACAGATCAAGGAACTTATTCCTACAACTGATTGGGTTTTATTGGACGATGCTTTTCAACACCGCCATTTGAAGGCAGAACTCTATATTTTGCTCACTACTTGGGATGATCCTTTTTCGGACGACTGGGTGCTGCCAGCCGGAAATCTGCGTGATCACCCGAGTGAGAAAAGTCGTGCCGACGCTATTGTGGTTACCAAATGTCCAGAGTTCATCGAACGAAATGATCCAGAGTTATGGAAAAACAAACTGGGTTTGAATGCGACACAAGCTTTGTTCTTCTCTAAAATTCAATATAATACAGAAAAGTCGGCCTTTGGAGACCCTGAAGATAGGATTGGCAATCGGTGTGTTATCGGTTTTGCAGGAATTGCTCAACCAAAAGACTTTGAAAACTACCTGAAAAGTCAATTTGATCTTAAAAAATTCAAATCCTTCCCCGATCATTACCAATTTACCTTAAATGACTTGCAGACCTTGCACAATGATATGCTTAATTTTGGCGGTTCGGATGCCGTTCTTGTAACCACAGAAAAAGATCTTTCAAGACTTGCAGGTCAAAAAGAAGTCGAAATTCTGAAATCTTGCAACCTTTTTGTGATTCCAATAGGGATAGAAATGATTGCGGGCGAAGTGGGGTTTGAAGAATGGCTTATTGAAGCACTGAAAAAAAGAAATGGAGAGCGTTTACGATAAATACGAATTGGTGGTGGGGCTTGAGGTGCATATGCAATTGCACACCCATAGCAAAGCTTATAGCAGTGATCCCAATGTATTTGGGGCATTGCCGAATACCCAAATAAGCCCCCTGTCTCTTGGTCATCCGGGCACATTGCCCCGTATGAATAGCAAAAGCATAGACTACGGCATTTTGTTGGGTCTAGCTCTCAACAGCGATATTGCCCGTTACATGCATTTCGCGCGAAAGAACTATTTCTATGCCGACTTGCCCAAAGGCTATCAGATAACACAAGACAAAACACCCATTTGTGTTGGAGGTCACATAATCATCCGCGATGATGAAGGCAAGGAAAAAAAGATTGGTGTCACGCGTGCACATTTGGAAGAAGATGCTGGAAAAAGTATGCACGATCAAGACCCATTCGATACCCTGGTAGACTTGAATAGAGCCGGAGTTCCGCTGATAGAAGTTGTTTCCGAACCGGAAATCCGCACTCCAGTCGAAGCCTACAATTATCTCACAGAAGTGCGCAAACTAATCAGATACCTCGGAATTTGCGATGGCAACATGGAAGAGGGTTCAATGCGATGTGATGCCAACGTAAGTGTTCGACTGAAAGGTTTTGAAGGACTCAATACGCGCTGTGAAGTAAAAAACATGAACTCCATTCGAAATGTACAACGCGCCATCGAATATGAATTCAAACGACAAATTGACGCTGTAGAAAAGGGCGAAATAATTGTGCAAGAGACAAGGAGTTTTGACGCAGTAGCCGGCTTCACTTTTTCTATGAGGAGCAAGGAACTTGCTCACGATTACAGATACTTTCCTGAGCCGGATCTTGTGCCCGTCGTATTGTCCGAAGCACATATTAAGAGGATCGAAGAATCTATGCCTGCGCTTCCCAGAGAATTGTACAGCAAGTATACCGCCGACTTAGGTCTTTCCGACTATGATGCAAGTGCGCTTACAAACGAAAAGGAAACAGCTCTCTGGTTCGAAGATCTCATAGAGCATACAAAAAATTATAAAGCAGCGAGCAATTGGGTTCTCGGCCCTATCAAGGCATATCTCAATGAAAATGCTATAGAGTTGCACGATTTTAATGTGAGTCCTTCTCAAATTGCTTCTACCATCGAATTGGTCGATTCTGGAAAAGTGAGTGCTAGTTTGGCAGCAGAAAAAATACTACCAGTCTTAGCCGATGGCTCGGGTAAAATGGCCTTGGCTGTCGCCCTCGAATTAAATTTAATTCAAGATGCTGCTGACGATGTAATTGAAAACGCTGCTCGCGAAGTTTTGGCGGAATGGCCCGACAAAGTAGCTGCATACAAAGCGGGAAACAAAGGTATGCTCGGACTTTTTATGGGTGAACTGAAGAAAAAGACACAAGGCAAAGCCAATCCGAAGGTTGCCAGCGAAATATTTCAAAATCTCCTCAAATAATTTCTAAAAAAAGGAAAAGATAAAATCATGAATATTAAATTATTTTCAATTGTTTCAATAGCCATTTCTGCCCTCGTAGCCTGTAGTTCAGGTGGTAGTAAGGGTAGTATCAGCGGAAAAATCGAAGGAGCTGAAGGAGAGACTATCTATTTGATAAGACAAGTGAACAACAAATCTGTTAAAACTGATAGTAGTGTGATTGGTCCAGATGGTCAATTCAATATCATTCCCGCAATTTCACTTGCTCTGGATTATTACAATCTTCAATTGGGAAACGACAACATCATGTTGATCACGGATAGCACTGAATGTCTGGCGATATCTACATCGCGTTCCGAGTTCAGAAAGAGTGCTCAAGTGAGCGGTTCAGAGGCTACTGCGGCTATTCAAGAATTGAATAGTTCATTGGAACCTTTAGCGCTGCGTTCTCAAGAGCTCATTCAAAAAATGAAAGATTTTGCAATTACTGCTGAAGCAAAGGCTTCAGCGAAAGCGCAAATGACAGAGCTGAAC
>JAWXBG010000063.1:0-18812 GCA_034439875.1 Flavobacteriales bacterium
CATCTTACTACGAATTCTTCTTAAACTGCTCCAGAAATCTCATATCATTCTCGAAAAACATCCGAAGATCGTCGATCTGATAACGGAGCATTGCGATGCGCTCGATACCCATTCCAAAAGCAAATCCAGAATATTTTTCCGGATCGATACCACTAGCCAAAAGAACTGCAGGGTCTACCATACCGCAACCCATGATCTCTAACCAACCGGTTCCCTTGGTGATTCGGTAATCCGCTTCTGATTCCAATCCCCAGTAGACATCCATTTCGGCACTAGGTTCTGTGAAAGGAAAATATGAGGGGCGAAGACGTATCTCCGCTTTACCAAAAAACTCTTTGACGAAATACAACAAAGTCTGCTTCATATCGGCAAAGGATATCCCTTCATCTATGTACAAACCTTCTATCTGATGAAACTGACAATGTGCTCTGGCACTAACTGCTTCATTTCGAAAAACCCGTCCCGGCATTACAATGCGCAGAGGCGGCTTCGAAGATTCCATAGCGCGAACTTGAACACTGCTTGTATGCGTGCGCAACACCATGTCAGGATTTTTTTCTATGAAAAATGTATCCTGCATATCACGAGCTGGATGCTCCGGTGGAAAATTCAATCCGGAAAATACATGCCAATCATCTTCAATCTCAGGTCCATCGGCAACGGTAAAACCTATTCGAGAAAAAATATCCAGAATGTCGCGACGAACCAGAGACAACGGGTGACGCGACCCCAATGGCAAGACACCCGATGGACGAGAATAATCCATTGATACATCAACGGATTTCCTATTGTGCTTTGAGCCAGCTCCCAACTCATCCAATCGAGATTGAACTGTGTTCTTAAGAGTATTTAAAGCCTGTCCCACAGCCTTCTTTTCGGGCCCCGGGACAGACTTAAATTCTTCAAAGAGATCATTGAGAATACCCTTGCGGCCCAGAAAGCGTATTCGAAACACTTCCACTTCCTGCGGGTCAATGTTTACGAAAGCCTTTGCTTCTTGAACTAAGGATGAAATTCTCTCAATCATAAAGCTTATTTAATCACTTCAATATTCATCATAATATCTTCCGAAGGACGATCACCTGGACGGACTTTCTGAGAAGCAATCTTATCAATTACATCCAATCCATAAATTACTTCTCCAAAAACCGTGTATTGGTTGTCCAAAAACGGGGTTCCTCCAACTTCAGCATATATCGCCCTTTGCTCGTCGGTAAGGGTGCGCATCAATTGCAATTGGGCTGGCTCTAGCTTTTGACCTTGAACGACATAGAACTGACTTCCGCTGCTCTTTTTCATTGGATTTACCTGATCACCTTGGCGTGCCGCACTCAATGCTCCCTTTTTGTGGATGAACTTTGGGTTGAATTCGGCATCAATTGTGAAGCCTGGTCCACCCGAACCTAACATTTTGTCGGCTGGGGCCCCCTTCGAATCTGGGTCTCCTCCTTGAATCATAAAATCGCGAATAACTCGGTGAAAAAGGAGTCCATTGTAAAAGCCCTCTTCCGCCAATTTCAAGAAATTATCTCTGTGTTTGGGGGTTTCATCGTAAAGGAGCACAATCATATCGCCAAAAGCGGTACTGATTCTCACCTTGGAACCCTTGACACTGCTTATTGCAGCTAGGGCTTCTTTGGAAATCGGTTGATTCATTGTTTGTGGGTTATTGGTACTTGTTTGTTCTTGATTTTCCTGCGATTCTGCAGGCGTAGTTTGGGTTTCTGAAGACTCAGCTTGAGTCTTTTTTCCCTCGTTGCAACCTGACGCACTGCCCATGGCAATAACGATCATGCAACCAACAATAAAGGTGAGAAGTCTTTTCATAGTAATTTTTTCGTTTCTTTGTATCTTTAACGTTTATAATTCCCATTGAACGGGTGGCGAAAATAAGAAATACAACTCTCCCATGAAATCAACTTTCTTGAAGCTTTTTACAGTTGGACTGGCTCTCTCCACAATAGCCTTATTCAGCGGATGTAAAAAGGACGCGGACACCATAGCCACAATCATCGTTTTAAACGAAGATGGCTTGGTGGTGCCTGGCGCCACAGTGCGGTTATTCTCAAATCCATCTGAAAGTCCTCCACCTCCCAATGAACTGAGGTTCGATACTACTGCTGTTACAAATGGTACAGGAAAGGTGACTTTCAACTTTTCCGATTTCTATAAAAAAGGTCAGGCTGGTTTTGCTGTTTTAGACATCGAAGCTAGCAAGGGAACCCTTTTCGGCTCGGGAATCATTAAAATTGAAGAAAAAGAGACCAACGAAGAGGTTATAACCATCGAATAATACGGTTTCAAAATCAAATAGTGTAAATGGATCTCTCGGGATCCATTTTCTTTGCCATCAATCGTACGCTCCAATTCCTTAGAGCGCAATAGAAACATTTTCAAGGATATTTTTCATGGCCACTATATAGAACTAGATTTCTATAATATCAAGAGCTTTGCGAAATTCTATCAATTGATTTCGGATTATTTTTGCGCCTCCAAATTCGGGATGTAGCTCAGTTGGTAGAGTGCACGTCTGGGGGGCGTGAGGTCGCAGGTTCAAGTCCTGTCATCCCGACATTTTTCGTTCAGAATATTCGTGGCATGGTCATATGGCCGAGCCATAAGGTCTTTTATCGCAACAGGTAGCGAAGCACTTCTTTCATCCTGTTCATTATTCCGCATCATATACCTTATTCTAGGTATAGGAATGATCCTACAGCTGCCAATAAGTTTGCATCATTATTTAAAACAATTCTAAATAGAATGAGCCGCTTCGGAACCTTCCTTTTTATCACTTTCTCCCTCGCTACATCATCAGCCTATTTTCAAGTAATCGAAATTTCAGGCAAAATCAGCAACAAGCTAGATCAAAGCTCTATTCCCTATGCCCTAATTCTGCTGAACAACAATAACTCGGCTATGACCGATGAAAATGGAGCCTTCCAATTTTCGAGTGAACTCAATAGCGAATCAATGTTGACTATTCGTGTGTTGGGCTATGTTACTTGGACACAAAAATTAAAAGCAAATGGAGGGGATAAGATCCAACTCGGAAATATCGAAATGCTTCCTTCTTCAACTCAAATCGCAGAAGTAGTCATTTCTTCTCAAAGAAACAATTACAAGTTTGGGATGAACGGAAGCAACTACATCATCACCAATTCATCTTTGCGTCGTTTTGAACCGATTAGCACAGAAGAAATATTAAAGCAGTCGCCGGGAGTAAATGTGAGCGGAGATATAGGTCTCAGCAACCGATTGAATGTTGGTATAAGAGGGTCATATCCACGTCGCTCGGCACAAATCCTGCTTATGGAAGATGGAACACCGATTGCTCCTGCGCCTTATCTCGCGCCTGAAGCATATTACAATCCTCCTGCAGAAAGAATGGACGAGATTGAAGTAATTAAAGGAGCTGACATGTTGATGTACGGTTCAAATACGAGCTTTGGTGCGATCAATTATATCACTCGCAAACCACCGATCATTCCACAATTGAGATTGCAATTGACTTCTGGTGAACGCAATTATCAATCTCAATATCTATCATACGGAGGAATGTGGAAAAACACAGGCGCTGAAATTCAAGTGATGAATAAACAGTTTGACGGTTTTGTCGATAACAGTGGTTTTCATATATTCAACACCACGGCCAAACTCTATTCCGAACTTTCTTCGAAATCATCGGTCTATTTAAAACTGAACTATCACAGAGAAAATGCAACGGCTACATACAACGGTATAACCCCCTTCACCTTCAGAACAGATCCTACACAAAATCCATTTGACGCCGACGACCTTGCCACAACTCGCATTGCTGCTGATCTCATTTTCAATACACAACCGATAGATGCTCTTGTATTATCTACTAAAATATACGCGCACCAATTCAATCGCGACTGGTGGAGACAAGAGGCTAGTCTTATCAAAGTTTCAGACGCAACAGGATATCTGGGAGAAAACATTTTCGAAGATCGCTATCAGTATTTGAATAACATCAATCCAACTTCTGATGACTTTATACGAGTTGGTAAAGTTTCTTCGGGTAATGAATTATCGAAAGCACGCAACAGAACTTTTCAGGTTGCAGGTATCCAACAAACTGCCAAATATGATTGGAAAGGAAACGCAGTAAAAAACAATACCGAAATCCAACTGAGAGCTCATACAGAAAAATATAACAATCAAGAGTTCTTTGCCGACTCCTCTAGATTTGCCCGCAGTGGTCGACTTATTTTGGATGAGGTTTTCACTCTTAATTCCCTTTCTGCGGCTGTAAAACATACCTCTCAATGGAATAGAATAAGCATTAGTCCCATCGTAAGATTCGAGTTGATTGAAATGACACAACTAAATCTTCTCAATACAGCGCTTCAAACAGACAATGACGGATCTGATGGATTCGGTGAAGTGAACAATCAATTTTCTCAGATCATCCCGGCTATTTCATTGGCATATCAACTAAATAAAAGCAAATCATCGCAATTCTTCGCGGGCGCATACAGAGGTTATTTATCTCCTACAACGGATGTAGGATTTCTCATGGTTGATGATGGTGATGTAAGTGCTCCAAATGGAACCAACAAACCGAACATGCTTCCTCAAATTAGCAACAACTTTGAAGCAGGAATCAGGGGAAGTATTTTGGGTGACAAATTGAATGGAGGTGTTACAGGATTTTCTAACACCCTAAAAAACTACTACGCCGCTGGTCGCTCCACTGCATTTGAATCTCTTGGAAAAGTAAACATTAGTGGTATTGAAATTCAAGCGCAGTTGAACCTGCACTCGTTTCTTAAATGGCACGAACACAAATTAATTGCTGGCGTTTCGGGAAGCTTTATGCAGTCTGAAATAATGGCAGGAAAAGTGAACGATAGCGATCTCTTGAAAGCTAAACACAACAATGCAAGTCGAGAAGAAGTAATTGAACTCATCAATGAATCTCGAAATGCATACGATGTTTACTTCGCAGGCATCAGTGGAGATAGCCTGATAACTCGCACCCTTGGAGTTGACGATTTCTCTTCCATCAAAACTCTAAATATGAATTTCGGAAATGGCTCACTCTCAGGAAAAGATGTGCCATATCTACCCCGTCAGATCTGGAATTTTTCATTGACATATGAATACAAAGGATTGACAATCTCCGGAAATCTCAATCGAGTAGGAGCCCAATACACCGACTACATAAATCTAAATACAGAAACAAGTGATGGTGCGTTAGGTAAACTCGATGGATATAGAACAGTTGACCTCACATGTGCCTATGAGTTTCACTTGCGCACTAGGCAACAAACCAAAATGGCCATTTTCTTATCCGGAAAAAATCTTACCGATGAAGTGTACAAAGCATCCCGACTTCACCGTGTTTCATCAGGAATCATGCCCGGAGGTTTCAGACAATTCAATGCAGGTTTGAGAATTACGATATAAAAAAATCAGACTAAAACTCTTCGTAGGAGCCATTGAATGAGCAAAAACAACCAAGGCCATTCTCCACATTTGTATACACTTGAACAGGTTCTGAGAAAGGGTCATCGCCCGAAATAAGACTTGAGGTCTTGTGATACCGATAGTACGTCTCATCCACATTTAAAAGATAAACAGCATAGGGAATACCTTCTCCACTTATATCTGGTCCGTAGGAAGACAGATAAAGATTTTTTGAGATTTCTTCGCCATTATCCAATACATCCTTTACATATTCATCTGCTCTCGCTAAATAGTCGATATTTTCTAGCCAATATAAAATAACCCTATAATAGTTCTCATTCAAATCACTGTCCATCCATTGAACATTATAGCGGTATTCGTTTGTAGATTCTGAAAACTCCCCTCCTTGAAAAGATTGGTATCCTTCAAAAGTTGCAGAAGAAACTGATGGTGTTGCCAAAGGAACGGTTGTGCTCGCATAAACAGTAGGTAGTCCTGAAACAGCCACTTCCATATAATACGTTTCTCCAGCTACAATGGGGAAATCCAATTGGCTTACATAGTAAGCATATTGTTCTTCCACGTACGGAACCACGATCGTATCGGTAGCGCTCCAAAGCCGAACGATTGCATCCAATATAGGCTGCTCATCATCTTCTTCTTGTGTGCCAAAAAATGGTTTCGATTTACTCACTCCAATCAGCACAAAGTCGTCTTGTGGACTGATGGCACTAAAGATCACCAATTTAGGATCCACTTCCGGAACCTCTACATCTGCATCTCTAATGCAAGACTGAAGTGTAATAATGAATAAAAAAGGAACTAATATTTTAATAATTGCTCTCATAATATATACTTATGTTACTTCATAAATGGTGCATCGTGCATTGCGCAATGAAAGTCTGTTTTGGGTAATGCGCTGCAGTATCTTGAGTGTATAAAGTGGTAAATGTCGTGATGATTCATGTTTATTTCTATGTAGTGAAACGAAATTGGACTATTAACGGTATTACCATTTATAAGTCCATGAAACACTTGGAATAATTGGGAACAAAGAAATTTGCTTTAAGTCCGTCCTAATCTCATCCGTGTTCTCATCATAATATGTATCGATGAAATAATAGTACGGATTCAAACGGCTGTATGCATTGTAGAGACCAAGCTCAAATGTTCTTTCACAGGTTTTTTTCTGTTTGCGAAATTGAATACCTATATCCATCCGATGATATGGTTTCATTCTAAATCCGTTCTTCTCGCCAAAATCTTCTGCATTTACAAAGTCGCCAAACTGTGCTTCGGAAGAACTTCCAAAACCCGGTGTATGGCCATAAGTGTTGAACGAAGCCAACGGAAGAGAAATCGCTTGTCCGGTGCCATAAACCCATGTGCCAGAGAGAGTAATGTTGTCGTTAATCTTGTATATTAAAACAAGTGAGGCATCATGTCTTCTGTCATACCTAGCGAAGAATTCTTTGCCGAAATTCAATTCATCGAACTGCATTTTTGTGTAAGAAAGTGTATAACCTATCCAACCCGTTAGTCTACCAAACTTCCTCTGAATAAACAATTCGGCGCCATAGCTCCAACTCTTTCCTGCTGTTACATTCGCTTCCCAGTTCAGTGGCTCCGTACTTCCTGCTTCACCCAACTGCAAAAAAGATGCTCCATCGCGATAAGCCACAGTGTTCTCCATCCACTTGTAATAGCCCTCAAGAGAAATCATAAGATTGAGTTTCGGTAGGTCTTTCGCTAATCCACCGGCCACTTGTTTTGAGTGCTGAGGCCGTAGATTTTTTGTAACAGGCACCCACAGATCAGTAGGCAAACCTGCCCCGGTATTCGACAAGAGCAGCAAATACTGATTCATCGAAGCATAGCTAGCCTTAGCAGACAAATCTTTTCCGATCATATAACGCATGGATATCCTCGGCTCCGGTCTGAAATAACCCGTGTCTAATACATGATAATGACTCAATCGGACCCCGGCATTTACTTTAAACTTGTTGGTAATACTCCAATCATCCTCAATGTAGATTCCACTTTCTGCAGAATAAATTTTCTCAGCGGAATTTTCCTCGTTGTAATCTTCACTAGATTTGATAACGATGGCACTGGGTTTAAATCTGTGAAGTGTTGAAGAGGCTCCCAATCGAATATAGTGCTTCGGATTAGGTATGAAGTCCAGATCGTATTTCAAAATATAATCCCTGATCCCTGATCTATAGCGCAATTTCACAAAGTAATCTTCATCTTCTACTTCATCCGAAAAATCTATTCCAAATTGATAATTCGTAAAAATCAGTGAGGTGTTAGAAAACGTTTTGTCGTTGTGTATGCGATTCCACCTCAATGTTCCGGTAGCGTTGCCCCATTTAAAAGCCCCTTTAGATACATCCCCATCGCCTGCCAATTCTCGCACATAAAAACGATCCTTCCCAAAATAACTACTCACGTACAACTTGTTCTTATCGTCGATCACGTGATGATATTTTGCATTGAAATCATAGAAATAATACCCACCTGTTCCCTCTCCCTCGGCAGCAGCTCTGATAAGTGGTTGCAAGAGAATATCGATATAAGTTCTGCGACCCGAAATCAAAAATGAACTCTTGCCCTTTTTTACTGGCCCTTCAAGAGTAAATCTTGTAGAGATTAATCCAACGCCTACTTCACCTGTCAACTCTTCTTTGTTCCCATCCTTCATTCTCATTTCTAATACAGATGATAGCCTTCCTCCATAGCGCGCAGGAAAACCTCCTTTGGTAAGTTCTACGCTCTTTAATGCATCTCCATTAAATAAAGAAAAGAAACCAAACAGGTGGTTCACATTGTAGACTGGTGCATCATCCAGAATAATGAGATTTTGATCGGGACCGCCACCTCTGACGTAAAAACCTGTGCTCCCTTCACTACCCTTCTGCACACCGGGCATCAACTGCACGACTTTTAAAACATCCTTTTCACCCAAGAGCGCCGGAATATTCTTGATCTGATCGATCGGGATATCAATTGTACTCATTCTCGATTCCTCACTGATCTTCTCCTTTTTCTCAGCAGATACAACAACCGTTTCAAGTTGACTGCTTCGTGTAAGATAAAAGTCGTGAATGATACTCCCTGTCAAGTCTACAGAAAATGCTTGTTCATCATATCCCACGTAAGAGCACAACATTTTGTAGGACGCTGCGGGAAGGGTTATCGAATAAAATCCAAAGGCATTGGAACTTGCGCCTGTGTTTAGATCGGTGCATACTATCACCGCATTTGGTATAGTTTCCATACTACCACTCTCGTAAATAGTGCCACTCATGGTAAACTTTGCCAACTGTGCGGAAGTTTGAAAAGACAGCAATCCAAAGATGGAGATAATCAGAATCTTGGTCATGTTTAAGTACATAAGTGCAATGATTTGGCCTTTTAAAACGGAAGCAAATAAATTAAGAAACCGCATTTGGTCAAACTCCCGACCGCACAAATAACCACCAAATTATTCTGAAAATCATCTTTTTAGTCATTCATGGCTAAATGGAACCTCTAAAGTTATATCTTGACCTAACCATTTCTTTAGGGATTCTTTGCGAACTTTGACCTCTAGAATATATAGCCTATATGAAGGAAAAAATTGCCATAGCTGTTCATGGTGGAGCCGGAACGATACTAAAAAGTAGTATGACTTTAGAAAAGGAACAACTCTATAAAGCCGGTTTAGAGGAAGCTTTGAAACTCGGATACCAAATATTGGATAAAGGAGGTTCATCTTTGGATGCTGTAACTACCGCGGTTTCGGCTCTTGAAAACAATCCACTTTTTAATGCAGGAAGAGGTAGTGTTTTTACGCATGATGGAACCCATGAGATGGATGCAGCGATCATGCGAGGCGACACTCTTGAAGCTGGAGCGGTGGCCGGTGTAAGTGGTATTAAAAATCCTGTAGTACTAGCCCGCACTGTGATGGAACAATCTGAACATGTTCTTTTGGGCGGTAATGAAGCAGTTCGTTTTGCCTTTGATCAGGGAGTAGACCTTATGGAGCCAGAATACTTTCATACTGAATTCAGGCATAAACAGTGGCAAGATGCTCTAGCTGAGGGCAAAGTACAACTGGATCACAGCGACAAAAAATTTGGAACAGTAGGAGCTGTCGCAAGAGATAGGAACGGAAGTTTGGTAGCGGCTACTTCTACTGGAGGAATGACTAACAAAAGATGGGGTCGTATTGGCGACAGCCCATTAATAGGATGTGGTACTTATGCAAACGACAAAACATGCGCTGTCTCTTGCACCGGTCACGGCGAATTTTTCATCAGAGCCGTAGTGGCATACGATCTTTCATGTTTAATTGAATACAAGGGAATGTCCCTTCAGGAAGCTTGTGATTTTCTTGTGATGGACAAACTCCAAAAATTTGGAGGCGAAGGTGGTTTAATAGCGTTAGACAAACACGGGAATGTTGTGCTGTCTTTCAACTCAGAAGGAATGTACAGAGGGCAATATGTAGAGGGTAGCAATCTCACTACCGCTATCTATCGCTCCTGACTTGGGATAGATATTGATGTGTAATTGGTGGAAGACTCTCCTTGAATGGCTCCGCCTGCAATAAATTGTCTTTCCTTCACCATATAAGAATTACCCTGAACGAGGATGCTCACTTTGATATTCTCCACACAAATTGGAGTACCCATTGATACATCAGTGATATTGCTGTGTTTGATATCTCTACCATCTACAATTACAACGGCGCCGCTACCAATAACCTCCAAATGATTTCCACCGGTAATGATTACACCTGTATCCTCGCCTAGTCCAATACCCGTGCACGAGGGGTTACTCGCAACAGCCTGAGCCAATCTATTAAATCGACCTCTCTTATCAAAATGGGAGTCAATAATTACATTTCCAACGAAAGCAAGTCCAGTAGTGATTTTCACTTCTCCCTTCAAATGAGCCAATTCACTTTTTCCTTGATATATCATCGTGTTGCTCATGGCCATAGCTCCTGCGCTGGTTCCGGCAATTACAAGACCATCATATATGTAGCGATCGAGAATTATCTGAAGAAAATCTGTACCCCCGAAAATGCTCGACAACCTTAATTGGTCTCCCCCACTAATCATAACGCAACTTGCACTTCTGATTCGAAGAAGATTCTGTTCGTCCTTGGCCTCTTCGCGATTGCGAATGTTGAGAATACCTACATTCTCGCAACCAATCTTTCCAAAGGCTCCGAGGTAGTTCTCGCCAACCTCTTTGGGAATGGATGACGCCGTGGTTATAACTTCTATCCTTCTATCCACGCCGCCCACTTCTTGAACGACACGTCTCAAAATGCCTAACTCAAAAAAATGAAGATTGTGATGTTGGGTATAAAAGCCTTCGCTTTCCGTTCCTTTGTCTTCCGCCCCCCCAATTGCAATAAGCTTTCCAATAGGTGAATTCAAAATATCAGGTCTTTTCGTTTATACTTGAACAACCGATGAACAAATCTTTCACCAGACAATACAAAAATAGGTCTTCATGCTCGAAATAATGCATATCGTTAGTGTGTTTGAAATACACTTTTCAACGAAAAAAAAGGGGAATTGTGGAAAATGACAAATTGGATGACGTCTTATAGTGCTGATTTACAGGTATCAAAGCAATATTGGCACAAGAGAAGTTGGGGTATTTTCTATCTATTCGGTATCACATCTGAAACATCATTGGACTTTTCTTTTTAGAGAAATTCCCCATTGAATGAACTGATGAACCTCTAATGTGAGTGTACTAAAAACTCAAAAATGAAGAGAAAAAAATATTCAACTGCAATTTCACTCTTTCTAACAGCATCTGCAATTTGGTTTGTACTCACTCAAATTGTGCATTCTCAAATGCTGGCCGAAAGTTCTTGCAAACGTATTATCTCCAAATCAAGCGAAAAGCTGCCACAGAATAACACCTCGGAAGCATTCACTGACAGTGTTTTGAAGACAACGAACGATTCCTATCATTCGAGCAGTAAGGCCAAATAAATAGTTTGGACTATTTTACATCCAGTTTTGTTATAAAATCTAATACATATAATACGATTAGTGTACACTTGCTTCCTAGTGTAATAAATATATATTGATGGCGTTGTCCTCTAATGAAAATTTATCAATTTGCCATTTTTGTGTCTTTCTGTTTGTTTCTCTCTACAAGCGGTCTAGAATCGGAAACAAAAACAGAAGTCCGGCTCAAGGTTGAGAATAATTCTGCTAAAACAATTGCTTCGAGATTTGAACCACCCAATAATTTCACAAGAACGATCGTTGATACATCATCCTTTTCACATTGGCTTCGATCTCTTCCGCTGAAAGAAGCTGGGAGTGCGGTTAAATTGTACAATGGTTCCGAAAAAGACAATCAAAATGCCCATGTCGCTGTTGTAGACATGAAAATCGGAAACAAAGATTTGCATCAATGTGCTGATGCCATAATTCGATTAAGAGCAGAATACTTATTCGAGAAAAGGAGATTCGACGAAATAAACTTCCACTTTACGAATGGTTTTGAGGCGAAATACAGCCTTTGGCGATCAGGTAAAAGAATAGCGGTAGAGGGCAACAAGGTTAGCTGGACGAATTCAAGTTCTCTTGATACGAGCTATGCTTCCTTTTGGAAGTATCTCGAAAAAGTCTTTACTTATGCCGGCACCTTATCTTTATCCAAAGAACTCAAAGAAATAAATATCGACAAACTCAATGTTGGCGACGTTTTCATTCTAGGAGGTTCTCCCGGACATGCCATAATATTAGTAGATTTGGCTGTGCACTCTGTAACAGGAGAAAAAATCTTTATACTCGCTCAAAGCTACATGCCTGCTCAAGAAATACAGATACTCAAAAACACTCATGACCCCAATATTTCTCCATGGTATCAAATACCTCAAGACGGAACTTTGGAAACACCTGAGTGGGATTTCTCAAGTAACAACTTGAAAAGGTTTGAATAAAAAATGGCAGGTGTCCGTTCTGTAAAATTTAGAAAAAGAGATGGGACAAACAATTCTTGATCTGGAAAATTGGAAAAACAAAAAGGCATACTACCCTTTTGGTTTAATTATCTTATTCATCATTTTGTCATATTTGGCTCTAATAGCAAATGCCCTCCATCTGCCATTCTCCAATTTGATGTATTACTTTTGGACACCTGTTGCTGCAGGATTCTTTTTGCAGTGGCTCATTTTCTGCAAGCTTACATCGCGCCAAATACAATTCGCAATACTCGGACTTTTTATTCCGGTTATCGTGCTTTATCACGCCATTTTTGTTCCTGTTTCGCAGGGTAATATTTCAAATTTGAATCGGGGAAGCCAAATCTTTTTGGTCCTCTTTTTTGTATCATTCTTTGTTTTTCTTTTGATCACAAAATGGTTCAAATCCATAGAGAAAGCATAATTTGTTGCTCCCATTGTTTATAGAGGTCCAATAGGAAGACATCTCTCCCAAATCTTTTGTGCGACAGAAAAATACTTTTGGTCAGAATTATACCGTTTAGGTATCTCTAAAAGCCCCATACTGTTTCACTCCATTGGCTTTTAAAACTTGCTCTAACGGTATTTACCACTACATACACATAAAATTGTTTGGACTATTTTATAAGCAGCATTGGTATTAGGTGCATTTTTGCACTTCTTAAAGAATCCCATTAATGATCAACTACAACCCTAAGGAATGGTTCTCCTTTGTTTTTAGAATTCATAAGGCCGATACTGTGCGACGATTGATGCCTATGCTTGTGGCCATCATGATATATTCCATAGTGGTAGCCTGGCTCGAACAGGACTTTCTGAGACTTTCGGAAAACAACAAGATCAAAAACTTGCCGATATTGCATACCCTCTTGGGATTTGCCATATCCATGCTCTTGGTATTTCGAACCAATACGGCTTATGATCGTTGGTGGGAAGGCCGTAAACTCTGGGGTGCATTGGTGAACAATAGTCGCAACCTCGCCATGAAAATGTCGAGCATTCTTCCAACTTCAGACCTTGAAAATCGAAACTTCTTCAGAATTTCAATTAGTAGCTATGCCACCGCATTGAGCAAACATTTGAAGTCTTCTGAATTAGCCTATGAAATGTATGATGGCGAAGATTCACTCTGGAAACATATTAGAAGTGATAAACATGTTCCCAATCAAATCGCCGGAATGATTATCAAAAGAACTGTTGACTTGAGAAATGAAAATAAAATAACCGGCGATCATCTGTTATTTCTTAATCCTGAACTTCAATCATTCACCGACATCTGCGGAGCATGCGAAAGAATAAAAAATACACCCATCCCCTTTTCTTACAACATATTTCTTAAAAAATTCATCTTTTTATATGTGATGACCCTTCCCTTCGGATTGGTTATTAATCTGGGATATTGGGTAGCACCTGTGGTAACTCTCATATTTTACGTTCTCGTTTCTCTTGAGATTATTGCAGAAGAAATAGAAGAACCATTTGGGGTTGACGCCAATGACCTGCCTACAGATAAAATCGCGCAGAACATAGCGAAAAGTGTTAGCGAGCTTATTTAATGGAACCCCAAAAAAGACTACCTTTCTTATCACAGTTGGCTCGTAAAAGTATTTGCTTCTGTAGTTACAATTATTGAATTTAAGAACCTCTAAAAATCAGCCTTTCGTGCCCTCAAAAACTCACTCACGAGGCGGGCGCTTTATCCTCTTTTGCAGATGAAAATATTTTACGTGAAAGGAGATTTGTGCATAAGTAGTAAGATGCCGCTCCTACGGAGCTTTTAGAAGGAAGAACGTTGCATGGAGGGATTGGGGGAAGATGCCGCTCCTACGGAGCTTTTAGAAGGAAGAACGTTGCATGGAGGGATTTGGGGGGGGTAGTAAGATGCCGCTCCTAAGGAGCTTCTAGAAGGAAGAACGTTGCATGGAGGGATTGGGGGGGGTAGTAAGATGCCGCTCTTAGGGAGCTTCTCTGATTAAACGCAGAATCCGCATTGGGATTTGGTATGAAGTGCTAAACCCCAAAGATAATAAGTGCTCTTGCCAGATTTTTATACCGTTTATCCCGCATTACGCATGAGGGCAATTTTTGTAGAATGCGTGCGGGATTCTCAAATCTAAGCGATAGAATACTGCATTCATCGACAAAATTAGGGTGCAATTTTTCTATCGCTTGATTTGGGTTTATGTATCTCTAATCCCGGCTCAGCCGAGACAACATCCACTACAACAGCATTTACCATTTCATGCACGCAATATGCTGCAGCGCATTGCCAAAAAAAACTTCCAATGCGCAATGCAGCATGGACTATTTATTGTGCAGAATTGGTATGATCCCGAATCACGCGATGGAGATATCGGAATTCATAGGTCGAACTATTACTTTGCTCCATCGTGTAGATTCGAGAATCCCGCACTCCATTAACCTCAAGACACTTCCACTGCGCAATGCGGGATTATTTGATGGTGTATAGTCATACATCAAAAATAAAAATCGAGAAGTACTTGATGTCAAAGTGGGTGAGCGCTGCAGTAGATTTCCAGTGCGGATTCTGCGTTAAACCGAGATTACTTAATAGGTTTTTAGCAAAACTCCAACAAAGTCAAGGTTGTAATCCTTGACTTCAATTTTCATCTAACACTATAGATTTCTAGTCTTTTCTGAGCAGAGTTAAATGGCCCTCAAATGAATCTGCTTTTCCATAAAAATCGGTGACCTGCAGTATGTAATAGTACGTTCCGGGTGTGCAAATATCTCCAGAGTTATTCACCTTTCCATTCCAATGTTTGGTGCCGTTAGTACTTTCGAATACTTCATTGCCCCATCTATTAAATATTTTCACTTCAAAGTCTTTGTACCCCGTATTTTGAATTTCAAAGAAGTTGTTGAAAGTATCGTTGTCAGGTGTAAAAACATTCGGAATAAAAAGAAAAATATCCGGGCAATCAATGAGTGAAAGAGAACTTACAGCGGTATCAGGACAATTGAATTCGTTGTTGGCTATAAGCTGAAATTCATAGGAACCTTCAACAAGATTAAAAATAAGTGAGTCCGGATCTACCAACAACTGCCCATTCAAAAACCACTGATAAGAATTGGCACCTTCGCTGGTATTTATCAACTCCACGGAAAACGGTTCGCATAAAGAATTGATTTGAGCATCAAAGGACGATATAACGGCGGGTCCAACTACAATTTCCATTGATGTAGTATCGGAATCCTCTTCTCCAATTGCTATTAAAATAACTTCGAATGTTCCCTCCGATGCGTACTCGTGCGTTGGATTTTCTTGCGAACTTGTCCCTCCATCCCCAAAAGTCCACTGATATGATGTGGCGTTAATACTGTTGTTGTCGAATGTGACTGTAAGTGGCACGCAACCTTCATCATCGCTAGTTGTAAATGCCGCAAGGACCGGTGATGTAATACAATCTATGCCTACGCAATTTGGATCGGGAACATACCGCCACATATCATTCAGGTTTCCAAAATTGAAATCAGAAGTTCCATTCCCACCGAAAGTCCAAAAATTTCCTTCGTTGTCAAGCCAAGCCGAACCACCGTTTCTCGGAAATGGAAGGTTATCTATGTTGGGTACTCCTTGTGTTCCATATTCACCGGCCCCATTGATTTCGCAATTTCCTTTTAAAAGACTGAATCGACTGGTCGCATATTCAAAATACCACAGGTTGTTCATATTCCCCGATAAAAAGCCACCAGCTATAAACTGCCCGCCAAAAAGATAAAAACCACAACCATTGCCAGCGGCCGCACGCAACTCAAAGCTGCCTCCCGGAAAACTCGATCCATCATCATTACAAAAATCTATGCATTCCGACGGTAAATCTGCCCCCTGCTGTCCTCCTACCCATGTCCAAAATCCATTAGCAGGATTGTATCGCCAAACATCATTTCGCAGCAAGGCATATTCTTCATTTCCTCCATAGAAGTACATGTAATTGTTCGCATCACGGAATGCGGCGTACGCATTCCTTGCCCCGGGTGTATTAGTTGGGTCTTCCACATTCAAGGTACCATAACTAGGAACTGTAGTAGAGTTTACACCTGTGCCACTCAACCAAGTCCATTCATTTAAAGATATATCATAACGCCACATATTGTCTTGAGTAACCCCTGAAGCATCGCCACCATACATGTACAATAGATTGTCTAGGCTTGTCCAACCCATATTGGATTCGGCTGTACCCGGAGGATAATTTGTAGGAGAAGACACACCCAACATACCAAATTCTCCAAAAGGATTCAGAATATTGTTCGGTCCATTCATCCATGCCCATTGATTAATTGCAGGATCGAAGCACCACATTTCACTCAAGTATCCAATAGAAAAATTATCAAGCGTATATCCATAGCCACCGTAGAGCCAAAATTTTCCGGATAAATCAACCCACGTCGTTACGCCGTAGCTGCGACTTCCAGGGGTATTGTTGGCGCCAAACTGACCTTGTGTACCATAGACGCCTACTTGTTCGGTGCCACTTCCACCATTCATCCAAGTCCATGCATTGGTTTGAGGATTGTACCTCCACATAGCATTATATATTCCGCCATTTGTGAGATCTAATCCACCGAAAACCCAGAAATTGCCATCTAAATCTTTCCATTCTCCGCATTCGTAGAGGCCCGGAGGTTGGTTTGCAGCATTAGGTACACCTTTATCACCAAATACTCCCGAAGGTCCAAATGTTTCTTGTCCTTTCATCCATGTCCATGTATTCACTTGAGCAAGAAAAGAAAAGGAATTAAGCAGAAAAAGCAAAATAAAAACAATGCTTCTACTAGCCATAAATAACAATTTTGATAAGCGCTTAATATCTGCTTTTGGTTTTGGCATAAAAATCACTTTGGTCGATAAATGGTGGTCCTAAAAATTCAAGACACCAAAATACATCAAAAAGTTCCTAGTGGACTCGGACAAAACAGATTTAAAACAATCTTCAATTAAACTATGAAAGCAATAAGGCGAGTCCTCGCTCATGCCTCAGACGCACCGTTTCCCCAATGGCGGTGGGGGTTCCGTCGTCATCAATGCGTACGAATGTGAAGGTTGTAGTGCATACCACAGTCTCCTCAGCATTGTACAAACTGTATTTTCTTGCCTCCAAATTGATTGTAACAGAGGTGCGGCCCAACTTCATTACCTCTCCGTATATACGCACGTGGTGACCAGATTTAAGTGGCTTTTTAAAATATAGTTCACCGACTTTCAGTGTTACCATATTTGGCGTATAACAAAACTCTGTTGCATAGGCGGCGGCAGCTTCATCGAGCCACGACATGAGTGTTCCGCCGAAGAGATTTCCATGGATACCGATGTCTTTTTGCATGACGATCTTTTTGTTGATCAGTTTCATTTCGTTGCTCATAGCATTTTTAAAAAAAAGCCCCTCTGTGTTTTGCAGAGGGGCGTGTTTTCAGGTGAATTAAGTTATACTTATCTCAAAACAGCTTTACTGCATCTTAAATCGGTAGCACAGCAATGAGCCGTGGTAAGATTTATCTGTGTGAAAAGCCAATTTTTCATTTCTATTCGAATTGCGGTGCAAAACTAAGCAGAGAATTTACCTTGCGAGTTGCGAAATTGTAAAATAATTTGCAAGTTTCCATTTGTTATTTCTGGAAAACTTTTCGGAAAATAGAACCTGATTTTCACTTTTTGTTAAAGACAATCATCTATCATCCGTATCATTATTCAACAAATGAAAGAACTAACTTTCGTTCTAATTTTGCATTTACATAGAAGTCCCTGTCAAGATATGTTTTTTTTCGTTATCTCAATTGGCGACTTCCTAATCCTCAATTGCAAGATTTACCATACGCGCCTAAAAACAACAATAGGTCTGAGACGTTCACAGTGCCATTGACATCCAGATCGCCTAAGCATGTTGCGATAGCGCAGTTGTCCACTATGCCATCGCAGTTGTTGTCTATGTTGTCGCCACAATCATCAGGTGCAAAGGGGTTGCGAAAGGTATCGTTATCATCGCAGTCCATAAAGTTAGAAACATAACCCACAGGAATTTCCGACAGGTTTGAGACATGAAGATGACTACCATATCCATCGCCATCTGTATCGATATACCACGTATGCACAGCAGCTTCATCAATGGATCCATTGCAATCATCATCAAGCCCATTCACAAAATCTAAAGCCCCGGGATGTACCAGCGCATTCTGGACATCACAATCGCCTTCGCATGATTTATATCCATCGCCGTCTTGGCCCATACCTTCGTCAATGTTGCCATCGCAGTTGTCATCTATTCCATTGCATTGCTCAACTACCCCTATGTGGATGGCTGCATTATTGTCGTCACAATCGTCTCCTGCAAGCACTTGATATATTCCCCATGGCTCACATTGTTGGCTA
>JAWXBG010000064.1:0-17950 GCA_034439875.1 Flavobacteriales bacterium
GTAGTATATATTAACCCATGGCGCGGAACTATTTGGTTTAACGGGGCCTTAGGCTTTGCGCTTTCGATAATAATTTGCGCAATTCTATATCGCCGTGAGATTCCATCATTACTGAAATGGGCGAAAGGACAATAAGTCGACAGCGAGAAAACAGTTATGTTTTTTCCGATTATATAAATACTTTTGACACCACAACCTATTATTTTGAGTCAAGAAGTCAGGGATTATTACGACAATTACGTTACCAAACAGAAGAAGAAGGGCATCAACATTCGCCATCGATCTATTCTGAAAAAGTGCAAAGAAGCAGGACTTAGAAGAGATTCTCGGGTTCTGGAAATTGGTTGTGGTATAGGTACCCTTACAACATTGCTAGGAAAGTACTGCTCAGCCGGACAGGTTTTGGGCGTAGACATTAGCCCCGAGAGCATTTCTGTAGCACGGCAGTTGACCGAGTCGCTCACGAATGTGAAATACGAGGTATCTGATATGTCCAACTTTAAGACGGGTATTCGGTTCGACTTCGTCATTTTCCCCGACGTATTAGAACACATACCAGTAGCGCAGCACAAGAGTCTTTTTAGTGTAATTAGGGAACACAGCCACGAGTCTTCAAGTTTGTGTATACATATTCCCAACCCACCATATTTGCGCTACTTTATCAAGCACGAGCCCACATCGCTTCAAATTATTGATCAAGCATTGGACACACAATCGCTGATTGATTCTTTATATGAATTGGACTTTCATGTTGAGTCGATCAGAACATATTCGTTATCTACAATCGAGCACGACTATCAGTTTATGGTATTCAGAAAGGGGCGCTATTTTGAATATAAGCAAATCCAAGGGAAACCTTTCTTCAGAAAATTGTGGGACGAATTATGGTCGCGTATTCGATGAAGCCAAAAGCGCTTTATTTCTATACCAACGACGCAACTTTTGTGCGTAAGGATTTGCGTACAATGGAAAAGAATTTTCGAGTGATAAAAATGCGATTTGATGTTTCTAAAAAATGGAGACTCCCAATTTCATTTTTGTTGCAGTTCTTTTTTTTAATAAGGCACACGCATAACGCGAGCATTATTTTGATTCAGTTTGGAGGTTATCACAGTTTGCTTCCCGTTTTGTTTGGGAGATTATTTCGTGTAAAAAGTGTAATTGTTTTAGGGGGTTATGATTGTGTGAGTTTTCCAGAAATAGGATATGGCGCATTCCACAACCGGCTTATGAAGCCCTTTGTTAGTGGGTCTTTTAAGAAGTGTAATCTTCTATTACCAGTTCATTCATCATTGGTATACAGGCCCTACACGTATTTTGATGCAATTCATGTTGCACAGGGGTACAAAGCTTTTATTCAAAAACTAGAAACAGAATCAATTGTTGTATATAATGGCTACAACAAAGATTCGTGGACCCCGGGATCACAAGCGCAAATCAAAACGTTTATTACCGTTGCGGGAGGTTGCGAAGAAAAGCGCAGAAGGTTGCTGAAAGGTGTAGACATGATTATTGAGATGGCCAAAAACATGAAGGACGCGTCATTCACAATTGTGGGCACGAGAGGTTGGGGCGAAGAACTTCCGGCTAATGTGCGTCTAGTGGATTTTACACCAAATGCAGAGCTGCTCAATCTTTATCGTTCGCACCGATATTATTTACAACTTTCATTGTCGGAGGGTTTTCCAAATGCCCTTTGTGAGTCCATGCTTTGTGGCTGCATTCCTATTGTTTCGGACGTTTCTTCTATGCCAGAAATTGTCGGCAACTCTGGATATGTATTGAAGCGAAAAGATATAAATGAACTTATTCAATTAACAAAAAGAGCAGAGTCCAATTTTAACGAAAACGACTCCGCTAAAGCGCGCCATCAAATCGCAGGCATATACACCGAATTGCGGAGAGAAAAGGAATTATTAGAAATTTTCTCTAGGCTTCAGAAATCAAATTTATAAAAGAATATGGGCAAAAAGCCAAGTTGATATTCTTCTCTAATGGACAAATAAGGGTCTCCGGATTGGTCGGGGGCATAAGAAATCTTGAGTACGTTTTGAGTGTTGAGCACGTTCACTAAGTCGATCCCAATTTCATGAGAGACTTTTTTTCTATTGATCCGATAATTTAATTTTATATCGAACCGAAAGTAAGGGGCAAACTGAAGGGTATTGCGCAGCGAGTCAACAAACACAAGTTCTCTTGCTTCATTACTCGAAGAAATATCGGCCGGACCATACCACCGTCCTCCCGTGGTAGTTATTTTCATTCCCACAACCAATGCATTGTGTTGATTTATGGACCACTCTTTACTCATTAAAAAATTGACAGCATATTGTCCATTGAAGTCGGTGTTTCTTTCAACCTCATCACTTCCCGTGTAACGAGAATCAAAGACCGAAGCAGTGAACAGAAACAACCAGTGATTCGAAAAAAATCTTTCTATCGTTACTTCTGCACCGAGGTTGGTACCGCTTCCTTTGTTTTGGAGTTCACTGGGAAAGAAACGAGAGAATCCGGCCCCGGTGTTAAGGAGCGAAAAAGATGACGACTCTTTTTCCACTGGAACATTTTGAAGGCTCTGATAATAGATTTCGCTTTTTATCCTGAAAGAGTATTGACTTTGCCATTCATGTGATAGCACGTAGTGATAACTGTATGTGAAATCCATATTGCGATTGATGGTTCCACGAGAATCGGGTTCATAAAAGTAGAGATAAGCCTGCTGCAGTTGAGAGTGCAGCCCTGCTCCGAAAGCAATGGTATGCGCACGGCTTACTTGCCAGGTCAAACCAATGCGCGGCTCTATTGGAGAAATGGAGTGGTTTAACGTGAAAAGAGAGGCATGCAGCCCTGCTGTTGCGGTCCATTCGGAAGAGAATGTTTTTTTAAATTGAAAGTAGGGCTGTATAAAAAAGGCCGCAACATTGCTATTCCATCTAGTTGACCATTGATAGTAGTTTACGGATGAACTGTCTATTGAGCGCGCGGAGTCAATCATATTCCACGAAAGACGATCTGATATCAGTCCCGCCCTAATTGTCACACCATTTTGTGTTCTGTGATGAAGAAAGCCATGAAAACTTTGCTTGCTTTGAGCAAAACGGTAGTCGAGCAAAGGGGCAACTGAATCAACGACATACTCGTTCACAGCATTCAAGTGTCTATATACAATCTCATGGTAACTGTCGACCTCATCGGCCATCAGAGCGAAATTTAGTCTGAAATAAGTTCTTTCATTGGTTGTTTTTTGATATGAGCCTCCAAGCGTTCCCATGCGCGTTTTGAAATACTGATCGCGATCATTTTCTCCATATATGTTTCTTTGATCGGGCGATGTTTGATCGCTGATCAGGATGTCTACAGAGCTTTTGCCACCAAGTCCCCAAACAGTAATTGCATCGTTGTTCTTTCCCGGGAAAAACAATCGGAATGCGCCATCCTGATATCGGGGCACGGCATCTGTGCCAATGTCTATTCCCAGCAGCGAGAATAATTCAACGGTACTGTATCGATAGCTAGCCAAAAAACTGGAGCCCGATTTCTTTTCAGCCGCATTATTTGTGCCGACGTTTTTTTTGTTTCGAAGTGGTCCCTCTAAAAAGAGCTCCGTTCCTAAAAAACCAAATTGCGCAGCACCTTCAAAATTCTCATTGTTTCCATTTCGCATTTTAAGATTAAAGACTCCTCCCAAACTGTTGCCGAAGTCGGCGGGGAAGGCACCCGTATAGAATTCGGAATTTGCGAGGTATTTGTTATTAATAATGGACACGGGGCCCCCTGCTGTTCCCGGAATATTGAAATGGTTTGGGTTTGGAATGTCTATTCCCTCTAATCTCCACAGAATACTTTGTGGACTATTACCCCTAATCACGATATCGTTTCGCGAGTCGTCGGCACCTTGCACGCCTGCAAAATTGCTAGCCATTCTTGCGGGATCGCCTCGGCTTCCTGCGTACCGATCTGTTTCTTCAACGGAAAACTGACGAGCGCTAACAGGCGCCATTTCATGAGAGACCGCGCCATCTCTTTTTGCCCTGATTTCAATTTCCTTCATGAGAATTGTAGAGACCTCCATTTCTATTTCAAGCACCACCTCTTTGCCGCTAGTCACGGGAATATTATCTAGTAGCCTCTCTTTGTAGCCTGCATACATTATTCTGAGGCTGATTTTCCCCACGGGAATGGAGTCAAACCGAAAACTTCCCGACTCGCACCAAGTGGAAGCAATCAAGGTGCTGTCTGCAAAAGCGAAAACAGTGGCCCCCTCCAAAGGGTATCTGCTGTCTGCGTCGAGGATGGTTCCGCGGACAGTTTGAAAGTACTGCTGTCCCCAAGTATCTTGGCAAAAGATAGCGACAAATAGAATGTAAAGCACGAAGAGTTTTTTGTAGGACACAGTCGTGTATTTAAAAAATGCAATATCGCAATTTGCGAGTTCTTCACAATTGGCTTTTCAATAAACGCCTCATTCTTACACAAAGATCAGACGTGTTGACGCTTGAGACAAGGTACATTTGTGACATCCTAAATAACCCGTAATAATGATTTTCAGACCTGCACTTACATTGTTGGCCCTTCTTTGGTTTTGTCTTATAGCCATTGCACAGGAGCAAAAACCCACGCTAAAAACGGAAGGCAATTACCTCGGAAGAAGATCGTCTATTGCCGAAGCCATTGCCAACGGCACATTCCAAGCCGGAACAGACGAGCATAAAGTCTATAACCCTAAACGCATGGATGCAAATCGTGCGGTACCAGGAAAAGGCTTACCCCACAATGGCGACCCCTTGGTGACGAAGCAGTTGGCCCAACAAAAACTTCCTTTATCAGAGCCTATTTTGGTGTTTGATGCAGCCACGAGCAACAGCACCCCATCAGACCCAACAGGCGCAGTAGGCCCCGATCACTTTATGAATGCTTGGAATTCTTCCTTTCGCATTTGGGATAAAGATGGAAACCCCTTGGTGTCAGCGGCATCACTAGCGAACATTTGGCCAGGCGAGTCATCAGGCGATCCTATAGTTATGTACGACAGGTATGCCGATAGATTTTTTATCAGCCAATTTGCCTTTCCCTCATCTTTTCTGGTTGCGGTAAGCGAAGGTCCCGATCCTGTGAATGACGGCTGGCACACATATGAATTCCCAGTGAACTCATTTCCGGATTATCCCAAATATTCAGTTTGGTCCGACGGTTATTACATCACGGCCAACAAAAACTCTAATACAGCAGGCACTACAGAAGTGGTTTACGCCATAGAAAGAAGCCAAATGCTTATTGGCGCCAACGCTCAAATGGTTGGTTTCCCATTGCCTAATATTGAGACCAGTGGTTTTTACAGCCCTCTTGGTTTTAACGCAAACGGAGCCATAGCGCCAGAACCAGGTAATGTGCCAATCATCTACATGCAGGACGACGAATGGTCGGGCGTTAATCAGGACCATTTAAAAATATGGTCGATAAACGTAGACTGGAATGATGTAGATAACTCTACCATTTCGACACCACAGGTTATAAACACAGAGCCATTTGACGGACTTTTTGATGGAGGAGCTTTTGACAATTTACCTTCTCCTGGTGCAGACCTAGACGCCTTGCAAGCCACCATCATGTACATGGCTCAATACAGAAGATTTCCAGGTTACAATGCGTGTGTTTTGAATTTTGTTGTTGACCTTGATGGTAACGATGACTATTCGGGAATACGTTGGTTTGAATTGCGACAAGATGACGCAGGCGGGCCATGGAGTATTTATCAAGAAGGCACATACGTGCAGCCAGATGGACTCAGCGCGTGGAGCGGCAGCATATGTATGGATCAGTTTGGGAACATTGCCTTGGGATATACGGCCTGCAGTGGCACAGAACACCCATCGCTTAGATATACGGGCAGATACAGCACGGACCCACTTGGCACAATGACACTAGAAGAGGGGTTAATAAAACAGGGAACAGGTTCGCCTGATTTTTTCCGTTATGGAGATTATTCCCAAATCACTATCGACCCGTTGGACGACTGTACCTTTTGGCACATCGGCGAATTATTTATTGGTGCACAGAGGAGAAATACTGTTGGCGTTTTTAAAATTGGAGCTTCATTGTCAGACGATGTAGGCGTTATTAGTATTGACACCCCTGTAGACGGGGCCCTTGATGCGGCGGAGACAGTAAGTGTAACACTCAGGAATTATGGACTGGATGATCAAACAAATTTTCCAGTAAGCTTTCAAGTAGACAACGGAACAGTCGTTACCGAAAACTACACTGGAACCATGGCGGCGGGCGCAGTATCGTCATTCACGTTTACTGAAACTGCCGACCTATCTATTGCAGGCCAGACATACAGTATGTGGGCAGCAACAGGTCTTGTTGGTGATGAAAATCTTTTTAACGACAGCCTGGAGACAATAGTAACACATGTTAACCCCGACGACATTGGGGTGACGGCCATTACATCTCCGGCATCTTCCACAGACCTATCGGCAGGAGAACAGGTGACCATTACCATTGAGAACTTTGGAAGCGCCACACACACCAATTTCGAAGTAAGCTTCGAATTTGATGGAGGTGGAGTGATTACAGAAACAGTATCTCAATCGCTAAATCCGCTTAGCACAATTTCGTATACCTTCACTGAAACGGTGGACTTTGGAAACCCAGGCAGTTACGCGCTCACCGCGTACACATCGTTGCCAGGCGACATTGACCCAACCAACGACGAATTAAGTTTAACAATTGAAAAGGAGTTCTGTCAGCCCGAATCCGATTGTTCATTTGGAGATGGAATTCAAGTTTTGTTACTAGAAACCATAAACAACAACTCCGGGTGTGACCCGAACGGCTATGGAGATTACACCAATCTTTCTACGACCCTTGCTGTTGGAACCACAAACGACATGACTATAACAACAGGATACGGCGATCAGTTTGTGCGAGCATGGATAGACTACAACGACAATTTTGTATTTGAGAATAATGAACTGACGGTAGACAATTATGTAATTGCTCCCGGTGCTGCCGACGGGAGTTATACAGAAACAATGGACTTTGTTGTTTCTGGTTCCGCGGCCCTTGGCGAGCACTTGATGCGAGCTAAAACGAATTGGGTTGAACAGGTAGCAGACAATAGCTGCGATGAAACAGAGTTCGGAGAGACGGAAGACTACACGGTAGAAGTCGGAAGCATAGGCGTTGAAGAAATATTTCAGGGCAACGATATGATCATTGCAACTGTAGGAGAAAACCAGTTTAACGTTACCCTCTTGGCACCGGGAACGCAGAAGTTTTTAATGATTAAAGTCTATGATGTGACGGGTCGTTGTGTGGTTGAAAATAAGGTTTATTCAACGAGTGGTTTGTATTCGTTTCCGCTCAACTTGAGTTATGCTGCAAAAGGCCAATATCTTGTTCGAATGGGCACTTACGAAGTAGGTAAGGTGGCAAAAGTTTTGGTGAAATAGCGCAGGAGGCAGATAAGACAAGGGCTGCGAATGTTCGCAGCCCTTTTTATTGATATATCAACGAAATTTTATTCTTGCTCGTAAGTTGGTTCCAAAGCACAATTGCAGATACAAAAACGGTATTAAGAACGTTTTTGAATTTCCGTTACCGAAACAGTCATAGATCCCGGACACAGGCTCATTCTTCTACTGGGTAAATACTGAATCCACACCCTGAGTCCGTTATTCATAAATGTCTTGTCAATTCCCGTGGGCTCAAGCAAGGTTCCGTCCTCAAGTTTCACAAGGAAATTGCAGGGTTCTTTTTCTTCTTTTTGGAATACAATTTCTCCCGCAACGAATCCCGCAGCACTCATTGCAGCATCATCCGTTTTTGAAACAGAAGAGCTAGTCGAACAGCCCGACAATATTATAAGACAAATAGAAGCGACGAATAACAATGGTGCATTTAGTTTTTTCATGGGTACAATTTTAATGACCAAGATAGAGATCATTCAAATAGCGCACCAAAATCGAATTTGAGCTAATTTATCGAGGGAACATCAAGGGAAACAGAATTAGAGCAAACGCGAGTTTGACTTAAAATCCGCCGCGCCCTGTAGAAAACGAGGGCTTGAGAAAGGGCGTTATACCAAAACGGTATTACCGAAGTAAAGTCACATGGCCTTCATACAACCGAATGGCGGCATCGTGCTTAGGACGAACTTTTAGCTGCCATATATAGACTCCGTCTTGAACAAAATACTCCCCGCCTTTTACGCTAGAGTTCCATCCGTCATCTGGGTCGTTGGTCGAAAAGACCATCTCGCCCCATCTGTCGAAAACATTGAACTCATAGAAGCCAATATCGAACCCACTCATTTCGGGCTTGAACAATTCATTTATTCCATCAAGGTCGGGGGTGAAGGCGTTTGGAACGAAAATCAAGAGATCAGGCCTGATTTTCACATCGTGCCACGCGGTGTCAAGGCAGCCAAATTGATTTTCTACATATAAAATCACAAAGTAGTTCTCCCAAGTTTGGTATTCGTGAGATGGATTTTGTTCGGACGAAAGGGCGCCATCACCAAAGTCCCACGACCATGATGTTACATCTACACTGCTCAAGTCTTCAAAGTCTACAACGGGATCATAGATGTAGCTATCGACGGGGTTTGCTAAAAATTCGGCATGTGGTTTTGGAAATATGGTTATTGCATCATGCGCAAGCGTGTCGGAGTCACAACCCATATTGGTGCTAACCTGTAAAGTGAGATTATATGTGCCTGGGCTGTCAAAAGAGGCAACGGGGTTGGGCGCATTGCTGAACAGGGAGTCTCCGAGGTACCACGACCATGCGTTCACATAATAGGGAGAGGATACCACACTTAAATCTGTAAAGAAGACATGCGCTTCAGCACAAATTTTCGAAGGCTCAACAATGAACAAAGGATCGGCAAGAGGATAAATGATTATGTCCTCATTTACCGAAGCAATGCAACCCTCATCGCTATACGCTGTGAATGTGGGGGAATATGTGTTTGCTGTTTCATAGTAGTGATCTACTGCATTTCCCGACACAGAGGGAGAGCCATCACCTGGCGTCCATACCTCTTGTGTTATTGAGCCCAATGGAACAGTGCTCGACCCTACCAACTCGGTCATGTCTCCAAAACAATTGTTTCCAATGGTAAGGACCAGAATTGGTGCGGGGTGCACAAGAATAGATTGTATCAAAGTATCTGTGCAGCCATGATCGCTCAAGGGAATGAGGGTCATTAGAACATTGCCCCAAGTTTGATATGCATATAGAATTGAGTCGGGCGAATTAATTTCATTTCCCTCTGCAATCCAGCTTAGGTGGTCTATTGAACCCTCTTCAATAGAGCTTAGATCAATAAAGAGCAAGGAGTCATATTGACATCCTGTGGGGACAGTAAATTGAGCATTTGGAACGGCCCAAACATTAATTGATGTATCAAGGAATGATGCGCACCCAAACCCCGAAACAACTTCTAGGTGTATTGGATAATTCCCGATAGCGCTGTAAGACACAAGGGTTGGTTGAATTGCATTTTGTGCACCCGCACTACCGAAGTCCCAGAAGGCAGACACAATGGAACCTTGCGCAATTGTGCTATTGTTATTTATCATCAACGGCTCATTTAAGCAGATGTCATCTATTTGAATTTGCGGATTTGGCATTGGGTGCACAACTAGGTTTTGGGTGTCGTAGTTCGTGCATCCATTCTGATCAGTAAAGAAATATGAGATAGGATACGAACCATATCCGATTGCGGGTGAAAAATCCGTGATTGTGTCGAGCTGATATACATAAGCCCCGCCTGTAGGATTTCCTCCATTGAGACCTATCGATGGCTCGTCCTCGCAATATTGGTCAAATGCCGGCACGTTTACGTTTGGAAGGGGATTGATGTAGATATACGTTGTATCGCTATTCGTACAATTATTTTCATCGGTAAAAGTGTACACTATTTCATGATCGCTTGCTGGCGGTTGAGATGGATTAAATGTGTTTGCCGCAATGCCATCTATATAGTACTGGCCGGAGACGCCATTTGGCTGACCTCCCTCGAGAATGAAAGCAGGGTCTTGATAACACACCGGTGACGTTTCTTCAACCACAACAGCAGGAAGGGGGTGAACCGTGAGGGTTATGTTATCTGTAGTTTCACAATCGCTATAGTATCCTGTAAGCACAAAAGTGTAGTCCACGGGAGGGCTTAGGTCAAATTCTCCCGGAGTAGTTTCTGTTATGTATTGAGTGTTTTCCCAAGCATAATTTGTTCCTCCGCTTACCGAAAGATGAAATGAATCACCGGAGCAAATGGGCTCAATGTCGTTGAACACAAGTTCGAATGCGATTACTTCAATTGTATCCGGACAACTGATAAGAACAGCGCAGCCATTTGCGTCAGTCATAATGAGCGAAGGACAGTATTCGCCGGCAGCGGTATAGTCGTGAGTAGTTTCAGTGACACTGCTTGGGTCGCCATTTCCATCGTTAAAATCCCAGAAATAATCAAAGCTTGTATCTGAAATATTAAATGAGGAAAAGTCGACAGTAAACGGTGTGCAGTTTGCGGTATCGAGAGCCTGCTCAAAAGGACCAATTACATCGCCGTAGTTCAGAATATCGGGAACGAAAAGAGTGTCGACACAACCGTTTTCATTTACAACAATTAAACTGACATCGTAGACACCAATGGGGTAAGTGTGAAAAGCATTATTACCGAGACCACTTTGATTGTCTCCAAAATCCCACTCAGTATAAACGATGTTTCCGGCTGTAGTATTTTCAAATGAAACACCAAACAAACAGTTGTTAATGTTTGAAGCGAAGTCGAATGATGCAATTGGATCAACAACGTGCACTGCGTCGTTGTTGCAATAGGTGATTGAACAGCCATTTGGAGCAGTTGCCGTTAAACAAACCTCATAAGTGCCATTGCCTGAATACACATGGATAGGGTCTTGTAAGTTGCTTGTGTTAGAGACGCCAGACCCCGGATCGCCGAAGTCCCAAAAGAACGCATAGCCCGCATCCGAATCTTCTGTAAGATTTAGAAACTGAACATCATCGCCTATGCAACTTGGGTCAACCACAATAATAAAACCAGGTGTAGGCGGAAGTTCGAGAGTAATGTCTTGTGTAACAGTTGACAAACAACCAAGAGCATCTTCGGCTGTAAGCGTGGCGGTAAGCTGACTTCCATAGGAATAGGGCGGCAGAAATGTATGACCTGGGTTTTCTTCGGAAACAATAGTTCCGTCGCTGAACTCCCATTCCCAAGAAACGAGATCTTGCAATTGTGGCGCAAACTCGATGTACACGCTATCACAAACTTCCATTTGCACGATGTCAAATGTTGCGAAGTCAGGATTTGCGGAGACTTGAATTATGTCCTGGTATGTTGTATCAGCGCTGCACAAATTCTGGTCGGTAACACTCACATACACATTATATGTTCCCGCCATATTGAAAAGAACGGATGGAAGAAAGTCTTCATTTTGACTGAATTCAATTGTTTCAGTTATGCCGTCGTGCTCATAGGTAGTAACCCATTCATCAGGACCATCGTCGAAATAGGAAGTAATGTTGTATCCATTGCTTATCTGAATGTCCCAATTCCAATTCGTTGCAACATTTTCAAGTTGAACTAAAAGAGGAGGGCAGCCGGCGTTTGGAGAAATCAGCAGATCTGGATTGGGAGGGAGAAGAGAAATCTCCAGCTCTCGTGTATCAGGACAGTCGCCAACATTACTGTATGCTGTGAGAATTACTGAAAAAACCCCTGCTGAGGCGTAGGTATGAATTGGGTTTGGATCATTGGTAATATCAATGGCCCCATCGCCAAAATCCCAAACAAGAGAGTCGGCTCCAATAGAAGTATCGTGAAACTGTACGCTGAGTAAATTATCACAATCCAACACAAACTCGTACATGGCAAGAGGTGGCGCGATGTATATAAAATCCTCATAAACAACTTGCAGAAAACAACCCGAATTAAAGACAGAAAGACTTACATCGAAGTAGCCCGTATCGATGTAATCGTGCTGAACACACATACTGAAGTTGTTGAAAGTTTGCCAACCGGAATCACCAAAATTCCAAGAATAGGTTACCCCCGGTTGTTGATCAACACAGAATTCTACAGGCTCTCCGGCGCAGCTTATCTGAGTACTAGCAGTGAAGCCAGTCTCAACCTGTTGTTGTACAATTATTTCTGCGGGAGAAGTATATTCAGCAGTGCAGCCATTTTCGGTTGTAATGGAAACCGAGATGGTATTCGGGCCAGGGCTTGTGTATGCGAAAACAGGATCAGGCCCAGTAAAGTCTATGATGCCATCGCCATCGAAATCCCATTCCCACAATACTATAGGATCCACGCTTGAAGCAGAGATGCTCAGCAATGAAAATGGCGAGTTAGTGCAAACAGACGAAGGATGAGTAAAAGAAACATCCGGATCTTGAATCTGCACATAGTTGTTTTGAGAAACCACAGTATTGCAACCATACTCATTGGTCACGTTGAGTGATACGCCGTAATTACCGAAGTTTTGAAAGTTGTATGTGAATTGCGGATCATTGTTTACCGGCTGACCGCTTATAGACCAGTTATACTCAAGTGTTCCGGGGCCAGAGGCATTTGCTGTAAACTCTACGCTGAAAGGAATTTGACAACTTTCTAGCGTATCTCCAGTGAAAGAAGCCACTATTCCATCGATTACCTCAATGTTGTAAAGGCCATCCACCTCATCGAAACAAGTGTTGGTGTATATGACGTTTAGCGACGGATTGTAATTGCCATTCTGAGCAAAGGCAAAGGAAGGGTTTTGGAGATTAGAATCTACTGTACCGTCGTTGTTAAAGTCCCATTGCCATTGCAGTGGCGTTGGACTGGTGTTGTCGGTATAAACCACCATTTCGTTTTCACATACCTGTGTGTCTGAAACGCTAAATAATGCCTCTGCGGTATCAAATATTTCAAGGATGTGGCACTCGGTATCTACACACCCAATTTCATCTTCTATTGTTAAACAAACATTAAAAGTCCCAATGTCGTCCCAGGTGTTGTCAAGGCTATTGGCCCCGGCGAGTGTTAGTGTTTCGCCATTTCCAAAGTCCCAGTAACTTGTAAGGCTGCTTACACCCGAACTAGTATTGGTAAGGGTTTCCAGCACAGGCGGCATGCAGTCGAGTTCATTGCTGATGCTGAATGAGGCATTTGGGAAAGAAGAAACGACTTGTATGAGACCCGGAAACGTGATGTCTGAAAAGCAGCCATGTTCATCTTCAACAGAAAAAACAGGGGAGTAGGTGCCGGGCTGGTTGTAGCAATATGTTGGGTTTTGTTCTATACTGGTGGCCCCGTTTCCGAAATCCCACGCCCATTCCACGATGGCGCCGCCAGATGAAATTGAAGCGTCGCTAAAATTTGTACAGAAGGGCCAACACCCGTCTTCATCATTCACTACAAAATTTGCCTGAGGCACAGGATATACCGTAATGAAGTCGGTCTCTAGAGTGGTTTGGTTTCCATTTATTGTCAGGCTCACATCATAGGTGCCGGGCTGAGAAAAAATGGCGATGTACTGAGTCGAACTGGCCGTTTGTACAGAGTTGTCGGGATAGGTGATGGCCCATGAATAGCTGCTGATTGAACCCGCGCCCGGGGACGAGACGGTGAGAATTACACCCATCGGAGTGCACCCTTCAGGGTTGTTTACGGCAATGACAGGTGCTTGAGAAACGGCATTTAAGGTCAATAGGAACAAGACAGTGCTAGCAAAAAGGCGCAATAAACCAACAGGCTTATTTTCCGACAGACTAATTTCACCGCGATGGGCTAATGAGCGTGGACGGGCTACTTTATTGGCAATGCAACTTGATGTCTGATAGGGTATCATTGTTCTCAACTACCTGATTTTAACGGAAGTTGAACGAATAGGTTACCTTGAGGTTTATAGCTCTAAATGGAGCAGATGGAAGGGGTTTAGCAATAAGAATTGTAACGTTTTAGAATTTGATGACAAGCTTTATGATAAAAGGAATTGCAATTGTTTTATGTGTCCTATGTTCCGGGATTGCGATCGCACAAACTCCGGAGATATTTAATGGCCATGTTTTAGTTCAACTTGAGGAGGGTAGAGACCCAAACACGTGGCTTATAGAGCTTCAAATGGCGTATCCAGAAGCCGCCTACAAACTCGACTCACGTGTGAGTGATCACATGAGAATTTGGCTTCTCACTTTTGATGAAACGATCATTCCCTCTCCAGTGGCACTTCGACAAGTAAAAGAATTTATTGGCGTTACGAGTGCGCAGTTCAATCACATTATTAGAGAGAGAATAGTTCCCGACGACCCGTTTTTTGGCAATCAGTGGCATCATCAGAATTCTGAAGATCATGACATTGACAGCGAGTTTGCTTGGGACATAACCACTGGCGGAACCACAACAACTGGCGACAGGGTGGTGGTGTGTGTAATTGAAACCAATGGAGCAAATTGGGATGTTGCAGACTTAGTTGACAATCATTGGCTCAACGAAAATGAAATACCAGACAATGGAATTGACGATGATGAAAATGGTTACGTAGATGATGTAGACGGATGGAATGTTCAGGCAAACAACGATGAAATTCCAGAGGGGAATCACGGAACGCAAGTAAGTGGAATGATTGGCGCCACGGGAAACAACGGTGCGGGAATAGTGGGAGTAAATTGGGACGTTGATATTATGCAAGTAAGAATGGGCTCAATTACCGAGTCGAATGTGCTTGCAGCATACACATATCCATTAAAGATGCGGAAACTTTACAACGAAACAAATGGACAAAAAGGGGCATTCGTTGTTGCTACCAACGCTTCTTGGGGCACCGATTTTGGTCAACCGTCCGACGCGCCATTGTGGTGTGCCATGTATGATAGTCTTGGCGTTTATGGCGTTCTGAGCTGCGGGGCCACAGCCAATAATAATGTGAATGTGGACCTTGTAGGAGATTTGCCAACCACATGCCCGAGCAATTTTTTAATTTCCGTAACGGCCACTGACATCAACGACATCAGAGATTTTTCGGGTTATGGAAGCACACACATTGATCTTGGCGCACCCGGAGATCAGGTGTACTTGGTAAACAACAACGGTTATGGCAATGCCTCAGGAACTAGTTTCGCAAGCCCCTGTGTTGCTGGTGCTGTGGCGCTCTTGTATTCTGCTCCGTGCACAAGTTTAATGATCCAAGCTTATGCAGACCCCGAAAGCACAGCTAGTATGGTTCGCGATTATATTCTGAATGGAATAGACCCCGTAAGCAACTTAAGCGAAGAAGTGGCAACGGGAGGAAGGTTAAACGTAAACAATAGCCTTCAACTAGTCATGGCAAATTGTCAAGAAGGAGGATGTATTTCACCCTTTGCTATTTCTACAACACAAATAGAAGGATCTTTAGATTATTTATTAGAATGGATGATTACGGAAGCCATGTTTTCATTCAACCTACGCTATCGACCAATAGACGCGAATGACTGGATTTCAGCAAATGAAATTGAGACCAACGAATACGGATTAGCAGATTTATTGTCATGCACATCTTATGAAGTCCAACTGCAGGCAAACTGCGAAGAGGAAGGCCAAAGCGAATGGTCGTCATCTTATATTTTTATAACCGATGGATGCTGTGTAAATCCAGACCCACAATCCTACAATGTAGAATTTCTTGAAAACAATGAGGTAACCGTTTCATGGAACGAGGTATTTGCCGCGGAAGGATATACTGTTTTGATTGCTTGGCCAAACGGAAACACGGAAGAGATATCTGCAACAAGCAACATTACGATCAACTACGAGCCATGTTCTGTGTATACGATTTCTGTGTTTTCAGTATGTGTAGGACCGGAACCAGCGCCATCTTCAATCACCTTTAACACGCCAGGATGTGGCTCTTGTCAAGATCTTACATACTGTGAAATAACAGGCAACGCAACGGTCGAGTATATTGAGCGAGTGGCATTAAATACGTTTGACAACATGACGGCTTCTGACAACGGATACGGTGACTACACGAGTATTTCTACTGATCTGAATGTTGGCGGAACCTACACCATTGATCTAACCCCAGGTTATGCCGGATTTGGTTTCAACGAGCAATTTAAGGTTTGGATTGACTATAATTCAGACGGCGAATTTGCTTCCGACAACGAAGAGCTGATTTATACGTCGCCTTCAAACATTACAAGCACGGTAAGTTATCAATTTGAAGTGCCCGATTGGGTTATTGTTGGCAGCCATGTGCGCATGAGGGTTTCTATGAGTTATGGCGGAGACAGCACCCCTACAGAGGCATGCGGAGACCTGAACGACGGAGAAGCAGAGGATTATTGTATTTCATTTCTTCCTGTTAGCATAGAGGAAAACAATAGAGAGGATGTAATTTTTTATCCCAATCCAACCCATGGTTTTTTACGGGTCAACTATAGCGGTGAAGAACCCTCGACGTTTGTTTTGTTTGACTATATGGCGCGAGAATTAATGCGCCAAACGGGCATTCGAAATGGCCAAGAATTAGACATTTCTCACTTACCCTCGGGTGTTTATCAATACCTTTTACGGTCTGACACGAATGAATGGAGCGGCAGGGTCATAAAAAAATGATCTTCTGGAGAATAGTCTAGACAAGGGTTTTCAAGATAAGGACAATTTTTTTTAATGTGTTTGTAACAAATCCAAAGGCACAGCGTCCGATGCATATAAACACAAAATGAAAAATCACACAGATATGAAAACCAAGATAGCAACACTTGCCTTTTTGTTCGTAGGATTCGGACTTTTTGCGCAGGAACCATCGGACACAACCAAGTTTAAATTTGGCGACAAAAGAGTCATTCTTATTGACGACCATCCAACAGACAGCACAGACGTATCGTGGGAGGATGATGAGAAGGATTGTGGAAAAAGCCAACTCACCTATTGGGACGGGGTAGATTTCGGGGTAAACATTCTTTTGAATAAAGATGGTAAAACAACTTTTGAAGGAGATGAAGAATGGTTGCAATTGGATTATGCCCGTTCATTCTCATGGAGATTCAACATTTTTGAAGGAAAGCTCCGTTTGTTTGACGATTACGTGGGCATTGTATCAGGCGCAGGTATTACATATAACAGCTATGGATTAAAGAATAACGTGACATTGGTGAACGTGGACGACTCTACGTTTGCGGTGCCAGACACGCTCATCAACTTTAGCAAAAACAAGTTGCGCGCTTCGTATGTAAACGTGCCTTTGATGCTTGAATTTAACACGAGCAAGGACTGTGATAAAAACGTTCACGTTGCCGCAGGAGTTATAGGTGGATGGAGAATGGGCTCGATTACCAAGCAAAGGTTTGATGTAAATGACAATGAAGTGAGATCACGTGTGAAGAACGATTTCAACATGACCAACTTCACTCTAGACGCAACGGTTCGCGTTGGTTATAGAAACCTGACTCTATTTGCAACGTATGGACTTACCCCTCTATTTGAAGACGACAAAGGCCCGGAGGTGTATCCGGTAACTGTTGGAATAGCACTTGTGCCGTTCTCGTAAAAAATCTCCGTTTCGCAATAAGCGAAGTTTTTCAACAGGGCGGTTCCTTAAAGGACCGCCTTGTTTTTTGTTATACCGTTTGGATGTATGTAAAAGCCCAATTTCGTTTCAAGCCATTGAACTAGTCATAAACCCAGAATCCGCATTGGAAATCTATTGCAGCGCTGAAACCCTTTGATATCAAGCACTTTCTCGATTTTTATTCTTGATGTATGAATATACACCATCAAATATTCCCGCATTGCGCATTGGAAGTGTCTTGAGGTTAATGCGCCGCGGGATTCTCGAATCTACACGATGGAGCAAAGTAATAGTGCGACTTATGAATTCCGATATCTCCACCGCGTGATTCGGGATAATACCAATTCTGCACAATAAATAGCCCATGCTGCATTGCGCAC
>JAWXBG010000065.1:0-3555 GCA_034439875.1 Flavobacteriales bacterium
TCGTATGCATCTTGGACTAGTTCTCGACTTGGCAACCCATCAGCCGCAATGGAGACTGCCGTAATTTGTCCAGGATCGTGATCTAGAAGGGTTCCTAGTGTATCAAGTGTTCGTTTTGCATCTTTAAACAGAAGGTTTTCCCACGTATTTGTTTCAGGGTAAATTTTCCGAATGAACCTCTGTAGGGGTTTGCAGATATCCATAGGAAATATTCGGTAGGTAAATTGTGGGTTATACGGTTTTTGCAAAGAGTAATGTTCCCTCAATCTGTGTTGTTCTTCCGGTCGATTTAAGGGTGCGTTGTATTCCTCAACCCGTAGGGGCTTGTATATATCTTCAAGCTCCCGGCTTAACTCATTTAGCCTATTGAAGTCAGTTTCATGTATCATATTTTTGCTCCAGAAAAGGAATGCTTCATGATGAAATAATTATCCCTCAAGGCTTTGTAGTAAATCCAATGCTGATCGAGCCAAGGTATCACGTTCGCTTGCTCTTGCCCTTGAAAAGATCACTACTGTATCAATAGAGGGGTTATTTCGTCGGGTGATGTGCATAGCCTCATCTGCGATTTCTTTCTCAAACTCTGTGCTTTTTGGATGTATCGATACAAAGTGTGCGTAGAGTATCGCATCTTCTGGTTTATCGATCCCAGCCAACAAGCTTGAAACTGATGCTAGATTTCCCAGAATTTTTGATGTGATACCTGAACCTATAATTATACCCAGACTTCTTGCAATGTGGATTGCAGCCTCAGCATAATCCATTTCAGATATAGCTAGATCCCCTAAATTTTTTTCTGCTGTAGCTACTTGTGACTTTGCACCAATGCTATTTCCAATTTCCAAGGCTTGCTCTAAAGACACTTTTGCCAATGCCCAGTAGCCTCGAGCAGCATCTTCCTGATTAACCTTCGATACATCACGCCCTCTTCGCCAATCGAGATCGCCAATATTAAGATAGGCAAATAATTTGCCTTCTTGATTGTTCAACTCTATTGCTATTTTTAGACGTTCTTTGAAGTATTCCGCTGCATCATCATATGCTCTTTCTGCCATTGCCGCGGTGCCTAAATTATTAAGTGCTTGAGCCATTGAGTTTTTAGCGTTGACTCTTTCATCTTCATTCTCGGCATCGGCTTCCGCACGTCTTGCGATCTCCAAACTTTCCAGATAATACTTGGTTGCGGTGGTGTAATGCCTCCTTCTTCGAGCTAATATTCCCAATTGCCTCAAGATGTAAATTTCTCCATTCCGATATTTAATGTTACGTGTCAGCTCCAACGCCTCCAAAAGTTGCTCTTTTGCCTCATCATTTTTGTCTTGTACCATCCAAATTGAACCGCAGATGTATCGCATTGAATCCACCAGTCCAATTTTGTCATTCTGAATCCTTGCCAAAGAAAGCGCTTTGTTAAATGTGACTTCCGCTTCGGAATACTCACTAACTCGAGCGAGTTGCTCTCCGGCGAGATTTAGGTACCGTACAACTTTTTCAGGCATATATGATAATTCGTAGTGCCAAGCTAGTTGATTTGCAATTTCCGCTGAATGAGAACCGTACAGCTTTTCAAGTGTCGCTGCGACTTCTCTATGACGCAAGCGTCTTTGTCCGAGGCTCATATCGTTATAAAGGTATTGATGAAAGGTCGCATTAACGAATCGATATTGAGACAATACTTCGGGCCCCACGGGTAATTCACGAACCTGAGAGACTAAATTGTGTTTCTTTTCGAGATCTGCAAAAAGTGTTCTCAAGAGATCATATTCAGAAAGGCTCGAAAGTTTCAACAAATTCAAAATGACTTGAGCAGTAAAATCCTGTCCTTCAATACTTGCAATATCAAGGATCTCTCGAAGCTCTGCGCTTAAAGATTCAAATCGCGCCTCGATCAATCCTTCCAGCTTCCTTAATTGAGCAGGTAATTTGCTCCAATCCATACTGTTATCCGCGACAATGTCGCCTGTCTCATCTGGTGAAAGTAATTTGTGATCATATAGATATCGGAATAGCTCAACGACAAAAAGCGCATTTCCTTCGGTTCGTTCGAAAAATTCTTTTTCAAAGTCCTCATCAGTACGACATTTATTTGCGGCTAGAAAGAGCCTAACGAATTCCTTACCATTTTTTCGGTTACTTTCCCGCAGATCAATTCGAGTCTCCCAAAAACCCCACTGACGGCTTAGGATGTATTTATACAGAGGATGATCTTCTCCTGCCTCTTCAACCTCTTTAGATCTATATGTACCTATTAACATAACAGGCTGATCTTTTAACGTTTCCGCTAAATGAGCAAATAATTGAAGCGAGGCTTCATCCGCCCACTGCAAATCATCAACAATCAATATGATAGTTCTAGTGCTATTAGCAATTTTACTGATCACATCCGAATATTGTTTACTCACCTCTTTTTTATTGACTTCCTGCCCTCCTACTCTGCTTTCAGCACGTTTCCTCAAGGCACTATTGATAGTAGTCTGTGCAAGGCGTGCAACTAGAGTAGAGCCGGGAATGAAAGTGCCGATCAGATCAGGACCGAATTCGATAAGTGCCTCCAATGCGCCATCCGTGAAATTGCGTAGCCATCCTGCAGGACGATTATCCATAGAGCTTTTCAATATTTTGGCTTGGATCCCAGTCAACTGGTTTATGATTTCTCGAAAGGGAAGGTATGTATCGATGGAACCTGTTTGTGCATTACATTTTCCAGCAGCAACGATGACAGTTTCAGCATATCGTTCTTCCGCAAACTGTGAAAAGTTCTCAATTAGAGTTGTCTTTCCCGAGCCTGCGTCCCCTGTAACCAAGCAAATCCGACAAGCCTGATCGCGATAAACGCTTTCTAAGCTCTCCTGCAAAATGTTCATCTCAGCATCGCGCCCAACAAAGATTTGATCAACCATAATGTGCCTCCTATGAAAAATGCGAACACAACCAAGCTAAGTATAGTACGTTTTCGCTGTTACATTAGCCATAAGGTGACGAAGGGACGAAGGTTGATCAGGGCATGGAGGATGTAGTGAGCGTCTAGGAAATGTACTACTCTGCTGTCAAAGCGCCGCAGCCGAGCCTTGATGTGGATGCCAACCGCCTCGTCCTGCTCGACCGCGCCGAGAACGGCGACAACGCTCACAGCGAGGATACGGCGGACATTCCGTTCTGAGATAGGTAAGGGTGGCGCATCGCTGCGTCACTTTTTCAAAAGACGTTTGAAGAATGTTACGTGTCTTAGAAACTATCGTATTGTACACTTGCTGTACAGATCATGTTAAGCCCAGAGGAATATATCGTGAACATTCAATTGTATGGTCCCGGCGAAACGGGTGAGGTCGTCACAAGTGAGGATATCGAGTCTGGTGGAAACGCCGAGTCGGAAAATCCCAGTGATTCTCAGGCTGTGACAGGTGATCAGGGCGAAGCTCAGGAACAATAGTTTCCGTGTATGTATCAGAAAGTTTGAATGACGCCTTTTTACAGGATTGCAAGAAGAAAAAGTCATGTAGCCTGAAGAAGAGCGTCATTTAATGAATATTGTTTTACAATAAACCTAAATAAAAA
>JAWXBG010000066.1:0-17121 GCA_034439875.1 Flavobacteriales bacterium
ATCAAGCGATAGAAAAATTGCACCCTAATTTTGCCGATGAATGCAGTATTCTATCGCTTAGATTTGAGAATCCCACACGCATTCTACAAAAATTGCCCTAATGCGTAATGCGGGATAAACGGTATAAAAATCTGGCGAGAGCACTTGTTATCTTTGGGGTTTATACCAATTCACAGCGAATCCCAATGCGGATTCTGGGTTCAACCAATGCGCAAAGTGTTGTCTTTGAATTTTAGTAGTGCCAACTTTCACCAACTTCTATATGAGCAAAAAAGTCCAATGCCAAGCCGCCAACCCTTACAAAGCGTCAAGTTGCGCGCCTTTCCTGACTTAGGTCAAGAACCTTGTCTTCGACGACCGCAGAACATAAAAGAGGTTTTTAAAGGCCCCCTTAATTGTTTTTTACAAATTTGCTTTGATTCACTTTACCAGATTCAGAAGTGAGGATAGAGATGTATTGACCAGAAGACAGAGCTTTTGTTGAAATTCTGTTTTCATCGCCTACAATGTTCGAATTGATCACCAATTTACCTGTCTGATCAAAGATTTGGATTTGTACCTGCTGCGAATTTTGAATAAACACATTGAGGTGGTCATTGCTGGCTGAATAAACAGCATAAAAATTCTCAGTCGAGTATTCAGAAACACTCACAAAATCTTCACCATCGCAATCTTGGTCAATACCGTCATTCGCAATTTCTTCGTTGCCGGGATAAACATTCTCGTTATTGTCGTTGCAATCTACATCAACTGTGAATCCATCTCCGTCAGCATCAATTACCATAGGGGCAATGAGCACTCCAGTAACAATTCCGGCAGTTGTATTAATTTGAAGAATCGGAACTTTGGAAACTAGGCTGATCCATTTGTATTCAATACTTTCTGGTCGATCGATGGCTTGACCAAATTGCAGAGCGTCGATGTACACGCTGTCTGTTGCATTAATGGTAGATTTAACCCTGAGTACTTCCAATGAAGATCCTAGAATGGAGAGTGTTCCCCATCCGTCTACGTCGTTTACTCTGTTTTGCACAAGCTGATAAGTCGCAAGAGTAGGAATTTCAAAAAGCAGTTCGCTATCGGAAGTGTTGCCGTCTCCAAAATTCAATGGCAATTCATAAATAACATCAACTGGATCAGACTGGGCAGGAAGCGGAATACTATTAATAGTGGCACCTAGGCCGACCATAGCATAACGTTCATCGTTGTTTTGCATATAAGCGTAAACATCTTCGAATGTGAACCCGCCACCTTCAAACTGATCTACTCCAAAGGCAAAATCAGCATTGTGTTCTTGGTCAAATGGGTTGTTGAAAAGGAATTGGTATATTATGGGGGTAGAACTTACGTCTATGCAATTCACAGGAGTTCCATTTCCCAAATTTAGAATATCGTCCTCTGTGAGAGTCCAAACGTAGTCTGCGCCGGTGTCTTCAGTGTTAAATGCTGAGAGCAACGTATGAGGAACCTGCAGAAGTATATCTCCTGCATCCGGTAAATTTGAACTTTCTATAGTGATCTGGCTGTGACAACAAACAGATGAAATCAGGGTTCCTAGAGTGATTAGTGCTATTCGCATAATTAGAAATTTGAGTGTGAAGATACTATGATTTTCGAAGCCTACGGCAAAATCCGGGTTATAGGTCCTCTTTAGTCAAGTTTTGAGTTCTTTTTGAGGGTTGATAAGTTGTGAGCAAGTTCGGTGGGCTGAAACCCGCGTCGAATCGAACTTTCATTCTACCTTGCCCGACTGTATCCAACTACCATTGGCCATTCTAATTCATTCTACGTATGTATCTCGACAAATTCGATTTTGTACTTCTGGACATAATTCAGATTTTCAAAAAATCCGCAAAGGGAAATCACATCAACTTGTCTGATCTCGAGTCTTCTTTTTGGACCCGCATTCAATATGATATTTCTAATCATGAAGCTGGCCTCCACATAGGCGAAAGAATCACGAATCTATACTTAGAGGGCTATATCGTATTCAAAAGTGGATATGCGCTCACCCGCAAGGGAAAGGAATCACTTCAAATGCAAAAGGACACCTTAACAATTTCTGTTCCATGATCACAAATTTGTCATCACTAAAATGTATTATCGGAATAGCTATTTGCTTTGCGATGTTATCATGTGAAAACACATCTGAAAAAAACGCTAAAGGTTCAACTACAGATTCTACAACGAGACAACTATTGCAGCCAGATAGTTTAACTAAATACACCCGTGTTAAACTTGTTACTGACATGAGTTTATTGTCGGATGAAGAGAAGCAAGTATTGAAATTGATGATTGAAGCGGCGTCGATAATGGATGATTTGTTTTGGAAAGAAGCTCTTCCTGGAACTTCTAAAGAAGAATTTTTGAAGGGCATTTCCGATACTTCGGCCAGAAGTTTTGCTCTTATAAATTATGGTCCATGGGATCGCTTGGCAGGGAATAAGCCTTTTCTGAAAGGCGCTTCTGCAAAACCTGACGGCGCTGGTTATTATCCTGCTGATATGACCAAAGAAGAATTTGAAGCTTGGTCGCATCCTCTAAAAACTAATCCCTACACCTTAGTGACGCGAAAAACGGATGGCCAATTGGATGCAATTTGGTATCACGATGCGTTCAAAGCTGAAATTATTCGTGCATCGGATTTGCTAAGAGAGGCATCAAAAATCACAACGGATGCAGAGCTGAAATTTTATTTGGAGATGAGGGCGGATGCTTTATTGAGCGACAATTACAATTCGAGTGATGTCGCATGGTTGGGGATGAAAGGCAACCACCTTGATCTGATAATTGGTCCAATTGAAAATTACGAAGATCAGTTGTTGGGTATCAGAGCGGCGCACGAAAGTTATGTGTTGGTGAAGGACAAAGAATGGAGTGCAAAGTTGGATCGCTATGCCGCTTTGTTGCCCGGTTTGCAAAAAGAACTTCCGGTGGATGCAGTTTACAAAAAAGATAAAGTAGGTAGTCAGTCTCAATTGGCGGCATTCGACGTAGTATTCTATGCTGGCGATTGCAATGCAGGAAGTAAAACCATTGCAGTAAATTTGCCGAATGATGCGGGGATTCAACAAGAACATGGTACTCGACGCTCACAATTGAAAAATGCAATGCGTGCTAAGTATGACAAAATATTGATGCCCATAGCAGATGAATTGATTGTAGATGAACAGCGCGCTAACATCACTTTCGAAGCATTTTTTGGCAATGTAATGTTTCATGAAGTAGCTCATGGGTTGGGAATAAAAAATGTGTTGGGTACTACAAAAAGTGTGAGTGATACATTGGGAGAACAACATGCATGGCTCGAAGAAGCGAAGGCAGATGTTCTCGGTCTATGGCTGGTTACAAAGCTTTTTGAAAAGGGCGAATTGAACGAGGGAACACTGATGGACAACTATGTCACCTTTTTGGCGAGCATTTTCCGCTCATGCAGATTTGGAGCATCAAGTGCTCATGGCAAAGCAAACATGATGACCTTTAATTTTCTTCAGTCGAAAGGAGCCTTCGAAAGGATGGCTGATTCGGGAAAATACAAAATCAATTTGGAAGTAATGAAATCTGCCATCGATCAGTTGTCCGGTGATATAATAGAACTTCAGGGTAATGGCTCCAGACTAGCTGTGGAAATGAGGCAAAAGGAAACTGCTATTATTGGAGATGTTCTGAAAGGGGACATCGAAAAATTGAATAAGGCAGGCATACCAACCGATGTAGTTTTCGAGCAAGGGATAAATGTTTTAGGTCTTGCACAGTAAAATGCGGTTGTTTTTCTCGGTGATGTTTTTATTAATCTGCATAGAGATTAGCGCACAGTCTTGCGATACAAATATTGTGCTCTTTCATCTCAATCAACTTGTTGGAGAGTCCAACGATTTTAGAGTTTATACTAATGTAGAGCGCCTTGATGAAAGCGCTGAATATATTCATAGTCAATTTAGTTTTTACGCCGACACAATTTGGTATCAGTGGTTTTTTGTAAATGGCAGGAGTTATTGTAATGTACTTTGCTCATTCGGTATTCAAAATCGCGAAAGAATTATTGTAGGTGCTCATTATGATGTATGCGGAGATCAACCAGGTGCAGATGATAATGCAAGTGGCACTACGGCACTTCTTGAATTGAGTCGAATGCTCAAAGGAAAAAATCTCAATCATCGTATTGATTTGGTTGCTTACACACTTGAAGAGCCACCTTTTTTTCGAACGCAGGGTATGGGTAGTTTCAAACATGTACAATACTTAGTAGAAAATAATGTTCCAGTCTTGGGAATGGTTTGCATCGAAATGATAGGTTATTTCGACGAAAGAAAGAGAACTCAAACTTATCCGATTGGCTTGATGAAATTGTTTTATGGTTCAAGAGCCGATTACATTGCAGTAGTTCAGAAGACAGGCAATGGAGCTTTTGGTCGGAGGTTCAAAAGATTTTTTAAGTCGGTCTGTGAGATTGAATGCAAATCTGTAAAGGCGCCTGCCTGGGTTTCGGGTATCGATTTTTCGGATCACCTGAATTATTGGGCCGCAGGATTTAGCGCAGTAATGATTACAGACACTTCGTTTTATAGAAATGACAATTATCACAAGGCAACTGATACAATTTTAACGCTAGATATTGCTAAAATGGCTAAAGTAATTGACGGTGTTTTTGGAACGATTACTCGGAAATAAGTTTAATATGAAAACACACATTTTCTTTCTTTTCATAGTTTTCACCCTATTCTCCTTTTCCAGATATTCACCAGATGGCAAGGTATTTCCAGAATTGATCGGAGAAATGCTTACAGGTAGCGCCAAAAGTATTCCCACAGATACGAAGGGAAAAATGACTTTTGTGGGAATGGCTTACAGCTCTAAAAGTGAAGATGTACTTAAGACGTGGTATGAACCGGTTTACGACAAGTTTGTATTGAAACGCGGAATGTTTGATAAAAAGTACGATGTAAACTTGATGTTAGTTCCAATGTACATCGGGCTCAAGAAGGCAGCCTACGAGGCTACTATGAAGGAGTTGAAAGAAAGTAATCGCAAAGATCTTTTCCCCTATATTTTGTTTTATAAAGGAGAACTCGAACCATACGGATCTACCCTTGAAATGAAGGATAAAGCGCTGCCATATTTCTTTCTTTTAGATGAAAACGGAAAAATTGTTTACTCCACGAGTGGGGTTTACACAGAAAGTAAGATGGAAAGAATTGAAGAGGTGCTCGACGAGCATCTTTGAGTTCGAGATAGTTTTACATTCCCATCCAGGCATCTCCAGCCTGTTTCTGGAAAGCTACCATTTTTAAGGCTGTAATAGCGGCTTCAACACCTTTGTTGCCATGTTTGCCACCACTTCTTTCGCGAGCCTGCGAAATATTGTCGTCGGTGAGTACTCCGAACACCACAGGTTTGTTGAATTTCAAAGTCACATCTTTTATTCCCGTGGCACATGCTAAGCTCACAAATTCGAAGTGAGGAGTTTCGCCGCGCACAATACTGCCTAGACAAATCACACAATCTACTTTGCGGGCTTCAAGAAGTATTTGAGCACCAAGGGCTAATTCGAAACTGCCTGGAACATGGTGAATCCTGATGTTGTCTAATCGCACACCACAATCCGAAAGAGTTTGGGTACAACCTTTGAGCAGGTTATCAGTGATTTCAGAGTTCCATTCAGAAACAACTATACCAATTTTGTAGGAAGTAGCATCGGGCAAATCTGCTGAATCGAAAAGACTGAAATCCGAAGTTGCCATTATATTATTTCACCGAAAGACGAGCGAGCCATTTTGTGGCATCTTGATATTCAGGTGATGAAGACATAGCAAGATCTTTAATTTCCTTAAATAACCCTTTTGCTTTATCATTATTGCCCAATTCCACATAAACGCGGGCAGCTTTCATCAGATATTGAGGACCGAGGTATTCTTTTGAATCTGCTCCCATTGCTTTGCGAGCAGCTTTTTCAAGCCAAGAAGCACCTTCTTCAAAATTATCCAGTTCTATGTACATATCGCCAACGTTGCTCATGGCAATTATTCCCACTGCTTCATCATCAAAGTCAGCTTCTTTGAAATGGTCCAATGCAACTTGGTATTCGGCTTTGTCTCTATGAATTACACCCAAGTAGTAATGCGCAAGTTTGGAAGAAGGAGTACCTCCATAATTGTCGATAACGGTCTGAAGACCTTCGTATTCTCCATCACCATTCAACGCCCATTCGGTGCTGTCTATTTCCATGTACTGCTGGAGCCTCCACATATCGTTGGCTGCTTTTTCCTGCTTAGGCTTAGAATACAAATATTGAAAAGCAAAGACACCTAGGAATACCAGCGCAACACCACCGATACCAATTGCTAATTTTTTGCGGTTCTTGTCTACAAACAATTCTGTTTTGGTATAGACTGCTTGTGCGTCAAATATCGTCTCGACTTTTTGGTCCTTCTTGGCCATTATTCCTTTTTTTTAGAGGTGCGAAAATAATCTATTTATGTTCCCGTTCTACAGTATGGCTGTAAAAACCTGCAAGTCAGCCCGAAATCTCACCCATTTGACATATCACAGTTGGTATAGATTAAAACACTCAAATTCAGATATATGACTGTCTGTTTTTTGGATTTTTCTATTCTTAAGGAGTTTATGAAGATTGTTTTGGTGAACGGGCAATTTATGGAATTACAGTCACGAACTGCTCATTTCTACATTTACATTTGTATACTATGAATATTAAACTTTCTCAGAGTGCCAGCTCAAAATCACTCATATTGAACAGGTTGATTATGATAATGGCCTTTTTGGCAGTATTTAACGCTTCCAATGCCCAAGAGAAAAAGTGGCCGACCCTATTGTGGGAAATCTCAGGAAATGGCCTCGAAAAGCCTTCTTATTTGTACGGAACTATGCACGTGAGCAGCAAATTAGCTTTTCACCTGGGAGATCCCTTTTTTGAAGCCCTTGAAAAGGCTGATGTGGTTGCACTAGAACTTCATCATGAAAACTGGCTCTCCGACGAACTCAGCCAAGAGAATATGATTGAAAGTGGAGGGTCCTTCCGAAACTATGATTTTGACACCTACTATGGTGGAAATGATGAGTTGTATCCAAATTACTTCGAATACGGAATAGAGAAGAAGAACCTCTTACTTTCCGGTTTTCGATATTTCCCTCGCTTTGCCAATCACATTGTTTCCCGCAATGGAAGAGAGTCTGTAGAATTTGAAGAAGATTCTTGGCTCGACTACTTCATATACAAGTGTGGAAGAAAATTGAAAAAAGAAATATTCGGATTAGAAACTTTTCATGAGTCTATGTATGCCTTTGAAATGGCTATGAAATACAACGCTGAGCATCGGGATGAGCTTGAAAATAATGACCTTGATTGGGATGGAAGAAATAGCATATTCGATGAATTGGAATCGGCATACAGAAGTGGTAATCTCGATAAATTGGACTCTCTCAGCTCAATCACAAGTAAAGGGGGTTGGAAGAAGTACATCTTGGATTATAGAAATGAGGTTTTCGTTGGAAGAATGGATTCAATTTTGAAAACGAAAACCATGTTCGTTGGCATGGGGGCCGCTCACCTTCCGGGAGAAACCGGCGTAATAGAAATGCTTCGCAATTTGGGTTATACGCTAAAGCCCATTAAGCCGGGACGAAGAAATCCGAAATTGATAGAAGCCCTGGAGGAAAAGGAATATCCAAGTACTTTTTCCAAGTACAAAAGTTCAACCGGGAAATTTGAAATAGATGTTCCTGCCAAAGTGTTTTTCATTCCCACTTCTCCAGAAATCACTGTGGAAACATGCCCCGATCTTCCAAATGCATGCACTTTATACATGATCCGAGTGAAAAGTTATGCGGGCCTTCGAAAGGAATCTCCTGCAGATCTTATCAGTTCTCTGGATAGTTTGCTCTACGAAAACATTCCAGGAACCATAGAATCTCAGAAGAATATCGTGGTGAATGGTTATCCCGCAATCGACGTTTTAAATAAGAACAGACTTGGCCATTATCAGAGATATAGATTTATAGCAATGGATCAGGAACTCCTGGTCATCCGATTGGACGGACATCAGAAGATGGCGGCCAGTAGATACGGTGATAGGATTTTCAACTCTTTTAAATTGTATAGCACATTAACTGCAGGTTGGAATCAATTCGAGACACCTGACAAAACATTGCTCATGAATCTTCCGGGCGAACCACATTATTTCCCAATGGAATATTTGCAACACATGGATGATCGTTTGGGTATTTCGGCTTATGACAAAGAAACTGGTGCTTTTCTGCATGTGCTTAAAGTAAATCTAACTGCTCCCGAAAGATTAGAGCCCGATATTTATGAAATCTCAGAAGTGGAATTTTCTTTTCGCAAATCACGAGAACTTAAAATTGTGAGCATTGATACCATTATGTATAATTCTTTTCCTACCATGGAAGGCAATTACACAACCAAAGATGGAAGTTCTGTGATAGCCAGATTTATATTGGTAGGAAACTCATGTTACGTTCTAGCAGCACACAATGGTGAGCCTAGCACTGCTCAAACATGGTTCAATAGCGTTCAGTTTAGCAATCCTCAATATAAGGAGTCATTCAGAATGCAGACGGATAGCTCCTTGCTCGCGAGTTTTGAATTGCCATATAAATTGCCCAAGGATCGAGCAAACGAATACTATTACGAAGATGACGAGGAGAATCCTTTTGAATCGAGGTATGAAGAGAGTCTTTATTTCCCTCTTGAGGGCGGTGAATATGTTTCAGTGGAGTACAAAGCTCTTGGGAAATATAGTTTCATTTCCGATTCCTCCAAATTTATTGAGCAGTGGGCAAACTATTGGTCCCAAGGTAATGATCGCATTATATACAGTCAGACATCAGAAATTTTAGATAGTTCCGTTGTCCTCGAAATGATCATGGGAGATACAGGGGTTCAAAGAAGATTTTTGGTTAGAACAATTTTTCTTCCTGCTTCCTCATACACAATTGGAGCTTCATACGACTCAATTTTGGGTCCTTCTGAATTCATAACTCGCTTCACAAAATCGTTTTCACCACATGATACGCTTTCCAGAAAAAGCCGTTTCGAAAATCGAACGAATTATTTCTTAGAAGACATAGCAAGCAAAGATTCGCTGACTTTCCGCCAGGCTTTTGATATGCTCGACAACACTTTTCTCGACTTTGATACTTCTCTAACGGTGTTGGCACACATGGAAGAGATAAGCACATGGGCCGAACCGTCTGAGCGAAGAGAAATTCAGAAATTCCTTATGGATTTTTTGCCTCGATTTAAAGATCAAAACAGTGTAGATTACCTGACCAGCAAATACCGACAATGGGCAGACTCAACCGAAAACCAAGCCTATGTATTAAAGTTATTGTCGCTCATACATAGCAAAGAAGGTGTTTCAAAAGTGGAGGAACTTTTGCTTGATAGTGCACCACTTGGTATCGACTCATACGATGTTTCCTATATTTTCATGAATTTGCGAGATTCAATAGAGCTTTCAAACAAGTTGATACCCGGTCTATACAATCTTCTGGAAATAGAAGAATATGAATCGCAAGTTTATAGGCATTTGTCTGTGCTCCTTGATTCAGGTTTGGTTAGCAAAAAGGACTATTTGCAATTGTTTCCAACCATATTCCGCAAAGCCAAAATTGATTATCGAAGGGCGAATTCATCCAGAAATAAAGACGAGGAAAAGAACAAGTACAACTACGAAAGAGAAACCTATAGTCCGCGGAGTTATCGAAATACCAATATACTTTCCATCTACTGGAATCTTCTCATGCCTTTTCGCGATCAAAAGGAAGTGAAAGAATACTTCAAAACAGTTGAAAAGACAAGGCATAAGGATCTACTTCAAGATCTGATGGTCACATATCTCAACAACGAAATAGATGTTCCTGACCAGATGGTTGATTCAATTTGCACAGATATGAAATCGCGAATAGCACTTTACCGTGAACTTGTGGGATTAGAAAAAGATTCGTTGTTCCCGATGAAGTATCGCGAACAAGACGAAATTTTGAGTTATGTGCTGTCAAAGAATCTGAGTGGTTATGGCAACAACAAGGTTGATAGTCTTGTGTTTTTGCATTGTGAACCTGTAGAATTCAGAAACGATCGAGGACAAGTCTATTTTTACAAAGTGAGAAAGAATACTGGGGACAAGTGGCAATTATGTTGTGTAGGACTTATCCCGACAGATGAGATGTCATTGGTTCTGAACCCGGACTTCACTTCTGTAAGTAGAGATAATTTTGATGAGGAAAAAATGACAGAAGATGAGCTGCGTGATGCGTATGAAACGCAATTGCGCATAGCAAAAAGACAAATGATCAACGACAGTGGTAGAATAAACGCCTACTATCAATATAATGTTGATTAATGGAGATCAGAGAGATGTATTTGAAAAAATTATTTGTTCTCCATTTTAAGAGTTATGCTGAAATGGAATGGGAATTCACTCCCGGAGTAAATTTTTTGCTTGGCGACAATGGCACTGGAAAGACCAATGTGCTAGATGCTATTCATTATCTACTCTTTTGTAAAAGCTACTTCAATCCGATCGACAGTCAGTGTATTTCGATGAACGAAGATCAGTTTATGTTGTCTGGTAGTTTTGGAAAAGATGGCGAAGACGAACAGATATCTTGCTCTGTAAGGAGAGGTCAAAAGAAAGTTTTCAGAAGGAATAAAAAGGACTACGACAAACTTTCGGATCACATTGGTTTTCTTCCCGGGGTAATGGTTTCGCCATACGACGTCGATCTAATTGATGGCGGCAGTGAAGTGAGGCGACGATTCATCGACAGCCTCATTTCTCAGTATTCGCACGAGTATTTGGAAAGATTGATTACCTATAACAAAGCACTGCAACAAAGAAATGCATTGCTCAAATCTTCGGGATCTCAGCGAGCCAACATAGCCGCTGCCATTGAACCTTGGGATATGATGTTATGCGAACATGCAAATTTTTTGTTCGAAACGAGGCTCTCATTTTTTAGCGAATTTTTACCTGTATTCGAATCAACGTATTCAGAGTTGAGCAACGGTAGGGAAGTGCCATTACTTTCCTATGAATCTGAATTGGCCGGTGCTGCTATGTCTGATTTACTTCGACATTCATTTTCTAAAGATGTACAACTCGAAAGAACAACATGTGGCATTCACAAAGATGATTTGGAAATGCAGGTGCATGACCAATCGCTCAAAAAATTTGGCTCTCAGGGTCAACAAAAAACTTTTGTTTTGGCCTTGAAACTCGCCCAATATGAATTTCTGTATTCGAAACTTGGCATCAAGCCCATTCTCATGCTCGACGACCTTTTCGATCGAATAGATGGCAAGAGGGTTCAATCGATTCTCGACAAAGTTTCTGCCGGCAATTATGGACAAGTCTTCATTACAGACACATCTGTGGAAAGATTGCCTTCATTATTAAATCCCGAACTAGTTTCCATGCGTATCTTTAACACCAACGAACCCATCTCTAACCCAGATTTTGCGGACCTTCAGTGATTTAATAGATTCTAACAGCAAAATCTGAGTTTAAAGTGGAGGGTCATTGATCGTCGTGGCAGGAAGAACATATTCACATAGCAGCATTGGGCACATCATCCGAGGTATTCTTCGCGATAAGGGTATGGAGGACAAATACCATCAGGCAGAAATTCAAAAGTGCTACGAAGACATTATGGGCACTTACATAGCGAAAAAGACTAGAAAACTCATAGTCAAAGACAAAAAGCTTATCATCTACTTAGATTCAGGAGTTTTAAAGGAGGAATTTTCGTTTTCACGATCCAAAATCCCACAGATGATCAACGAAAAATTAGGAGAAAACCTGATTGAAGATGTTGAAATCTGGTAGGCGAGAACCTTTCTGAATAAGTTGTGTTTTTCATTATTGTGGGTGCAAGGCGGGTAAATCTGCGTAAAATTGTACCTTCACCGAAACCAATTCAATCGATTTTTCGAGCTTATGAGCTTTTCTACCAATTCTGCCAAAGGAGTGCTTCTAATGATTGCATTGCTTTTTACGGTATTCATTTTCTCATTGTCGTTCAGACCATCCGAGAAAAAAGGGAAATTCCATACTGAAGATGAATTGACTAGACTTATGGTTGGCAATTTGCCCACTGGTGAAAACAGTGTTTTCATTGGTTCTGGAAAATGTATGGGCTGTCATGGAAACGATCCGCTCGATTTTGCAAATATGACTATGGAGGGAATAGATGTAAATCAGACCGACAACTGGAGAGCTACCATGATGGCTAATTCGGCAAAGGATCCTTTTTGGAGGGCAAAGGTTGCGCATGAAGTGGCGGTAAACCCTGAGCATCAATTGGAACTTGAAGATAAATGCTTGAGTTGTCATGCTCCTCAAGGAAAATTTGCTTCTCTCTACGATGGCAATCCACATTACACTTTCGCCGAGATGCTCAACGATTCTATCGCCTTGGATGGAGTGGCCTGCGGAGCTTGTCATCAGCAACAACCTGAATTAGCGGGTATAGATTTTTCTGGAGTTTTGCACTACAACCCTGATACGGCTTGGGGACCACTTTTCAATATAGCTGATGGAGACTTTCCTTTATTCGCCCCGGCCATGACAAGTTTTGTGGGAATCGAACCCGTAGGTCATCCAAAAGTATCTCAAAGCGAATACTGTGCAGGTTGTCACACCTTGCAAACAAATACGGTTGATCTCTCAGGGAATTTCACCGGAGGATTATTTGTTGAACAAGCTACATATCATGAATGGTTAAATAGCTCATACAACAATGATGAACTATTGCAGCAAGAATGTCAAGGCTGCCACATGCCCCGCCTCGACGAGTCTATCGTGATTGCTTCTGGATATGCATTTCTCCCCGGTCGTGAGCCTTTTGGTCAGCATTGGCTTGTAGGGGGAAACACGTTTATGCTCGAACTCATGAAGAATAGAATCGAGGAGTTAGGTATTGCTGCGACTACAGAACAATACGATGTGGTGATCGATAGAACTCTGAATTTACTTCAAAATGAAACAGCAATGCTCGATCTTACCGAAGGCGAAATAGATGGCGATACTGCGAGATATTCGTTGAAGTTGAGCAACCTCGCCGGTCATAAGTTTCCAAGTGGCTATCCATCACGACGAGCCTACATTGAGTTTGTTGTAACCGATGAAAATGGAGAAGAGATATTTCACAGTGGCAAGCTGATGCCGAATTACGAAGTACAAGGACAAAATGCAGATTGGGAGCCACACTACGACATTATTTCCAATGATGTAGAAGAGGTACAGATATACGAATTAGTGCTGGGAGATGTGAATGATAATGTAACAACGGTGTTGGAAAGAGCCGATCATGCCATCAAAGACAATAGACTTGTGCCGGTAGGTTTCACTACATCGCACTCGGCCTACGACACTACTTTGATTGTAGGAGGAGCCGAAACAGATCCAAACTTTAATTTCTTTAATGGAAATGAAGGAAGTGGTACAGACGAAATCCGATATCATGTTCCTGTTTTTGGAGTGGATGGCGCTATCACTGTTACAGCGCGCTTGATGTACCAGAGTTTACCGCCCAAATGGAATGAAGAAATGTTTGCAGTGGATCATCCAACCATAAATAGTTTTGAAGAGATGTACTGGGCCGAAGGGGCAGATCCTGTTCAAATAGAATCAACATCTGTGGAGAGTGTTGTGGTTGGGGTTGAAAATGCTGAGTCATGGTTTACTCTTTCAGATAATCCTTCTAGCAATGGAATCATTTCAATGAATGTTGGTCAAAATAATATTTCGAAAGTTTCTCTCTATTCTCTCGACGGAAAATTGGTACAAACCCAGAAAGTGAGTGGCAGTAAGTACAGAATGAATTTGCCTGTTTCCAAAGGTTCGTATATTTTGGTTGTAGAAACGTCGAAAGGCAACATTGTACGAAAAGTGATGCGCCTCTAAGATTTTCACATGAGAATTAGGAGGGTCCGCAAAACTGATGCAGCACAAATGCTTGAGATCTATTCTCCCTTTGTAACCGACAACTGTGTCAGTTTTGAGTTGCAAGCACCGAGTGAATCTGAATTTATTCATCGCATAGAAACTTTCGTTAAACTATATCCTTGGCTTGTTGCGGAGCAGAATGAACGAATAGCCGGATATGCCTACGCTTCTGTTTATCGAGAAAGATTGGCATATCAATGGTGTGTTGAGTGTTCTGTATATATTCATCCCGAGCAGCGAGGCAATAGAGTAGGAAAGAATCTTTACCAAGCTTTGTTTTCAGTTCTCAAACACATGGGGATTTGCAATGCCTATGCAATCATTACTTTACCGAATGATAGCAGCGTTGCGTTTCACCGATACATGGATTTCGAAGAGGTTGGCGTTTTCCGTCGAGTAGGATTTAAATTCGGATCATGGCACGATGTCTATTGGATGGTGAAATATCTTTCAACAGAAAACCAACCTTCTACCATCAAACTATTTAGCGAGTTCTCTGAAGAAGAGATTGCCGAAATCCTAGCCGTGTAGTTCGATTGAACCCAGAATCCGCATTGGGATTCGCAATGAAGTGCTAAGCCCCACAGATAGCAAGTGCTCCGGCAAGATTTTTATTTGATGGAGTATATTCATACATCAAGAATAAAAATTGAGAATGTGTTTGATATCAAAGGGGGATAGCGCTGCAATAGATTTCCAATGCGGATTCTGGGTTGAAATAGACAAGCGCGCACAATAGTGCGAATAACAATTTGCAAACGAAAATACGCTCAGGTACGCCAAGCTCCTTACAGCAGCTCATTTGCCAGATTAGCCAACTCCGATCTCTCTCCCTTTTCGAGCGTCACATGGGCAAACAATTCTTGACCCTTGAGCCTTTCAATTACAAAGGACAATCCATTCGATTGTTCATCCAGATAGGGAGTATCTATCTGTCGGACATCTCCGGTTAAAATAATTTTCGTGTTTTCGCCAGCTCTTGTAATGATTGTTTTCACTTCATGCGGAGTAAGGTTTTGTGCTTCATCAACTATAAATACGCAATTGGTAAGACTTCTTCCACGAATAAATGCCAAGGGACAGATAGTGATTTTTCCTTCTTTCTGCATTTCTTCAATAGCGACTCTTTTTTTCTCTTTCTCGCTAAATTGATTTTTGATAAAGTTTAAATTGTCCCAAAGAGGCTGCATATATGGATTCACCTTTTCTTGCGCATCGCCCGGCAGAAACCCAATCTCCTTATTGCTAAGAGGCACAATAGGTCTGGCCAAAATAATCTGATCATACGTATTTTTCATTTCAAGAGCACCTGCAAGGGCCAATAGTGTTTTACCGGTTCCTGCTACCCCCGAAATTGTTACCAAGCGTATTTCAGGATTAAGTATGGCATGCAAGGCAAAAGCTTGTTCTGCATTTTTGGGTTTGATACCATATGCATAAGCTTTATCTACACGCTGAAGTACTTTTTGTTTTCCACTATAGAAGGCTAGGGCAGAGGAGGAGCAATTTTTAAGCACGTAAAAATGATTCGTCATTTTTTCTTTACCCAGTACGTTGATTTTGCGGGACTCGCCATCTTGATAAAATTTGCGGATGTCTTCGCTATCTATATTCTCTACAGTAGTTCTTCCACTGTATAGCATATGAGAGTCTTTTACTTTTCCTGTCAGAAAATCTTCGGCCGGAAGATCAAGGGCCTTAGCTTTTATTCGGAGATTTATGTCTTTTGTAACGAGAATAACTCTTGCTTTATTTCCTTCCTTTTTTTGAAGCTCTATAGCTGAGTTAAGAATTTTGTGATCGTTTTTGGTAAAGTCGAATACGCGAGAAGCCGATGAACCATACTCCTCATCATTCAGTAGTATTTTGAATTTCCCTTTGGAGTCATTTTCAAGATGTATCCATTCTTGTAAGGAGTGATTGTGCGAGAGTCGATCAATCATTCGAATACATTCTCTTGCCTCGAAGTTTTTGGTTTCGTTTCCTACCTTGAACTTATCTAACTCTTCAAGAACCGTAATAGGTATTGCTACAAAGTTGTCTACAAAACTGTTGATGCAGTTGTGGTCGTGGAGGAGCACTGAAGTATCCAGCACGAAAATCTTTCTCACTTTACGAGGTGTCGGCATATAATTTATTTTAGGTATTCGACTTGTACTGCCTTTATCGGTCTGTCTCCGCTGAGATGAACCATCAATCAGGCACCACGAATTTAGAAGGACTATATACGAACAACATTCTCCAGCCGAAGAGTTTTCAACCGTCGATCGCTTATAGAGAAGTAAAAGTTAAGAGAGAATGAAGAAATCAGTCTTCCCGTGGTTCTGGATCGTTAATATTGAATAGACCATCTGGTGCTGCAATATGTATTGTACGCGAGGCCTGATCTATGTTTAACAATATGTCTTCATGTATAGGGAGCAAATAAGTCTTCCCTTTGAGTTCAATTTCGAGCAATGGGTTGTTTGGAAGTTCCATCACAGCTTTTACAATTCCAGCTTCTCCTACTTTTTCATCCATTACTTTGAAACCAGCAAGTTCGCGTACCGCAATTTTTATCTCATCCGATTCACTGAGTTCTTCTCTCGGAACTTTGATTGCATTCTTCAGAAACCTGCGCGCATCCTCTTCGGAAAAAATACCCTCGAGTTTTACTTTCAGCGTGTTGTTTGTCTTTTTTTGAATAATCAATACCTTGAATATTTTATCTCCATCAAGCGTTTCGACAACGAATTTTTTCAATCCTTCATATTCTGCAGGATCTCCATTTTCAATATAGGCAGTAAGCTCACCTTTGAATCCATGAAGTTTGCTGAAATGGCCGATGGTATAAAGAGTACTTTCAGACATATTTGATAAGAAAAAGCCACCCCTTTTGAACGGAGTGGCTTGTATTTGAATTATTCAGTATGAATTATGCTTCGCTTTCTGCCGGAGCGTCTGCTGCTGGCGCTTCCGCTACTGGAGTTTCCGCTGCTGGCGCTTCCGCTACTGGAGTTTCCGCTACTGGAGTTTCCGCTACTGGCGCTTCCGCTACTGGAGTTTCTGCTACTGGAGTTTCTGCTACTGGAGTTTCTGCTACTGGAGTTTCTGCTGTAGGAGCTTCTGCTTTATGTGCTTCTTTGGCAAC
>JAWXBG010000067.1:0-22447 GCA_034439875.1 Flavobacteriales bacterium
TAATGCGCTGCGGGATTCTCGAATCTACACGATGGAGCAAAGTAATAGTTCGACCTATGAATTCCGATATCTCCATCGCGTGATTCGGGATAATACCAAAACTGCTTATTAAAGGGTCCATGCTGCATTGCGCATTGGAAGTTTTTTTTGGGTAATGCGCTGCAGCATCTTGCATGCACGAAATGGTAAATGCCGTAATAGTAGCTGTTATAGGCCAATGGTGTGAAACGGAATTGGAATATTAAAGGATCGGTATTAGACTTTCATAGCGGATCCCGATGCGGATTCTGGGATAAACTGTATTTTGGGTATACATATCCGAAGACTGGATCAAAAGGAGCAGACAATATACTTCTGAATATCAAGACAAACCTTTTAGGGAGCTAATCTCAAAAATTTAAAGTGCCGACATATGTGAAATTCACATCAGCAAAGGCGGAATGAGGTCTTCTTCGATAGAAGATATCTGAGTTCTTGATGCGTTGACAATCGACAAATGTACATCAAGGAGCAAAAGCAGCTCTGTCCATGACAAAAGTCTCAACGGGGTTTACACATAAGACGGGAATCTGAGCGTCGTTTGTAATTATTTGTTGCTCGTAAGATTGATTGAAAATGCTCATGAAACTTGAATCGTAGAAGTTCATGATGCAAATCAGATCAGCATCTACTGAAGCCGCGTATTTAAGCAAAGATTTAACAAAACCATCACTTTTCGAGTCGGTGATTTCAACGCTATACGTTACGCCTCTTTGAGTGAGATAATCTTCGGCAAAAATGATGTTTCTCTGCAATTGATTTTTTAGAAATTCATCCGTTTCACCTGGAGAAACAAGATGAACTTGAGAACCAAAATAACGAGCCACATCACCCACAAGACTCAATTTTTGTTTGGTTTCTTTATGCAAATCGAGTGGGACTACTAGTTTCTGGTATCCTGATGGGCGAATGCCGCGCTCTTGACAAATGATAAAAGGAATAGAGCTTTCGGTTACAATCTTGAGGGCACGGCTGCCTGTGAGAAACTGCATACCGCGAAGTCCGTGGGTACCCATAATAATTAAACTAGCCTCAGTTTCGCTTGCCACTTTATCGATGTCTTCAAAAATAGAGCCGATGCGCACCATGGTTGTGATAGTCAGGTTAGACTCAGCCTGAATTCTCTCTTTTAAAGTATCGAGTTTCATGCGCGCCTCTGAAATCCCCTTTTTACTTGCAATTACGTGCAAGCAATTAATCTCTGCTCCAATTGCTTTGGCTACAACAATGGCATGTTCCAAAGCTGTATCTCCAACTTTAGTGAAGTCGGTCGGTACTAATATTCGCTTATTGGTGATTTGCATAAAAATCGATTTTGCGCAAATATAAATAAGCCTCAAGGAGTTTGAGCGAAGTGATGTTAGGCCCCCAGATAATAAATATCAGTTGGCAATAAACTCGGAAAGGCTATTGCGGAAAAGTTCAGGAGCTTCGGCGTGCACCCAATGACCCGCTCCTGGGATAGTGGAAAGTTGAAATTGAGGGATTATTTCTTTAATTCCGGCCAAATCCTCATCACGTATGTACTGCGAATTCGCTCCACGAATAAAGAGGGTTTCGCTTGAGATTTGGTGTTCTTGAGGAAGGCCTGCCGTCATATTCGCTATATTTTTGGAGAGTGCCGGAAGATTAAAGCGCCAAGCCAGAGTTCCTGGTTCTTTCCAATAAAGATTTTTGAGTAAAAACTGGGTAGTAGCTGGGTCATTTATTTGGGGAGAAATAATGGCTTCCACCTCTGATCGAGATTTAAAACTCGCAAGATCTATGGCACCAATAGCATCAAAAATATGCTGATGATGCGGTTTGTAGGATCGGACACCCATATCAATGACAACAAGTTTTTGCAGTAAAAAAGATTGTTCTTGGGCAAAACGCATCGCCACTTTACCGCCCAAACTATGACCAACCAGAATAACATCTCGCAGATCCTGATCCGCGAAAAACTGCAACAAATCCTCCGCCATAACATCAAAATTCATTTCACTGTGATGGGGAGAATTCCCGTGATTTCTGAGGTCCACGAGGAAGACTTCATAGTTGTGCGCGAAATATTTCCCATGGGTCAACCAATTATCGCCGGAGCCAAAAAGTCCATGCAAAATAACCATTGGAGCACCACTACCCATTGTTTGATGGTAGAGCTTTACCATGACTGCAATTCTCTTTTGTACATCTGTACAGTATTTTCCATTCCCAGGTATAATGCATCGGAAATAAGGGCATGACCAATAGAGACCTCCAACAGTCCGGGTACATTTTTAGCAAAGAAGTTGAGATTTTGTAGATTGAGATCATGGCCTGCATTAATCCCCAAACCGACTTTAACCGCTTCCTCGGCGGCGAGCACAAAAGGAGCAATGGCACTTTCAGGATTTGTTTCAAAAGCAACCGCATACGACTCCGTGTAAAGTTCGATTCGATCTGTCCCCGTATTAAATGCGGCCCGAATTTGTTGGGGATCTGGATCAATAAATACACTTGTCCTGATACCAGCATTTTTAAAAATGCCAAGTATGACCTTTAACTCAGCCCCCCTTTCCAAACAATTCCAACCGGCATTGGAGGTAAGAACACCTGGTGGATCGGGCACCAGCGTGACTTGATCTGGTTTAATCTCCAAAACTCTAGCTATAAAGTCTTCACTTGGATAACCCTCAATGTTGAATTCTGTATTAACAATCTGCCGCAATGGCATCAGGTCGCTGTACCTGATATGTCTTTCGTCGGGACGAGGATGCACAGTAATGCCATCGGCGCCAAAACTTTGAATAAGTCTCGCCGCCCTCACCACATCCGGTATGTTTCCACCCCTTGCGTTGCGCATGGTGGCGATTTTATTTATGTTCACACTCAGTTTTACCATGAAAGCCAAATTTGAATGCAAAGATCATTCAGATGACAAGGAGATAGGCCAATTATGTTAGGAGCCAACCTGACAAAGAGACATTCGTTTCAAAATGAATTGAAAAAAAAGTACAAATTCATTTCTTTCGTGCTTAACCCCGTTTGGTATGAATGGTCATGAACAAAGTCTACTTGAATGCGGTTATAGAAAACCCTGATTCCACCATGCAGTATTCACTACTTGTCTAAATATCAGGCTGCAGAGACCGCTGTTTCCAAATTGATCCAGGTGTTCTTTTCAACCATTTGGCCAATGAGATTTGTGCAAAACTTTACGGCTCGGTAATCCTAGATTAAAATAGACCTGCAATTTTTGGCTCGGTATTTACATAAGAAAGACATCCATTTGTGTATAGCGCACGTCTAAGGAGTAAAATAAAGAAATAGGGAAAGATCGAAATAGGTTGTATCCCCATTAAAGCAAACAACAAAAAATTGAAGACAGCCCAAAATCTCATCAACAAAAATCTCCCATCGCTTGGCAATGGCGGGGACGCTTTAGTTGCTCTCAACTTAATGGATGAATATCGTTTAGGACATCTTCCGGTAGTTGAAAACGGTAAATTCCAAGGTCTTGTTTCTGAAGCGGATTTGCTTGAAAGCGAGCATTATGAAGGACGAGTAGAAACCGCTGTAAGATTAATAGAAGTAAGCGTTCTTCCTGGTCAACATATTTTGGATGTACTGAAAGTGGCCTCTGAATACAGGCTCAGTTTGGTTGCTGTTGCCGACGAAGACAAAAATTATCTGGGTTCAATTTCGTTGGAAGATCTAGTAGAATATCTGTCCGACTATCAAAGTGCTTCACAACCTGGTGGCATCATCGTATTGGAGATGAATCCGGGTGACTATCACTTGAGTAAAATTGCACACATCGTTGAAGAAAATAATGCGAAAATTCTTCATACAAATGTGATGCCTTCAGAAGAAAATGATATGATGGAAGTTCACTTGAAGATCAACAAATCCGATTTGAATGCCATATTGCAAAGTCTCAATCGCTTTGGATTTCAAGTCAAAGCGAGTTATCAAGAACCAGTCTACACCGAAGACTTGCGTAAGAGATATGAAGAGCTGATGAAGTATCTCAACATGTAATTGGTTGCTTGATTGCTCCACTTCTCTAACTCTGCTGCTGCTTCTTTTTTACTTCAATTGTCCATCAGGGCAAAATGTGCCATAGATCTCGTTCGTTTTAGACAGCACATTTCTAAGCGAAGCACAATTTGTTGTTTAACCCAAATTTTGCAGTTGGAATCTAGTACATCACTGAAAGGCTGCAAAATCTAGGTTTAAAACTCTATCTCGTTATTTCGATTTATAGATGTTTGTCATATCGTACCTTCGTGCAACTATTGAAAAAATAGCTGATGCGAATAGCGATATACGGTAAAAGATTTGATGAGACTTTTGGGTCATACGTTCAAACGTTGATTGACTTGATTGTAGAACGAAATGTTTCATTGACGGTAGAAAAAGGCTTTTTCGAGTTTATGCGAGACGCTATTCCCGATTGTCCCACATTACCCACTTTTGCTCATTCCTCGGACCTCAAAGAAGTTGATTTCGTAATCAGTATTGGAGGAGATGGGACCTTGCTGGACACTGTCACATTGGTTCGCGACAGTGAAATTCCAGTGCTGGGAATTAACACAGGAAGGCTCGGTTTTTTATCGCTTGTAGATGTCGATTCTATTGCAAAAGCGGTGGATTCTTTGATCGACGGAAAGTTCGCAATTGATAAGAGATCCTTGATCCATGCTGAGTCTACGAACAACACTTTTGGTGAATTTCCATTTGCCCTGAACGAACTCACTCTGTTGAACAAAGAGAGGAATTCTATGATAGCCGTGCAAACCATGGTGAACGGTATTTATATGAACACTTATTGGGCGGATGGTTTAATTGTGGCTACTCCAACCGGAAGCACTGCTTATTCCTTGAGTTGTGGTGGACCCATTATAATGCCAGACTCAGGCAATTTTATTGTTACTCCCATAGCACCGCACAATCTCAATGCTCGTCCCTTTGTTTTGTCAGATCAGAATACCATTAGTTTGAAACCGGATGGAAGAGATTCCCAATTTTTAGTGCATTTGGATAGTCGAGCCTATAGCATCGAAAAAAACGACATCGTGCATATATCTCTTGCTCCTTTCAGATTTCACCTTGTAAATCTTCACGACCAGAATTTTTTCACGACCATTCGAAACAAGCTCGGTTGGGGCTTGGATATTCGCAATTGAGTGCTTTTTAATTAATTGTAAGACTGTATTGGTATTTCTGTAATAGTCAACTACCGCTTCACTCCATTGGAATATTACAGATTCATAAACGGTATTAGCACTTCATGGCGAATCCCAATGCGGCTTCTGAGTCTATGTAGTTTGCACTATTTTATAAACAGAATGAGTTAACATTGGTATAAAATTGTGAATCAAGGAATTGCGATTAAATTCGCGGCTTCATTCATAATATGATACAATAATCATCACTGAAGCAAGTTACCCGTCCACTATGCGTTATCTCGCTATCTTACTGATTTTCATACCCTCCCTGTTTTTAGCTCAGGTCAATAAATATGATCGGAGTGCAGATATTGGGCTAGTCATAGGCACGGCCTATTACATCGGAGATGTGAATCCGACTAAACATTTCGGTACACGTCTGAAACTCAGTGGTGGTCTTACCTATCGAAATAACATAAGTAAGAGGTGGTCTATCAAAGCCGGCTTGTTATTTGGTCAAATTGAAGCCTGGGATGAAGATAGCGATAGTGAATGGATCCAGAATCGGAATTTACATTTCAAAAATCAATTCACAGAAGGAAGTATCCAATTTGAACTGAACTACTTTGACTATCAAATAGGACAATCGGCCAATTGGATTTCACCCTATTTATTTGCGGGAGTTGCATATTACACCATGAAACCGCAGGCCTATTTCAAGGGAACGTGGTATGAGTTGCAACCACTTGGCACAGAAGGACAAGGCACCTCAGAGGGAGGCAAAAAATACAATTTAAATGGGCTTTCGATGCCATTCGGTGCGGGTCTGAAATTTAATATCTACGCGATATTTGGACTTTCGATAGATTGGGGTCCACGGCGCACTTGGACAGACTACTTCGACGATATTTCCACTACTTACGCCGATCCTGACATACTAGAAGATGAAAACGGGGAATTGTCCTTTTTGCTGGCAGACCAAAGTGTTGAGAAAGAAGGTATAAACGGCGACAATGCGAATATGCAACGGGGTGATCCCGGACGAAAAGACTGGTATTTTTTCACAACGGTTTCCCTAAACATTAGAATTGACAAGCCTCCCACATCATGCTGGGGTTATGTTAATGGAAGGGTGCGGCTTTGACACCAATAAGGAACTAAATTTGCGCCCCCTATCTGAATTTTCGATGAGCCTCTTCGACCAAATAGACACTACTCGCGTGCCTCGACATGTAGCCATCATTATGGATGGAAATGGGCGCTGGGCAAAAAGTCAGGGAAGGGAGCGGATTTTTGGTCATTTCAATGGTGTTGAAGCTGTGAGAGCCTCCTTGAAGGCTGCTACAAAGGTGGGTACCAAGTATTTAACTCTATATGCTTTTAGCACTGAGAATTGGAATAGACCCAAAGAGGAAGTAGAAGCACTCATGAATCTTTTGGTTCATACTGTAATGAGTGAGATCGATGAATTAGACAAAAACGGAGTTCGGCTTTTGGCCATAGGCGACATGGAAAACCTTCCTGAATCGTGCAGAAGTGAGCTACAAAGAGGAATTGAGCGCACCGCTGCACATGATAAAGTACATCTCATATTGGCACTCAGCTATAGCTCTAGGTGGGAAATCGTGAAGGCAGTGCGCCAGATTGTAGCGGAAGGAATTTCGCCGGAAAAAATAGAAGCCGAAACCATTGCTAAACATCTAGAAACCAACGAATATCCTGACCCCGAGTTACTCATTCGGACGAGTGGTGAGAAAAGAATAAGTAACTTTTTGCTATGGCAAATCGCTTATACGGAGTTATATTTTACCGAAACCTTGTGGCCGGACTTTAATGAGGAAGATTTTTATACTGCAATTTTGGATTATCAGTCCAGAGAGCGGAGATTTGGCCAAATAAGTGAACAACTAATTAAGACGAATCCCTGATATGACAGGCTGCCCATTGCGCATGTATTCTCCAAAGAGTATTCTCCAAGTATTTACCAAATGCCTATTAATGTTCGCATTGGTGTGCTTTTTTGCATTTAATTTCGTTTCAGCGACTAGCGCTCAAGAAACCTTTGGAGCAGGTGTAGACTACACAAAGCCCAAAAACTATACAGTAGCCGGTATTACAGTGGTTGGAGCAGAGTACACGGATGTGCAGGCGATAAAACTCTTTACTGGAATCAGAGAAGGTGAAGAAATAACCATTCCGGGAGATGCTTTTTCGAAAGCGATAAAAAATCTATGGAGCCAGCGATTGTTTACAGAAATCTCGATCAACATTGCTGAAATAAGGGGCAATGAAGTTTTTCTAGTCATCTATTTAACAGAAATGCCTCGCTTGGCTCGATATGGTTTCCCGGGAATAAAAAAATCCGAAGCAGAAAACCTCCGTGAAAAATTGGACATCCGCAGTGGTATCATAGTAAGTGAAAACCTCAAGCGCACGTCCATTAACGTGATTCGAAACTACTACATCGAAAAAGGTTATTTCAATGTAACAGTTCGCGATTCTGTTACACCCGACGCGATTATGGCGAACAGTGTTTTCCTTATGTTTCTTGTTGACAAAGGAGAACGAGTAAAAGTGGAGTCGATCAATATTGAGGGAGAGACCATTTTGATTGAGAAAAAAATCAAGAGGACAATGAAAAACACCAAGGAAAAGGCTTGGTGGAGGATATTCAAGTCTTCGAAGTTTATGGAGCCTGAATTTGAAGAAGACCTAGATAGAGTTGTAGCTAAATACAATAAGGAAGGATTCAGAAATGCAAGAATTATAAGCGATACAGTGAGAAGAGTAAGTCCTTCAACTGTGGCTGTAGATATTAAATTGAGTGAAGGAAATAAATTCTATTTCCACAACATCACTTTTGTAGGTAATACAAAGTACCGCACTGGTAGACTCGATTCCATTTTGAATATTGACAAAGGAGATGTCTACGATTCTGAATTGCTTTCTATGCGTATCAATGGCAATCCAAATGGCCGTGACTTGGGAACCTTATACTCCGATGAAGGATATCTAAACTTCTATGCATTTCCAGTAGAAACTTTGGTGCCTGGAGATTCCATTGATGTTGAAATCAGAATATTTGAAGGCAAAGAGTACAGGGTAGGAAAAGTAACGATTGTAGGAAATACCAAGACCTTTGATCATGTGGTTTTCCGGGAAATACGTTCACGACCTGGCGACAAATTCAGTCGTGCCGATGTGCAGCGAACGCAGCGAGAGTTGGCAGGACTTCAATACTTCAATGTAGAGAAATTTGATTTCAAGGTATATCCACATCCAGAAGACGGCACAGTGGACCTTGAATACATTTTAGAAGAAAAGCCTTCAGATCAAGTCGAACTTTCCGGTGGATGGGGTGGAAATCGCGTTGTAGGATCACTCGGTTTGAGTTTTAACAACTTCTCGATGCGCAATTTTTTCAAAAAATCTGCATGGACTCCCCTACCTACTGGTGATGGTCAAAGACTTGCGATAAGAGCTGTAACAAACGGATTGTTCTTTCAATCATATAACTTGTCCTTCACAGAGCCTTGGTTGGGAGGGAAAAAGGCAAATTCGTTGAGTACATCTATCTACAGTTCAACACAAACAAATGGTCAGCGCAAAACCATCAATGGAGAAACTAATCCACTTCGTCAATCGTTGAATATTTTAGGAGCTACGGCGTCACTTGGAAAGAGATTACAGAAGCCCGACGACTGGTTTTTGGTTTACGCCGGTATCTCGTATCAGCATTTCGATTTGAATAATTTTGGTTCTTTCTTCAGTTTCACTGATGGATTTTCGAACAATTTGGCTGCGAATTTCACGATAGAAAGAAATTCCATATCCGTACCTATTTATCCAACATTCGGTTCGAAAGTTACACTTGTAACCAAAATGACTTTTCCTTATACACTCTGGGGAGAAAGGGTACAGAACAAGACCTACGACTATCAAAACATGTCTGATCAGGAGCGCTTCGACTGGGTAGAATACTACAAGGTGAAGTTCACTGCAGAATGGTACACACCACTCAATCGTCATAAAGAGCGCCAATTTGTGCTAGCCAATAAAATCGGATTTGGATTTTTGGGCACCTACAATTCCAGGTTAGGCGAATCACCGTTTGAGCGTTTCTATTTGGGAGGAGTTTTCCTCTCTGGTTTCTTGCTCGATGGACGAGAGATTGTGAACCTGCGTGGTTACGATGATTTGGCTCTTACATTCCCTAGCGACCGAGTTGGATCGCCAGTAATAGCCAAGTACTCCACAGAGATAAGATATCCCCTTAGCACCAATCCAAATGCCACTATATATGCATTAGGATTCGTGGAGGCGGGAAATACTTGGACCAGTCTGAAGAACTTCAGTCCGTTCAATTTATATAGATCCGGTGGAGTTGGATTGCGCATATTCCTCCCGATGTTTGGACTCCTTGGATTCGACTATGGATGGCGCTTAGACGATGTTCCTTTCAGCCCGAATATGGCCAAAGGACAGTTCCACTTCTCTATTGGCATGAATCTTGGCGAACTGTAATTGTAGATAACTAATTTGGTACGTAATTTTGAATAAAAAATAAGTAAACACTCAAGAATGCACAAGATACTTTTTATAGCGTTTGCACTTTTGGCTATTTCTACCGGAGTGAATGCTCAGAAATTTGCTTATGTAGATAGCAAGTACATTCTGAGTCACGTACCGGAGTATTCTGCTGCCCAGCAGGAAATCAATCGTCTCAGTGCGGAGTGGCAAAAAGAAGTTGAATTGAAATACACCAACATTGAGAAACTCGAAAAAGCTTATCAGGCTGAGAAGATTCTTTTGACGGATGAAATGAGGAAGAAACGTGAAGAGGAGATTTCTCAGAAAAGAGATGAGGCAAAAACTATACAGAAGCAAAAATTCGGGGTAGATGGCGAATTATTTAAGAAAAGAGAAGAACTTACGAAGCCGATTCAAGACAAAATATACGAAGCCATTGCAGAAATCTCTTCACAAAGTTCGCTGATGGTGGTTTTCGATAAATCCAATCATTCAAACATGCTTTACACGAATCCTAAACACGACATCAGTGAAAAGGTGATCAAAAAAATGGGTTTTAAGCCGGGAGAAACATTAGAAGAAGAAGGCACAGAAGAGGAAGAAGGAGATGAAGGAGAAAAGAAACCCGATGGTGGTGCTAAGGACGGTGGTGGCAAAGTGCCGATCAATAGCAAAGGCGGTACTAAAGGTGGCGGAGACAGAACCACAGGCGGAAACAAACAATAAGTTCATTAATACAGAATCAATTATAATTTAGAAATGAAAAAGGTCATTATTGCTATTGCATTTATCGGAGGAGCAGTTTCAGGTTTTTCCCAAAAGTTGGGACACGTTGACGGACAAGCCATCCTACTTCAAATGCCGGAGAGAACTACTGCAGAAGATTCCATAAAAGAAATATCTGCTGATTATCAGGCGGCATTAGATGAAATGGGCTCAGACCGCGAAAAGCGTGTTGCTGAAATTCAGCAAAATGGTCAAACATGGCCTGAGGCACTACTTCAATCAAAAATGAAAGGAGTACAAGATCTAGAAACGAACATGGTCGACTTTCGTTCGCAAGCTGAAGAGGACTTAGCAAAACTCGAGCAGACGCTGATGAAGCCAATGGTAGATAGAGCTAAAGCAGCAATTGAAGCAGTGGGTAAAGAAGAGAACTTTACTTATGTTTTTGATAGCAGCACAGGTACGCTTTTGTACATGAATGGAGAAGACATTACTGTGAAAGTAAAAGCAAAGCTTGGCATAAAAAGCTAGACGATTTCACAAAAGATATTATGGCATCACCAATGGTGATGCCTTTTTTTTGCCATCAAGTTTTCTCTAAATTTTGTATATTGCAGTTGGATTTATAAAAGATTTTGATAACATAAGTAATTCCGTATAGGTATCTGTAATAGTCCAATACTGTTTCACTCGGTTGGCCATTAACAGATAGACTCGCGGCATTTACCAATTCATGCTCATAAAATTGCTTGGACTATTTTATAAGCAGTCTTGGAATAATAGAGAATCTTGACCGACCCTAGAAACAAATCCGAGATAAAACCATCTTCAAGGCATTGAAAAAAAATGAACGTCCAATAGGTTTTTTTGACTCAGGGATTGGAGGTCTCACTGTAGCCGCTGCGGTAAAAAAAATGCTTCCAAACGAATCGATCATTTACTTTGGAGACACAGCACACCTGCCATACGGAGACAAATCCCCGGAATCCATTCGTCATTATGCTGCTCGCATAACCAGTTTTTTAATAGAAAAAAAATGTAAGGCAATTGTAATAGCGTGCAATACTGCATCGGCTCATGCCTTCAAAACAGTGAGCGATGTGGCGGGTCCGAATATCCCGATTATCAATGTAATAGACCCGGTAGCAGAGTATGTAGCGGATAGATTTAGCGAGGGAAAAATTGGAGTGATAGGTACAAAGGGCACGATTGAATCGAGAGTGTACGTAAAAAGGATAGAAAAGATAAATTCTCAAATAAAGGTAATGTCGTGTGCCACTCCCCTTCTCGCACCAATGATTGAAGAAGGATTCTTCAACAACAAAATTTCACAGGCGGTTATAGATTCATATCTAACAAAGCCCTCTTTGAAAGGCATTAAAGGAATCATTTTGGGATGTACACATTATCCGCTTATTTCGAAAAGTATTGAAGCGTTTTACAAAGGAAGTGTCGAGGTAATTGACGGTAGTAAGATCGTAGCTTCAGAATGCAAGAAAGTATTAGAAAGTATGAATCTATTGTCGGGTTCAACAACAGTATCTCCTGATCAATTTTTCGTATCCGATTTTACAGAGTCCTTTGAGGCAAGCACACGTTTTTTTTTTAAGAAGAAAATTCATCTGAAGGAATCTCGTATTTGGGAAGTTTAGAGGATGTGCTCCCGCAATTGCTCGATAGCTATTTGATAATCGTGTTTCGTGGAGGATTTCATTCTCAGACCTATATAAATCCAGAATCCGCATTGGAAATCTATTGCAGTGCTAACCCCCTTTGCTATCAAGCACTTTCTCGATTTTTATTCTTGATGTATGAATATATGCCATCAAATAATCCCGCGTTGCGGATTGGAAGTGTCTTGAGGTTAATGCGTTGCGGGATTCTCGAATCTACACGATGGAGCAAAGTAATAGTTTGACCTATGAATTCCGATATCTCCATCGCGTGATTCGGGATAATACCAATTCTGCTTATTAAATAGTCCATGCTGCATTGCGCAATGGAAGTTTTTTTTGGGCAATGCGCTGCAGCATCTTGCATGCACGAAATGGTAAATGCCGTTATAGCAGATGTTATAGGCCAATGGAGTGAAACGGAATTGGCCTATAACAGATACATAAACCCAAATCAAGCGATAGAAAAATTGCACCCTAATTTTGCCCATGAATGCAGTATTCTATCGCTTAGATTTGAGAATCCCGCACGCATTCTACAAAATTTGCCCTCATGCGTAATGCGGGATAAACGGTAATAGCACATCATAGCGAATCCCAATTCGGATTCTGGGTTTATTTCAAGTTGGCATTCGCAACTCGGCAACTCGGAACTTTGATAGAAACGTTAATCACCACAGTCTGATTCTCTTTTCCCGGACTCTTTCTAGACTAGTTCTTCGTCGGGTTTAGTTTCTTCGACAGATTCGGAAATGATTTCCTCTTTCTTCCCAAAAAATCTTTTTTGCCAAACAATGATAGATATGATACCGCTAGTAATTGATGCGTCAGCGACATTAAAAACCGGAGGGAATAGCTCTTTCACTTGACCTGCCCAAAATGGAAACCACTCAGGGAAGTGCACTTCTTTGGAAAAGTGGAACATATCCACAACATTTCCCATGAGGAACGCTGCGTATCCTTCGGACGAAAACACAGCAACACCATGATAAGGAAGGTAGTCGCCAAATTGCGGATCAAATACACAACCTTTGTCAAAAATGAGACCGTATACCAAGCTGTCCAAAATATTTCCCAATGCACCGGCCATGATAAGGGCGACGCAAGTGATATATCCCCAATGCATTTTTTGCTTTACTATTTTGAATAAGTAGTAGCCAATTCCAATTGCTACAATCATTCTGAAGATACTCAGAGCGAGTTTACCACCTTCTCCAGGAAGCATCCATCCAAAGGCCATTCCCGGATTCTCGACAAATTGAAGATTGAACCAACCCTCAATAACTGTTTTACTTTCACCGTAGGACATATTCATCTTGACCCAGATTTTAATAATCTGGTCTAGGGTCAGGATAGATAAAATCAGAAATATTACTCGACGCAAGGGTGACTTGATTTAAAAGCGAAATGCCGGCACTAGGCCGGCATTTTCCGCATTTGTATAATTAAGATTGCATATTTTTTGCTTCGATGCTCAAAGTAGCATGAGGTACTAAACGAAGTCTTTCCTTTGGGATCAGTTTTCCGGTTATACGACAAATGCCGTAGGTTTTATTCTTAATCCTGAGTAATGCATTTTCGAGAGCGCTAATAAATTTCTCTTGACGCGAAGCCAATTGAGCGACCTCTTCTTTGCTCATCGTTTCAGAACCATCCTCCATCATTTTGAAAGTAGGAGAAGTATCATCGGTGTTGTTATCACCATCATGCGAAAGGCTGAGTCTGAGTTCGTCCAAATCGCTTTTAGCTTGCTTCAATTTGTCGTGAATGAGCAATTCAAATTCTTTCAATTCCTTGTCCGAATATTTAACAGATCCGGCTGCAGCTTTTTGCAGTGGAGACTGAGTAATTACAGGCTTAATAGGAGTGGTTGACTCCCTTTCATCCAATTCGTTGTCCAATTCTATCTCCATTTTCTTCGCTACAGCAACTGGGTTCGGAGCAATTGGTGCCTTAGGCTTTTCGGCCACGGGTTTTGGAACAGGAGCAGGTTTTGCAACAGGTGTAGGTTTTGCAACAGGAGCAGGTTTAACGACAGGTGCCGGTTTGGCTACTGGAGTAGGTTTAACGACAGGTGCCGGTTTGGCTACTGGAGTAGGTTTTGCCACCGGCTTAGCAATCTGCTTTGGCGCTGGAGCTGCTTTTTTTGCAGGCTTAGTTACTACTGGAGCAACTTTCTTTGGAGCTGGTTTAGCAACCTTCTTAAGAGGCTTAGCAACTACCTTCTTTGCTGGTTTAGCCATTACCTTTTTAATAGGCTTAACTACTTTGGTCGGTTTCTTTTTAGCAACCGGTTTTGCAACCTTCTTTACCACTTTTTTAAGCGGAGCAGACTTCTTGGCCGGTTTAGCCGCAACTTTTTTAATTGGTTTAGCAACTTTCTTTGCCACCTTTTTAACCACTTTTTTAGTTGGAGCAGCTTTTTTCGCCACTTTTTTGGCTACCTTTATTACCGGTTTTGCCACCTTCTTATTTTTGGTTGTGACTTTGGCAGGTGCCTTTTTTGCAGCCTTCTTGGCCCCAGTCGACTTTGATTTTGTAACTACTTTCTTCTTAACAGCCATTTGTCCGCTTATTTTAATTGTTCAACTTTTCCAACGAAATACGGGTGAAGATATCTTCATCAATTTGAATATCATGTCCACCCGACATATCCGAAACTAAGTTCAGATTACCCGCTAAAATTTGGGCGCGAATATATTCCGAATTTACCACAATTGCATCGTTAATTGCCTCATGAGCAAGTATATTCACATTTATTTTGTCTGTGACCTCCAAACCGATCTCTTTTCGTAGGTTTTGGATCCGATTTACTACCTCACGAGCAATTCCTTCGCGCTGCAATTCTTCAGAAATTACAATATCTAAAGCAACTGTCAAAGCCCCGTTATTAGCCACTTTCCACCCTGGTATATCAACCGGTATAATTTCTACATCTTCCGAGTTTAAACCGATTGTTGTGTGGTCAAAATTAATCTCAAAAAATCCCTTTTGCTCGATTCCGAAAATCACATCCCTTTGATTTTCAGATACATACTTCTGAACATCCTTCATGAAGCCACCACATTTTTTACCCAAAGTCTTGAAATTGAGCTTCAGGTTTTTTACAATCTGCGCCTCCGTTTCACTCACAAACTCCAAAGACTTCACATTTGTTTCGCTTAGAATAATTTCTTTTACCGCATCAATTTTGTTCTTAATTGAATTGTCTAATACAGGAATTCGGATGCTCTGAAGAGGCTGTCTAACCCTAATGTTCTCTTTTTTACGAATGGAAAGAACCATAGAAGAAACGCGTTGGGCCAATTCCATTCTTTGTTCCAAATCTTTATCAATTAGACTGAGGTTTGCAGGATTGATAAGACTTAGGTGCACTGAATCGGTTCCCTCCGGTCCTGTAAGGTTGCGGAATAGCCATTCAGAAAAGTAAGGTGCAAAAGGAGCAGAAAGCTTGGAAACAGTAAGTAAACAATGAAATAAGGTTTCATAAGCGGATTTTTTATCCTCCGACATTTCACCTTGCCAAAATCTCTTTCGAGATAGGCGTACAAACCAATTAGATAAGTGTTCGTCGACAAAACTGGCAATAGATCTGGCTGCCGGTGTGGGATTATAATCGTCCAACAGTTCTGTTACTTCGAGGACAAGACTTTCCAATTTGGAGATAATCCAGCGATCGAGTTCTGGTCTTTGGGTAAAATTTTCAGAAACCGCTTCAGATGGAGTAAAGTCGTCGATGTTCGCATATATGGCCAAAAATCCATACGTATTATATAGTGTGCCGAAGAACTTACGTTGCACTTCCACAATGCCATCTGTATCAAAGCGAAGATTATCCCATGGCTGTGCATTGGTTATCATGTACCAACGAGTAGCATCAGGGCCGTACTTCCCAATAGTCTCGAAGGGATCAGCTGCATTACCCAAACGCTTCGACATCTTATTGCCGTTTTTGTCGAGCACAAGACCATTCGAAATAACATGTTTGTAGGCTACAGAATCAAAGCACATGGTAGCAATAGCGTGAAGAGTATAAAACCATCCGCGAGTTTGATCAACGCCTTCTGCAATATAATCGGCAGGAAAGGCCTTGCCATTGTCGATCATTTCACGATTTTCAAAAGGATAATGCCACTGAGCATATGGCATTGCGCCAGAGTCGAACCACACATCAATTAAGTCCGATTCTCTGAGCATTCTCTCACCACTTTTCGACACAAGGACAATCTGATCAACATACGGTTTGTGCAGATCAAAAGAATGATAGTTCTCTTCGTTAAATTCTCCCGGAACGAATGTTTCCAATGGATTTGAAGTCATGAACCCCAGTTCTATAGATTTCTCAATCTCCCTTTTCAAAGTCTCAACAGAATCAATACAAATGGATTCCTCACCATTTTCGGATCTCCAAATAGGCAGGGGAATACCCCAAAATCTTGAGCGGGATAGGTTCCAATCATTGGCATTTTCCAACCAATTTCCAAATCTACCTGTTCCCGTTGCCTCTGGCTTCCAATCGATGGTTTTGTTCAGTTCCACCATCCGCGCGCGGACCCTTGGAATTCGAATAAACCATGAATCTAAGGGGTAATAAATTACCGGTTTGTCGGTTCTCCAGCAATGCGGATAACTGTGCTCGAATTTTTCCTTTTTGAAAAGCTTGTTCTCCAGTTGCAACTTTAGCACAATTCTCTCATCTACACTGAGATAAGACAATTTTGAGGTGTCCTTTATAAAACCTGAAAGCTTAGCTTTTTGAATTTCAAGCTCAACTAGTTTCTCCTCTTCGGAATAGTAATCCTCTTTAACGAATTCCTCACCATACAAGAATTCACCATCCTGAACAATGGGTAAAAACCTTCCCCGTTTATCTACGAGAGTAAGAGAACCGATACCATTGTCTTTTGCCGCTTGAAAGTCGTCGGCACCAAAACTTGGCGCTATATGCACGATTCCTGTTCCATCTTCTGTGGTAACAAAATCCCCTAAAACCACTTTAAACGAATCGCCTTCTGAAGGTTGAGCAAATGGCAATAGCTGTTCGTATCTGATTCCATTTAATTCGGACCCGACCATTTCTTGCAAAACTCTGAAAGGAATATTCTTATCGCCCAGATTGTAATCGGCAAAACTCACTTCGGAATTTTTATCTTGAAAATAAGCAGACAGTCTTTCCTTGGCGAGGATTACAACTTGCTTTTGACCGGAATACGGATTAAAAGTTTCAACGGCGAGATACATTATCTTCTTTCCGACTGCGAGAGCTGTGTTTGAAGGCAATGTCCATGGTGTAGTAGTCCATGCGAGGAAAAATAGATTATCTCCTAATTTCTGTCGAAGACCATCGTCTATAATAGCGAATTGAGCAACGGCACTCAGGTCCTTCACTTCGCGGTAGCACCCAGGTTGATTTAGCTCATGAGAACTCAATCCAGTTCCAGCAGCCGGTGAAAAAGGCTGAATAGAATAACCTTTGTATAGAAGATCCTTTTTGAAAAGATCGTTGAGCAACCACCAAACACTTTCTATGTACTTATTTTCATAGGTCACATAAGGGTTTTGCATATCCACCCAATAGCCCATCACGCGTGTCAATTCCTTCCATTTATCAGTGTACTTCATCACCTCTTTGCGACAGGCGATGTTGTATTCTTCGACAGAAATTGAGTTGCCGATATCTTCCTTTCTAATACCCAGAGTTTTCTCCACAGCCAATTCTATTGGCAGACCGTGCGTATCCCAACCCGCCTTTCTTTTGACTTGTTTGCCTTTTAAGGTTTGATATCTACAAAAAATATCTTTGATGGTGCGGCCCATCACATGGTGAATGCCCGGCAAACCATTGGCAGAAGGAGGTCCTTCATAAAAGACAAATTCCTGTCCACCACTTCTCTCATCGATGCTTCGTTGAAAGACATTATTTCTATCCCAGAAAGATTGAACTTCTGTTGCTAGGAGAGGAAGATTGAGGTTTTTCGTTTCCGGATACCGTTTTGACATATAAAAAAATAAGAGGCGCGAAGATACTGATTTCTTGGGGTTAAACGTGCATTTAAGGAGAGTATCCTTGTTGTAGCACATTGATTTAAAACGAATTATACTAACGGCTAAAAAAAGTTTAGAAATCATTAGTTCGCTTATAACCTTTTTTATTCAGTTCAAGTATAAAACCCTGCCCTGCAAGTGATATACGATCATTTATAGGGCCAACTATCTAACCTGGCTTTAAGAAGGAAAATACCGGCATCTGCGGATATGACGTGGCTTCTAAGTGATCCGATCACTTATTTGACGCGAAATTGAACTAAGATGTCAAACCATTAAACAGCCACCCGTAACGAACTCAACATGAGCAAATCGGTACTTACCTCCTCCTTCGCGAAGCAGTTTGCTGCTTCTATCGTATGGATCTCTCTTCTAGTCTTAGGAAATTCTTCGCGCATCAACGCCCAGTTGGTCGTAAACGAATTCGCTAGTAATGCCGCGATGATCAGTCAATTGGAGGGGACAGGGATCAACATCATTAATTCCTCCTTCACGATCAATGGCGTAGCTCACGATAGGCAAGTGGGCTTGTTTAGCAACACCCCCTCGGGTGAATTGTCGATTTCCAACGGGATGATTATCAGCACGGGATACGGCTCTGGTGCTGTTGGACCAAATAACTCTACGAGTTTTAGTGTTAACGTTCCCGGAAATGGAACAACTATAGATCCAGATCTTGCATTGATCGAACCTGCTGCGACAGAGGACATGGTGATCATTGAATTCGATTTCATTCCACGTCTCGATACTTTGCAGATTGAGTTTGCCTTCGCTTCGGAAGAATATTGTGAGTACACATGCAGTCCATTTAACGACGCCTTCGCATTTTTTGTCAGTGGACCCGGTATTGCCGGACCTTATTCTTTAGGAGCTGAGAATTTCGCTCAATTACCTGATGGAACCGGGGTAGCCATTAACAATGTGCACAACGGAAACTGTTTGGGTTGGTATGCACCTTGCAATCCCATCAATGCAGCCTATTATTATAACAACGCAGCCGGAATTTTTCTTCAAGCGGATGGTCTTACTGTAGGCTTGCAAGCCAAAGGAGCAGTACAATCCTGCCAAACTTACCATGCGAAAATTGTGATCGCAGATGCAGGTGACAGCTCTTGGGATTCGATGGTATTTCTTAAAGACTTTTCGTCGTTAGGACAAGATGTAACCGTAACCGCCGACCCAGCTTTTAACACGGCTATTGAAGAGTGCTCAATTGGTTTATATTTACTAGAACGAGCCGGAGATATTGATCAACCACTTACAGTTGATTTAACCTATTCGGGTACAGCGATCAATGGAGTTGACTATTCTCTTCTTCCTTCATCCGTTTATTTCGCTCCATATGACACGTTAGAATTTCTAATCATAAATCCTCTAACTGACGGGATAACGGAGGGTCTCGAATCGGTGACCATAACTACAACATGGTATATATGTTCAGAGCCGTTCTCGGCAGCATACACTTTTGATTTACAAGAACCAAGTGCCAATATAAATTGTCCGGCGAATTTTACTGTTGTTGCAAATCCAATTACATGCATTGGGCTGGTTACAATCCCTTTTCCATCCGCTACTAGTAATTGTGCCTCAACAAGTTTGTCGAGGATAGACGCTGTTCCATATTCCTCAAATTCACAATGGCCAATTGGAAGTTACACGATTACTTATCGTGCCGTTGCAGGAACGAGTGGCGACTTTTTCGACGACTGTTCATTTCAAATAAATGTGGTCGACAATGTGTCGCCTGTAATTTCGTCTTGTCCACCGAACATTTCTACAAACATAATAGGCGGATTATGTGGAGCCAACGTGATCGTTGGTGCCCTAGTAGCGAGCGATAATTGTTCGGCAGTAACGATCACAAATTCGTTTAACGGCACATCGAACGCCAGTGGATTTTATCCTGTAGGTTTTACGAATGTACTTTGGACGGTTACAGATGCCAGCGGAAATACAACTACATGCACAACTGTTGTGACAGTAGTAGACACTCAAATACCCGTTATTACATCTTGTCCTCCAAACCAAAGTGTATTTACCACGTCGGGTGCATGCACAAGAGCGGTTACAATACCTCAACCGACCGTCACAGACAATTGTCCATTAACGTATTCAAATTCTTTCAACGGAACTTCTAACGCAAGTGGTACCTATCCAATAGGCACAACAACAGTAACTTGGACAGTAACAGATCCATCAGGAAATATAGTCACCTGTGCGCATACAATAACTGTTACGGACAATGTTGTACCAACGATTACATGTCCTGCAAACCAGACTGTCTCAGCAGGAATTAATTGCACTATAGCAGTTGTTGTTCCTATACCGGCAACATCTGACAATTGTGGAGTAGCCAGTGTAACAAATAGTTTCAATGGAACCTCAAACGCAAGTGGTAACTATTCTTTAGGAACTACAACAGTGATTTGGACAGTTACAGATAATAGCGGAAACGTTGCAACGTGCAGTCACACCATAACAATAACAACAACCGCAATTAATACGGCATGGGCCAGTGCTGTGAATGATCCTAACTCATGCGTGTTGGCCACGGAACAAGCCTTTTGGCAGACACTTAATAATTTAAGTGCTGCTGGCGACGATTTATCGAAGCCGAACAACACCGGTATGAATAATACCAATGCGTTCTCATTGAATGATGTTAGTCGCAATGGTTGGGTAACAACAACAGTAGCAGAAACGAACAGAGAAAGATATTTTGGAATAAGTGCAGTTGACGCCGGAAATGGATCAGGCGGCATTGATTATTCGATTAGACTTCGTGACGATGCGACCTTGAGGATTGTAGAAAACGGAACCAATGTCAATAACCCTGGGAGCTATTCCACTGGAGATGTCTTAAGAATTTTCATTGACAACAATGCTGTCCGTTATTATAGAAATGCTACTCTGCTCTTTACATCAACCGTTGCACCTGCTGTAGCACCATACTTTGTAGACTGTGCAATGAATCAGCAGAATAGCACATTGAACAACATCTACATTACCAATCCAACATGTGGTGTATTTCAAGGAGGCTCTCAAACACTTCCCGTTGCACTTTCATATCAATGGTTTCGCAATGGAAACCCTGTAGGAACAAACTCCTCAACCTATACAAATACAACACTTAGCGACAACGATCAAATTACTGTAACAGTTAGCGGGAGTAACGGCTGTTCGGCTACATCACCGGCAGTTGTTGTGGATATCCCGGTGATGAGTTGCTCAGGCAGCAATATCAATGCAACAACATCAGGAGGAGCTTGCTCAACATTGGTAACTGTTCCCAATCCAACAGTTACTGGAAGTTGCTCCGGCTTTTCGGTAACGAACAATTTTAACGGGACCACAAATGCAAGCGGCACATACCCGCTCGGAATCACTACGGTGGTTTTTACCATTTCAACTAGTTGCGGAACATTTGGAACGTGCAGTATCAACGTTACAGTAACTGATGATGACGCGCCATCTATTACCTGTCCTTCCACTCAAACTCTCAACCTAAACAGTTCTTGTCAGGCAACCCTTCCCAATTACACTACACTTTCTTCTGTTAGTGATAACTGTACTTCGTCGGGATCTATTACTGTAACGCAATCCCCTGCAGCTGGCACGGTGGTTTCAGGAACGGGCACAACTACAATAACCTTAACCGCAACCGATACGGCAGGAAATAGCAGCAACTGTACCTTCAATGTTACAAAAGTTGATAACATTGCTCCGACAATCACATGTCCTGCCAACATCACTGTGAATACAAATGGGAACAGCTGCACCGCAAATGTGAACAATGCATCACTCGGAACACCTGTTACATCAGACAACTGTGGCGTCGCTTCTGTTTCGAACAACCACCCTTCGGCCTCATACAGTGTCGGTACAACGAATGTAACTTGGACAGTCACAGACAACGGCGGCAATACCTCAACCTGCATTCAAACTGTGACTGTAATTGATAACAACCTTCCGAGCATTACTTGTCCCGGTGCCCAAACTTTGGTTCTCAATAGTTCTTGCACCGGAACGCTTGGAAACTATACTTCGCTTGCCACTGCGAGTGATCCTTGCGGGGCAGTTACTGTTACACAATCTCCCGCCGCTGGAACCCCAGTTTCAGGAGTTGGAACAACTGTAGTAACTCTGACCGTAACAGATTCAAGCGGGAACATATCAACATGCACATTTAACGTAAACAGAATTGACAACATCGTTCCTACTATCACTTGTCCTTTGAACATCACTGTGAACGTTGGTACAGGTACTTGTGTGGCTATTGTTGCTTCACTTGGTACTCCAATA
>JAWXBG010000068.1:0-10103 GCA_034439875.1 Flavobacteriales bacterium
AGTTTATTAGTTGATGGGTTAGGGGTTACGAGGCTAAATGGGTAAATGGGTTGAGATTTGAGAATTGAGAGATCAAATTAGCGTGAATTAGCGAAAATTAGCGGCTAACCTTATAGAATTGCATTCGGATTCTAGGGAGCTTCGGCGCTCGACTAGCGTCATTGATGAGGGAACTCCGTTTTGCCCCTAAATCCTACTTCGGCTCAGCTCAGCACATCGCGTAAAGGGGACTTAAAGCATTACCTTTCAAATAGAAGTAGAAATGACAATTAGAAAAATGACAGCAAATGATATTCCAGGTATCCATGCATTGGTGAGGGAGCTGGCGGAATATGAACGGGGATTGCATCGGGTATCGACGAGTCCGGAGAGTTATGAGGAGGACTTTGGCAGAGGGGCATTTGATGCTTATGTAGCGGAGGTGGATGGACAGATCGTTGGGATGGCGCTGTATTGTGGGATGTTTAGCACGTGGAGGGGGAGGATGTTATATCTGGAGGATTTTATCGTCAGGGAGTCCATGAGGGGCTCAGGCATCGGTAAACTACTATTTGAGGCTTTCCTGGAAGAAGCGAAGCGGCAGGATGTGGCTTTGGTCAAGTGGCAGGTGTTGGACTGGAATGAGCCGGGGATCAATTTCTATAAAAAGTATCCGGGGGTGGTGTTTGATGGGGAGTGGGTGGATTGTAAGATTTTCTTTCGTGAGGGGTGATAGAGTGAGAAGGTGAGAAGGTGAGAGGGTGAGAGGGTGAGAGGGTAAGAGGGTGAGAGGGTAAGAGAGTGAGAAGGTAAGAGAGTGAGAAGGTAAGAGGGTGAGAAGGTGAATAGATGAGAAGGTAAGATGCCCTCTTCTGACCCCCTGCCCTCCCGCTGTCTATTCAGGGCGGGATTCTTTTACTGAGGGAGTCGAAGTGTGCACTAGGCTTGGACCTGAAAGGGGGAGATGAGAAAGTTAGGAGTGGACAACTATGAGTTTTCCCGAAGAATAATATTCATGAATTCTTCCTTTCTTCTGCGGGAGATTGGGATTGTGGCACCATCGTTCATGACGACTTGATCGCCCTCTTCTTTAATCACCTTTTTAACAAAGGAAGTATTTACCAAGTGGGATTGATGGATCCGGAAGAATTGTGGCTCAGGAAGCATTTCTTCGAACTCTTTAAGATTTCGGGATACTAACAATCGATCGCCTTCTACCAAATAAACAAAGCTGTAGTTTCCATAGGTTTCTATCCGAACAATTTCATTCGTATTGGCAAAGACAAATCCGTTGGAGGTGCTGAGGGTAATTTTTTCAAAGGAATTTTTGCGGGCGGAATGCAGAAGCTGCCGAAGCTGCTTTTGTAAACTTTCCTGATTTCTATGTTCTATCGACTTTTGAACAGCCTGAACAACTCATCGGGATCAATGGGCTTTAATAAATAATCAATGACGTTGTATCGGAAAGCTTTGATGGCAAAATCATCATGAGCGGTTACGAAAATGACATTAAAATTTAAAACAGGAAGTTGGTCAAGTAAGTCAAAACCAGTCCCATCTTCCATTTCCACATCGAGAAAAAGAAGATCAAAATTGGCTTGAGGGATAAGCTGCTTGCCTTCGCGAACTGATGAAGCTTCGCCGACGATGAAGACCTCAGGGAATCCTTCCTGAAGGAAGGTTTTCAACATCTTTCTGGCCCCTGACTCATCATCAATAATAAACACTTTTAGAGGGCTTCCCGCCATACGATTTTACAAACGGAGTTATGCGCTATACCGAATGCCCTTTCCAACATTCACATATTGTGACCTATTCTGGTTGATATTTATTGACACTAGTCCACACACGCCAAGCAAAAGTTGGGTAATTTGACAAATATCCTCCATTGGGGTATTATGCAAATACATAGATGTCATAAGCTTTGTTTGGTCTCGAACAATCCAATACCGCACCGCCATACCCAGCATTTTCACCCAAACTGATACATTCAAAACTGAATTATGAAATCTCGACACATCCCTGTCCACTCAGCTAAAAGATATGTACAGACGATGCTACATCAGCAACTTTATCCTTATATTAGAGAGAATTTTCTTGAAAAAAAACTGGAACAAATATGACTCAGCTAATAATTTTCCTTCCTGAGAAATCAACATTGATTCGAAAGATTATCGTCATATTCATGTTGCTCGTTGGAGGAGCTCAACAGGGATTTGCGCAACCGGATTGTCCATCCATTTTGTTTACTTTAATCGATCAGGATCCTTGTTGTTATCAACTTAATCTTGAGAATTTGTCTGATTGCACCCCAGAACTAAGGATATTATTGGACGTGGGCCAATTCACCAGTTTTGTTGCAGATGTTGGTAATGGATTTACGGTCACCTCGGTGACCCAAACCGAATTATTGCTCACCCATTCCAGTGGGATCATCCCATTTGGAACAAGTGCCCCGCTTGAATTTTGTATTGAGCCAGGCACCACACCGATATTTACAATCCTATATGATATCACTTGTGGTCTTGGTCAAAGTTGTTTTTATGAAGTTGCTTTGGCAGGCTGTGCAGCACAGGATACCTGTATGGCTGAATTTACTTTTCCCGCTGATTTCTGCGGTCAAATTCAATTCGTGAACACCTCCACCGGTCCCGCACCTTTATCATTCACCTGGGATTTTGGTGATCCGGGAAGTATTCCCAATAACACTTCGGTTCTAAAAGATCCATGGCATAAGTTTACGGCCTGCGGACAGTATAATGTATGCTTGACGATCAATGGTGGAATGTGCAATAGTACGGTTTGTCATCTGGTCAACATCGTCGATAATAATCCACCAGTGGCGCTATGCAAAAATGGCGTAATGATTCCTTTAGGCGCCAATTGCCAGGCGAATGTCACTTCCGCACTTATTGATGATGGTTCATTTGATGATTGCTTGATTCAGTCCATGAGTGTCTCGCCAAACGTGATCACCGGCTGCGGTAGTTTCCCTGTCGTTTTAACGGTAACGGATTGGTGTGGAAATACAAATTCATGTACGACGGACGTACAGGGAGTAGATAATATTCCGCCAATTATTTTTTGTCCGGCTGACCTACACCTTTCCACCACAGGCCCTAATTGCTCCATGATCGTGCAAGGCATTCAACCTGTACTGGTTGATGATAATTGCGGTACGCCGTTACTCAGCTATGTGGTCTCTGGAGCCTCCTCGTATGCTGGAAACGGAAGTGCGAGTGGATTGTCTTTCGATGCGGGCACGTCCTTCGTTACGTATACAGCAACAGATAATTGTGGCAATATCGCATCATGCTCATTTAAAATAGTGGTGGATTGTATTTGTCATTGTCAAAATAATCTGATTCAGAATTCTGGTTTCGATCAAGGTTCTATTATGGGTAATCTCGGCTTTAACTTGTGGCCGGGACATACAAATAACTGGTTTAGGATTTCTGAAACGCCCCACCTTGATGGTACCACTTTCTGCTGCGATCCATTTTCGATGTATTTCTTTGCTTTTGCGACTGGTGGAGAATCTATTTACCAACCGGGGATTCCATTTTTGGCCGGACATACCTATAAAATTTCTTATTGTTCCAAGAGTAATCTCTTTTATAGATTCCAAGCCACCAATTCACCAGTACCTGGTTTTTACAACCCCTACAACTGTACGAATTGTCAGATTATGGGCACTAGTCCACAAGCGACTACTGCAGCATGGAATACATACACAATGCCATTATGGACCGCTACCCAAAATGCCGACGTCCTGGTCATCGTTGGTCTTGGTAATGGCTGCTGTGGGTATCACAATAAAGGTTGGATTGATAATATATGTTTACAGGAAATACAGTACAGCTGCTGTACGGATCAGAAAGCCTTTGATGACAATTCAAGTCTCATTGTAAATATACAGGTGGATCAAAGTGTAGACTCTGTACGGCTTAATGTAGGTTCACTACTTGCCTGCAATCGAGTCACCTACATAGACTGGGGAGATGGGACGCCCATAACATCAGGTCCTATTGATGCGAATACAAGACTGACCCATAGTTATCCTGATAACAATGTGTACGAAATACAATACCTGATACAAGAGTTTATTACGGAGGACAGTTCGCAAGTTTGTTTTGAAAAATTATTTTCGGAAACAGTCCAGATTTTGCCTGACTCCTGTTTTTGCAATGCATTTTCCTCCATGTTTATTCGAAGTTCACAAGGGGCGATGAGTATTCCAGTTTCTTGTGGTGGAGCTCCGTTGACACTGGCATGTCCTCCTGCTGGAACAGGCTTTTCCTTCACTGGATTATTCGAATGTATTGGAATGACATGTCAGGATACCTCTACGATTTCGTGGAGATTAACCGGTCCTCAAGGGAGCGAGGTTGGACTGGCTGCGACCAATCCATATTTTAGTATTGATTTGCTTCCGAGATATTTTACTTTTCCTGGGGTGTACACATTATCCATAAGTGGGTTTTGTGGAAATGAGATTTGCGATTGTGAAATTCAGCTCATTGTGGAGTGTCAGGATTTGTGTGCTTGCACCACACAAGACATCGAGGCATTTGAAGCTGCAGTCGATGCTGGTTTTACACAAACTATATTTAATAATTCTTGTAAGGCATGCTTCACACCAATTGCATTGACTGATTGTGAAACAGTAACCTGGTATATTAATGATACTATGAGCACACCTATAGGCTACACGATTGGAAATCAATCTTTTTGTTACTCATTTCCAAGTCCGGATGATTACTCTATTATCATGCAGGTTGATCGGGTAGAATCTATGCTACAGACGTGCACAACATTTTCATATGAGCGGAGAATCGAAACAACTTGTGTAATAGCATTCGCCTGTACGGGGGGGGCGCTTAATCTCAATCCTTCCTTTCAGGAGGGAGCCATATCAGGAGACATGAGCAATGGTGGTTCGACAGATCATTGGATTGCGATCTCAGGAAGCCCGCATCTTTTAGATGGCATTCCAGGAAGTACCGATGGTTGGACGATTCAACTCACAGGAAATTTAAGTGAGGCTGACGTGTTGGCTTCTGCTGACCCGATTTGCTTTCCCTTAGGTCGAGGCAAAGTAACAGGTAAGAGCAAAGTTGGACATTCGGGAGATCCACATGAGAATCTAAACGGAAAACATATGAAGGACTGGGAAGGTAAACTTGTTTTATTTCAAGGTGATGATTTTGAATTTGGAAATTGCCCGGCCAATAGTTGCTATGAAATCGCTTCAATTGATTTTTCCCAGGTAGATACGGGGTGGTTTGAATTTCAGATAGAATATGATTTGGATCAATGGGTAGGTGCTGCTACTTGTCTTCAACCTGGGTCTGAGGCTCCTGGCATTGAAGCCAGGCTTGCTATCTATGTGACCAGTCCATATACAAGTGATCAAGGTGGGGTTGCATCTCAGGCCAAAATTCAAGTCGATGATATATGTTTTAGCGAGTTATTGGTTTCTGTTCCATCGATCGAACAAAATAATTCCTTGCACATATTTCCTAATCCCAACAATGGGGAATTCACTCTTGAACTTTCAGAGCTGACAAGCCAGGATATGAGTATTAGCGTAATCAGTCTCACCGGTCAAATACTTTATGAAAAGAAAGCAGAGGTGGGCACAAATCTGCAGCGAATGGAAATAAAACATCTGTCGAAGGGGATGTACTTCATCCAGATCCTTTCAGAAAACAGCGTGGTTGGGATGAGTCGGTTTGTGAAACAGTGATTTTAAAATGGATTATTCAGGATTGGTGATCAGTTAGTGATTACCAATCCTGAAAGTCTTTTATCATAGATTATTCTTTTCTATCACGGCGAGACCATCTCACCCAAAGAACATCAGAAAGCCACCTTACAACATAATGGGCAGCCCAGAAGGCATTAATAAGAAAAAAAACACCCGCACCTCGAAAGACTTCTGTAGTGACTTTTACTATTACGTTTGAATAAGCCTTCGAAGCTAAAAGATCAAAAAAAACCAGTCCAAATACAGCCTAGAATAGAAGAAATATTGTGGCGTGCAGCAATTTTTCAGCGGCATTCTTAATTGTTGACTTATCGGAATCCGTCTCTATAATAGAAGCATACCCCATTGCCAGGCCACATATGGTTGCAATACCAGCAAATAATGATCCGGCTATTTGAATGAAATGTTCTTGATTAGAAAGATAAAGTTTCAAAACATAAACAAATCCGATTGCAAAAACTATGACAATTCCACCAAGATCAAAAATACATTTCAAAATACGAAGTCTCCTATTAAATTTAATTTTAAAATCGAAGACTAACCTGCAAATTTTCTTTGATCAATTAACGTCAAGCAACTCCTCCAAAATTATGCATTGTTTTTGAAATTTTCTGGCTGTGTTTCCCTCAGCTTTTGCAGATTGAACAACTTTGAAATATCATCCGGTATACGGCTGTTCAGGATCCTGAACAGCAGACACAGTCGCTCTCCCATATATAACCACGCCCACTCTACCAATATGATCTACTAAATCCTGGTTGTTAATATCAATTAATCTAAAGGGATCAAACCGATAGGGCATATTGGTTTCTTCATTCAAATATTCGCTTAATCGTGACATGATAGCTGATGTCAGCTTTTCTCCATTGAGGGCGAGATCTATATCGCTTCCATGACGGTGTCGACCTATGGCGCTGCTGCCAAATATGATGGCTTCTTCAATTTCCGGAGCGCTTCGAAAAAGATCAACTATCTGTCTTATATCACTGTCATGTAAGCCGTACATCTATGGTAGTGTTTTCAAATGATCATGCAGGGCTTAAAGAACAGGATAGTAGCGACACGATATATCTTCTTGTTGCATACCACCTGTGCTTACAGATTACAGATCATTTACCTTCAAAGATAATATTCCTGATCGAGTGGTTGCTGAGGCACTTGGTTCCGCTGCTCATGCCTTGAAATGAGATGTTGGAATTTTACCCCGATTGTCCTCTGAACTTCTATACCCCCTTCGCTCCTTAAACTTCATAATCCCCTTCACCCTCTGAACTACATAAGCCCATTCGACTCCTGAAATTCTTACCCCCTTCGCCCATATACTATTTTACCCCCTTCGCCCTCTGAAGGAGTTACGATAGGAAGTGTTGCAGCTTAGCTGCTCACTAAGCTAGACTGTGGATTTCGTTCTTTGCGAGTGCCAATTTGGATATTCGCAAATTAAATATTTGCTGACGTGAAAGCGTAGATACAATCTACGATTAACAAACAAATTAAAAATTTGCTGTCGTGAAAGCGTAGATACAATCTACGATTAACAAACAAATTGAAAATTTGCCGTCGTGAAAGCGTAGATGCAATCTACGATTAACAAACAAATTGAAAAATTTGCTGTCGTGAAAGCGTAGATGCAATCTACGATTAACAAACAAATTGAAAATTTGCTGTCGTGAATGCGTATATACAATCCACGATTAACAAACAAATTAAAAATTTGCTGTCGTGAAAAATTTGGCCTCAGCCTTCGCCTCCTATTAAAAATGAAAATTCAACACGAGATTATGCACTTGCATGTTCACTTTATTGAAGACATATCTATCATTATCATAGGTCTCACCCGCATTGAATTTTGCGGCAAGGAGATATTGAATATCCAACCCTTCGAACAGGCCTTTGAAAAAATAACGCAACTCCAAATTGGCTTGTACATAGGATGGCAAACCATATTTATTGAGGCGCGTATTCTTTACATCAGGCAGGTTATAATACCCGGCACTTACCCCAACTGAAAAGATGTTTTCCGGAAGCGTGTAAGCGACCCTACCCATGACAGCATGTACGTCCCCAAGTCCTTCATTCCGTTCGCGGGGAAGGAAGGTAAATAAAGGATCTCTCCCCCACTCCCGAGGCATGAGGTATCTCCCTGAAGAAGTAATGCGACTATAATTCAGATTTGTAAAAAACCTGCCTGTTGTGTATCCAAACCTGAATCCAAATGAAAAGGATTTTGCGTTTGAAGGAAAATAGGCTTGAGACGCATTTTCATTTCCGCCATCACCAATTCCATCCTGCCGTATGACTTGGGCGGACGCAGCAATCACATCCTTTGAATTGGTTTTCTCTGTAAGATCAAGTTGAAGCATGGCTGTATTCATAACATTCAAGGCGAGGAAATCCCATCCTTGAATGGTAAGCTTTTTAAACCACTTCCCAGTGACCCCTGTATAAAGAATACCACTGCTCTGTATATGTCCGTGATAATTCGATTTCGATCCATCCGGATTTATACCCGATGGATAAATCCCGAATGAGTTTTCGACAGCATACCAACTATCCGTCGATCTTGGTGACACGGCATATAAAAAGCCGGACTCCATACTGGTAGTATGCCACTCTTTCAGTCTCAATACGATACCTTCAACTGCACCGGGACGCATGCGCCCATCCTGAAGGTTGATAAAAGGCGTGTTGATAAATTGCCGCCCATACATTACTTCAGATTGGCCCCATGAATAAGAGAGATACAATTCCTCGAGGCGATCAAGACCTGTAGTGATAGCGGGATCGTCAACATCAAACAGACCCACTTCATACCTGCTGTAGAGGCTAGTGGTGGAATCGGGATCCGTGAGATCAGAGGAAGCAATGTTAAATACATAAGAGCCGCCGACTGCAAACCGGAAACCATAGAAGGAGGCTGTTTCAAAACGGATGCCTCCTCCTGCTGCATTGGCATAATAGTCAGTCAGATCACCGCTATTATTTGTCGCCATAAAAAAATACCGGAAGTGTCCGTTGGCTTTACCATGTTTAAAGGCGGACAGAATAGACAGTGAATCCTTTTCTATCTGCTCCTTTCCTTTATACGGCAGAGGGGCCTCACTGATTTCCTGATGCTGCGCCAGGGCAATGACAGGTCCTGCTCTCCAAAAGAGGAATAGTAATATCCGGAGATGCATCACGGGTTTGTGATTAGATGAATGCTTATTGGCCGGCTCTGATATAGCTCCAGCCTTCTTCTTGCTTCATCACGATCTCAAGAATACCGGCTTTGACATACCCGGATTCAGCTATGATCTCTTCTTTGCTGATTTTACGCTCACGAAGTGTGTTTTCGCAGGCTACAAATTGAATACCCTGGGCACTTAGTTCTTTAATCTTTGGGTAAACAACCGTATGATTCGTGCGGAGGATATCAAGACCTTGGCTGTGACACACTACTTCCACTTTGGCATTTGGTGCTGCTATCAGTAGGTTACCAAGTTGCCTGATCATGGCCTTGTGCACATTGGTGTCCGCGGAGGTAAGCTGAAAGACGATCTTATGTTCACCTATGGATACCACCTCTGCATTGGACTGCGCATTGACCAACAATGTCATGCACAGGAGGGTCGTCATTACTATCATGTTTTTCATAAATAAAGGTTTTAACGAAATTGATAATCCACACCCGTCACCTGCGTTAGCAAAGATTGAGGACCATCTAATATCCTGGCAGCCAACGGTGGCGTTGGTGTCACCGGCGAATTGGCCTGCAAATAATTTCTCATCACCTGGTGTAAGGTAAATGATGTATTGGAGGTGTCCTTTACTCCTTTTATTCTGCATAAGACATCTGCCGGATCACCATCCCGTTCACAAGCGGATATTGTGTACACTTTTTGCAGATCAATCGGCTGACCTCCTATCATGATGCTTTGCACCCGTTTCCCCTTTTCTCCAAATGCGTTGAAAGTGATTTCCATGCCTTTAAACTTGATCACCCATCCTCCAAATCGCTCTGCCGTATTTTTGGCAAATACATTATTGAGCTCCTTCTCCAGCCATTCTTTTATCTGGCTTCCCGTTACCTTACCTTTTCGTACAAAACTATCCACGGGCAACATGTCAAAAATAAATCCCTCCGTAACCGGAATATTTCCGGTTTGGTCAGGTGTCGTGCGTGGAGGACAAAACCTAAAACCGTTTGATAAAACAATATCGACATCTTTGATCTGCCATGCAAGCGCATCGAGGACCATGGTATCAATCGTATTCTCAATCACGAAGTAGCGATACAAAGGCAATGTGCTATAACCAACCACTTTATTGATATCGGCTTCAAATGGATCTTCTACTGATTCAAGTATGCTCA
>JAWXBG010000069.1:0-13062 GCA_034439875.1 Flavobacteriales bacterium
AGACCGGACGCAGAGGAAGAAGAGACATCCTCTTTCTTTTTGAATTATGAATTGGTCTCTTGAGTTATGAATTTTCACTCAGAGACCGCAGAGACTGGACGCAGAGATATTCGTCTTCTCTTTGAATTATAAATTATACACCTTGAATTTTGATTTTTTTACACACGGCACGGATCCACAGAGGTGAGCATTGTAAATGTATTCCCTCCCCATTCAAACTTTATCGAATTCACAATATTCACCACTGAAATAGCTTGTTTCAACTTTCATAAAATAAAAAGTCCGCCTCAATTGCCAGAGACGGACTTAATAATATATAGCTTTGTTTAAAACCTATATCCGAGCGACAAACCGAAACCGGTGTGTTTTACCATAGTCTTATCATCTGTTATTCTCTTGTCCTCTGGGTTTACGTTGAGCATACCGAACTGAGAATTAAGTTGGAGAAAAATCCCGTTTTGCATTTCGTAACCAAATAGAATATTAGCACCTGCATCTATTGCCCTCGCGTAAGGAACGGCAAATGAATCAGTCGATTCTACTGTATTTTGAAATTCGATATCCGTTTCTTCAGATTCCGATCCCAACTCAGATGTGACCTTCCCCATTACGGCATAACCGATATATGGTCCAAATCCAAGAACCAAAAAACCGTTTCCAAGAGCTGGTTTGTAGACAAGATTGAGAGGTACTTCGATGTATGAAAAGTTCGACTTCACTGAAAAATCACCAGACTTATCTTCTGCACCTTTCGTAGAAAGCATAACTCCCGGTTGGAAATAGAATTCTGTAGCTACTGGGATAGCAAAATTCACTCCAATATGATAGCCTATGATCATATCATTCTCCAGTTTATCACCTTCAAAATCCTTTCCATTTAGGTTTTGAAAATTCACCCCACCAAGTATTGCCAATCCTTCTTGACCCTTCGCTTGAATGTTTCCAGACAGATAAAAAACGACCACTAGGATAGGTACTATAAATAAATTCTTTTTCATAATTGTTTATTTGATTTTGTAATTACTTCGAAGCTTCTTTTTCTGCTTCTGCTTTCATTTTTTCGTTAGCGGTGATTATAAACTCAACCCTTCTATTGGTTGCACGACCTGCTTCCGTTTCGTTTTCGTACTTAGGAACCCCCTCGCCGAAGCCGATAACTGTTATGCGGTTTGCGTTAATACCCTTGCTTATAAGCGTATTCGAGACAGCTATAGCTCGCTCCTCCGACAAATTTTGGTTATAACTTTTTGAACCATCGCTATCGGTGTGACCTTGAATTTCGATATCCGTTTCTGGGTATTCATTCAATACAGTGACCAATTTTGTCAAGTTTTCTTTAGCGGCATCAGAGAGTATCGACTGATCAAATCCAAATAGAATCTTGTTGCTAAATTCAACTACGATACCCTCCCCCACTCTTTCTACTGCTACGCCAGGTACAGACGCTTCAATTTCTTTGGCTTGTTTATCCATTTGATTGCCAATGATCGCTCCAGAAGCACCACCAACGGTTGCACCTATGATGGCACCTAAGGCAGTGTTGCCAGAAGCTTTTCCGATTACTGCACCCATTGCTCCACCAGCAGCAGTTCCAATTACAGCACCTTTTTGGGTTTTATTCATCGACTTACATGAAGAGAAAATCATAGAAATAGCGAAGAAAAGCACAAGACCTGTTTTAAAACTTATCAGAGTTGGAGCATTGATACGCCGTCTTGGCATACGGATGGAATACTCCCCCTCCGTGGACTTAATCTCATTCTTTTTCACTTTGGTACCCAGCGGTTGTTCCTTTAAATTTGACATATTTATTAATTTTAAACAGTCCCTATTATTTGGAGAATGTCTTCAACAAATGTCACTTGACAACATTGCGTAGGAGTTACAAAACTTTATGTAATGCTTATATAATTCACACTTCATGAAAAATTACAATCATTTGGTGCAAACTATTGAGAACTTTTTTCACGCAAGAAATAGGGAGAATAAAATCAAAGAATCAGGATCTAGCCCACCTTCAAATTCTGTCCGATTCGACAATTGAACTAGCGTATAAAATGAGCCAAGCCAAAAATGAACGACGTAAAGCGGGCCTAGCATAGTAAACTTTTTTGGGCAATCATGTATCAATTTCCAAAAAGTTTACATACCTTTCCTTCGCATTTAGCACACGTTCATTCTATTCATCGGATTCTAGACCTCGGTGTTCAGTGTTAACCGGAAATATATGGAGCAGAACATCCAGAGGCCACGAGCATATTCAATTCATGTTTTACCCTTTAAACCTTAATCCAATGGTCGAAGTACAGATTAAATTTGTAGAAGAAGGTCTCAAACACCCAATCGATGAACTGAGAAACCACGTTACCAAAGCGCTCTTTGAGGACGACATTCTTGTAAAAGAAGGAGCAGACCTCAGCATCAAAATCAAATTTACAGTTGACCACGATCAGGACCTTATTCTGATACAATTGCGTGAAACCGAATCCAAGAACAAGCTGGGTGAAAAGGTGCTTCACTATCTTGAGGATTCTTGGATACAGGACATCGCTGCGGAAGCGCATGCATTGGTGAGTGCTGTTGCGGGCGTCCATCCCTGAGTTGTTCAGGGAATAAAGACATCAACTCTAGGGACCTCTAGTTCCTGTTGGTTTGTAACCAGACTCGGACATTTCGCGTATAAGGTTTCGGGAAACTGCGTTCTGAATGCCGAACACAGTATAAACCTTTAAGAAAAGAAATGGCTCTACCTTATATCAGGCCTGGGAGAAACCCTCACCAGATGATGGGTTCTCTAGAACTCCTGTATTCGCTTTATAAGCGATATGAGGCTTGCCATCCTGTATTCTGTTATAGTGGACCCTTTGCAGAATACCTTACCGGACACATACTCGACATTTCGGAATATTCGATGAGTGCAGTGCCAACACAACCCTTGATCAATAGAAAAGTATCATTCCTTCTTGTAGAGTGCTTCCAGAACATTGTAAAACATGGTTTACCAGAAAACAGAGTTGATTCGGAAACTTCCGAGTCAGGTATCTTCACATTTAGAAACCATGACCATTGTTTCAGCATCAATTCAATAAATTTAGTAGTCAAAGAAGATATTCCCGCACTATCAAAGTTGGTGGAAAATGTGAATTCGCTCAAAGGTTTAAACTTAAAGGAGCTGTATTTACATCAACTTGAAAACAATGAGATCAACCTGAAAGGTGGAGCAGGACTTGGATTGATAGAACTCGCCCGGAAATCCGGTAACGACCTTTTGTATGAATTCTCATCAGTAGATGATCGCTTTGCGCGGTTTCATCAACAAGTTTCTTTGCTGCACAAAAAGAGCAAAGTTACATCGGCCCCTTCGAGCCAAATTGAAGATACCGATTGGCTGCACACCCAATTATTGAGTCATGGAATCATCCTTTTCTTTAAGGGTGATTTGTCTCAAAAGTCCATTCTGTCGATTCTGTCGATGGTTGAACAAAATATGGGTGAAGATCTGAACAACGGACTTTTCACACGAAAAGTAGGTCACATACTGATAGAACTTTTACAGAACATTGCCAAACATACACACGACAGAAGTTCATTTAAGGATGGGATTTTTATGTTGAGCAATGACAATAACCGTATCAGAATTTTAGCCGGCAATGTTGTAAACGCAGCGTCAAAGAACTTTCTAGAAGACAAGCTCAATTTCTTGAGTCGAATGAATATTGAAGAGTTAAAAAACTTGCATCTAATGGCAATAAAGGCGAGCCTCAAATTTGAAAATAAATCTAAGAGTGGTTTAGGACTCATAGAGGTTGCTATGGCTTGTCAAGGTAGAGTTCAGTTTAATTTTGAAGAACTCGAAGAAGATAGTTACTTCTTTGGACTGGACGTGATCATATAACTTTGCGCATTCATGCCACTTTTGGATCTTCACATATCTAAGTCTGATGACACCCCTGAAATCATATCTGAAATTGATAAGGGACATTTGCACATTTCCGGAAGATCCTTTCCCGAAAACGCTTATCAGTTCTATATTCCCTTGCTCACATGGGTTAAGGAATTTGTAGACGAACACCCTAAAAAACCTTTAGAAATTCAATTCGAACTAGACTATTTCAATTCCTCATCTGGTCGATTCATACTTGAAATGCTTACCATATTCGAGCAACAGGATCCTCGAAGCCACTATCGTGTTAAATGGCTGGTAGATGCCCATGATGAACTGATGATTGAAAAAGGTGGTGAGTTCAAAAGTCTCGTAGACCTGCACATCGAAATTGTTTCAAAAGAGGCGGGCACTAGATAAAGGGAACTCCAAATTCTGCAGGATCCTGCATAGTATTTAACTCTAATAAAAAATCCTATAACCGAACTCCAAGAACAAGGATATCGTCGGTTTGAGAAGTACTACCTCTCCATTGCTCAAAAATGTTGTTGCAAAACTCATGTGAGTTATTCAGTCCAATGTTTGAGCATTCTTTCAGCATTTCTCGGAATTGACCTTTATTGAATTTCTTCAGATCCAAACCACCAAATTGGTCATGAAAACCATCGGTGAACATAAATAGATAGTCACCTGATTGATAGTTGATGGAAGTAGTTTCGAAACAAAAACCATTCTTGTACATCTTCCCATAAATCGCTCCACCAACACCTAATGCTGTAGATCGGACTTCATTAAACTCATTTTTATCGTTTAGAATTATAATCGAGCTATTCGCTCCGGAAAATTTAATTTCTCCTGTATGTTGATTTACCAGGCACAGACTTAAATCCAATCCATCTTGTGCATTTTCAGGCGCACTTTCTTGGTTTAAAGATTCAATAATCTGTTTGTTCACAGCAGTAATAATTTCACCCGGATCGCGCAAGCCCATTTCCCCTACTGCCTTATTTAATTTTTCGGCTGCAATAAGCGACATAAAGGCTCCAGGTACTCCATGACCTGTGCAATCCACCACCGCCAGATAGATCATGTTGTCTATAACCCTAAACCAATAAAAATCTCCAGAGACAATATCCTTTGGTTTGAAAAAGATAAAAGATTCTTTGAATATTTCTTGGAGCCTTCCAGGCGGAATCAAACTTGAATGTTGAATGCGCTTTGCATAACTGATGGATGAAATAATTTTTTGCCTTTGACTTTTAATCTCTTGATTCTGTCGTGTAAGTAGGCCATTCAATCGCTTTTTCTTTTGAAGAGTAAAGTAAATCATGAAAATAATGACAGCTAAAGCAATAGTTGACAAGCTAATCACGAACATCCAAAAACTTTTAGATTGAAGCTGTTGCGACTGAAGGGCTATTTCAGCATCTCTCTTTTCGGTTTCGTATTTAGTATTTAGTTCGCTCATGATATTCATCTTGTTGATCCCGTCGAGACTATCCTTTGTCCTGATCAACTCCTTCTGATTGAAATAAGCTTTATCGTACAAACCCATAGCCGAAAGAATATTGACTTTCTCTGCCAAGGCTTCAATTTTAATGTCATTGAAATCATATTCATCTGCAAGTGTGCTCGCCTTCTGGATGCTTGCGAGTGCCTCGCCTGTTCTGCCCATACTGCGCAGTATTTCGGCCTTAAGAACATGCAACGAACCTTCATTGCTGAGGTCGCCCCCTGTAGTTGCTATTTCGAGTGCGGATCTTACTACACTCAGGGCTTCATCCAGTTTTCCATCGTGAAGCAACAATTCTGCTTCGAGGGTCAAAGGATTAGCCATTTCCTTTGAACCATTTTGATATTCCTTCAACCTTTCTACATAACCACGTGCCAAGTCGAATTCCTTCAATTCTAAATATGACATAGCAACATTAAAAAGGTTTCTAGAGGCCTGTACCTCAAGCCCGTGCTCCTCGTTGTATTGTAGCGATTCTAGATATGACGCAATGGCCTTGTGAGGTTCGCCAATTACACCGTAAATAATTCCAATATTGTTGAGGGCTTTTACAGCTCCTTCCATGTCCCCAAGTTGCGCATAAACGCTGCGCGACTTCTGATACAATTCCAGCGCTGATAGATAATGGCCATGATTGTGTTCGACTATTCCTCTGAAATTTGAGAGCTTGGCCAACTTCCCGAGTTCCTCTAATTCTTCAGCCAATTCGTAACCCTTAATTGAGTGATATTGAGCCGAATCGGGTAAACAAAAAAGATATTCATCGGCCAAGCCCAAATGAGCATCTAGCCGTTGTTTGTCATTTTGTGCGTTCCGAAGATCTCGATTAAATTGATCAATAACCGATTGATCCTGACCAATTAACGTCAGGGGACTAAACTTCAAGAGAAGCAGAAAAAGGAAAGAAATGTGTGTGAATGACATTTATAATTTTCAGTAAACCCTTAGTCTTACGCATATTCAGATAAAATAGTTCCAATCGAACTGTTTTTTCGAGAATTGTTGACAGTTGTCGAAAGATGACTATATTTGCAACCCAATTTTTTGAGATAAAAGCAATGGCAAACCACAAGAGTTCAATCAAGAGAATTCGCTCTAACGATGTTAAGCGTGATCGCAATAAGTACTACCACAAGACGATGCGTAACGCGTTGCGCAAACTGCGTTCTAGCAATAGCAAGGCTGAAGTTGAAAAGATAGCCCCGTCTGTGATATCCTTGCTTGACAAACTTGGGAAAAATTCGGTAATTCACAAGAATAAAGTAGGTAATCTGAAAAGCAGTATTGCTCGAAGGATCAGCCATCTTTCTTAATAAGAAATAGTCCTATGGACCGAAACCTTCCAGAATAGGAAGGTTTTTTTTTGCCCGACTTTTTGTAGTTTCGTGGTCTAAACTGAAAATAATGGAAACTACTAACGGCATCAAATCCTGGGCGCCGGATGACCGGCCGCGGGAAAAACTCAATTCAAAAGGTCCAGGCGCACTATCCGATTCGGAATTACTTGCCATACTACTTGGCTCTGGTAATCGACAAGAAAGCGCAGTATCCTTGGCAAGACGCATATTGGCAAGTGTAGAAAATGACCTTGTAAGTTTGGGTCGTATTGACCTCAATGCACTCAAAAAATTCAAAGGCATGGGTGATGTTAAAAGCCTTACGCTAATAGCCGCCCTTGAGTTGGGCCGACGAAGGCGATCAACAGAAGCGCGCGAACTTCCGGTTATAGGGCATTCAAAAGGAGCCTATGAGCATTTTCTGCCCCACATAGGAGATCTTGCCCATGAAGAATTTTGGGTAATGAATCTTACGCGGCGAAATCATGTTATTTCAGTGCATAAGGTGAGTGAAGGTGGTATCAGTTATACAGCCGTTGATCCCAAAAAAGTGTTTGGAATAGCTCTGGAGAACAAGTCGTCCTCTATTATTGTAGCCCACAATCATCCCAGCGGAAACACACAACCAAGTGATGAGGACCTAAAACTCACACGAAGACTTGTGAATGCCGGAAAAAATCTGGAGTTGCCTGTTCTAGATCATTTGATCGTTACAAGCACCGGATATTATAGTTTCGCGGATGAAGGAACCTTAGAACAGGCATGAAGAAACTACTTACCATAATTGGCGCAAGACCACAGTTTATAAAAGCATCAGCAATTAGCCGTGAACTGAACGAAAAACATTCTGAAAATATTCAGGAAGTGGTGGTGCATACCGGACAGCACTACGATCCATTTATGTCAAAGATTTTCTTCGACCAATTGAGTCTTACGGAACCAAACTTTCATTTGGAGATTAGCGGCGGGAGCAATTCTTTTCAAACAGCAGGTATGTTAGGTAAACTTGAGCAGGTAATGTCAGAAGTGAATCCAGATGCTGTGCTGCTCTATGGTGATACCAATTCTACTCTTGCAGGATCTATTGCTGCAGCTCAATTGCACATTCCACTTATTCATGTTGAAGCAGGCCTACGATCAAATAATAAAACGATGCCCGAAGAGATGAATCGAATCGTTTGCGACCACTCAAGTACCCTGCTCTTCGCTCCTACCCAAACGGCTATTAATAATCTGGAGAAAGAAGGCTTCGATCTGAATATAAAAGACAATTATCACCGCGATAGGCCAGGCGTTTTTCTATCCGGAGATGTGATGTTCGACAACGCAATCTTCTATAGTGAGGCTGCTTCTCGTGATCAAGATATTTCAGAAAAATATAATATTCAAGAAGGCCGTTTCATACTTTGTACAGTGCATCGTCCGGTGAATGCGGATGATCCCGATCAGTTGAGAATAATTCTTCAATCTCTTTCTGATGTGCACAAAGAAACAGGTTTACACGTAGTGTTTCCTGTACATCCTCGAACCCGAAAAATGATTTCAATTATGGAGCCATGCATCCCACCTTCTGGAGGGGTATTGCTGATATCTCCTGTTTCGTACTTCGACATGTTGTGGCTCGAAAAATCAGCCACATTAATCATTACAGATTCAGGCGGAGTGCAGAAGGAAGCCTTTTTCTTTAGAAAACCCTGCGTGATACTTCGCAGTGAAACTGAATGGAAAGAACTAACAGAAAATGGCAATGCCCAACTATGTGAGATCCTTCCTATAAAATTAGTCGAAACGTACATTTCTATGTTGAAAAAAGACGACTATACTTGGCCTCATTATTTCGGAAATGGTCAGGCCTCTTCATTGATATGTCAACGAATAAATGAGTTTCTTCTTACATGTTGATGTACAGTTCAAATATTTCTTCAAGATTACAATATGCAGTAGATGCCCTATTTGGGCCTTGGTACAGCGATATTCGGATTACAGATAACCTCGATGAATTTATAAGATATGTCGGTCCAAGTGTGTGTTACGACAAATCCAATCTCAAAGAAGGAAGCATTTGGATTGATCCCGCCGAATTGATATTTCAGAAGGGCATAACTTCAATCAAACCCACTTTAGCGACTTGGAAGGATATCCCATCACCTTTTTCATCTGGGGGTGATATAGGTTTTGATGTCTTTGCCGCCACCTTTTATATGCTTAGCAGATATGAAGAGTATTCAAGCGATCACATTTTAGATAACATGGGTCGATTTACTGCTGCCAATTCCTTCGCCTTTAAAAATGGATTCTTGTCCCGACCGATTGTAGATGAATATAGGTTGGCACTGTCAGAAATAATCGAGTCCAAATGGCCCAACAGTGCCGTTAAAACAAAGTTTGAAGGCATAACTTCTATAGATGTAGATTCTGCTTTTGCCTACAAGCACAAAGGATTCAAACGCAGCATCGGCGGAATGGCTAAGGACGTATTGTCCCTCAGATTTGGAAATCTGATGAGGAGGATAGCTGCACTCAGTGGATGGATACGTGACGATTACGACACATACGATAAAATTATTGCTCATTCAAAGAACTCAGGACAAAAGACTATTTGGTTCTTTTTACTTGCAGACTTTGGAAGTCATGATAAAAATGTACCCGTTGAAAGTCGCCAGCTAAGGGAATTGATTGCGTCATTGGATAGCAGATCGCAGGTTGGAATACATCCCGGAGTAGCTTCAAATGGTGATATTTCGACCCTGAAAAACGAAATCAACAGACTTGTAGAGATCACGCGCAGACCTTGCTTTCACTCTCGCCAGCATTATCTCATTCTTCGCTTTCCACAAACGTACAAGTCCCTTTTTGACTCCGGAATTCGTCATGAGTATAGCATGGGTTTCGCGGACCAGCCGGGATTTAGGGCAGGAACAAGTTTTAGCTTTCGATGGTATGATTTAGAATCAGAGCAAATAACAGATCTAATTGTTCATCCGTTTGCCTACATGGATACCACACTCAACAAATATTTGAGCTATGGTCCCACACAAGCCTCACTAGCCATTGCCCAACTTAAAGAAAAAGTAAAAAAAACAGAAGGTACTTTCATTAGTCTTTGGCACAACGAATCTTTTTGCAATCGTGGAATTTGGACGGGATGGGAAGAAGTGTATGAGAAGAGTTTGAAGTAGAACCTAACGGTTGAGGGGGGATTAGTGAATGTGGGAATTGGGGAATGTGGGAATTGGGGAATTAGTGAATTAGTGAATGTGGAAATTGGGGAATGTGGGAATTAGTGAATGTGATAATGCGGGAATTGGAGAATGTGGGAATGTGGGAATCGGGGAATGAGGGAATGCGGGAATTAGTGAATGTGGGAATTAGTGAATGTGATAATGTGGGAATTGGGGAATGAGGGAATTGGGGAATGAGTGAATGTGGGAATTAGTGAATGTGATAATGTGGGAATTGGAGAATGTGGGAATGTGGGAATTCATAATTCAAAAAGAAAAGCATTTCACTGCGGGCTTAGCGTCACATCTATGAGGGCTTAGCGTGAAAATTCAGAATGGAAAATTCAGAATTGGTGGTTCAATATTAATAATTTTCAATTTTCAAAGTACTTCAACTCCAGATTGCTCCCATCCCAAGAGGCGTAAGAATTGTAGTGGAGCCATTCGCCCAAGTTGACATAACGCGAATTAGGTCCCACCATTTTATCTAGTGGAAGATGCCTATGACCGAAAATGAAATAATCATAGTGCTGTTTTTTGAGGACATCTTTGCAGTAAACCATGAGCCATTCCTTGTCGTCGCCTAAAAATTTGCGATCCGAATCACCTGTATTACTTCTACTATAGCCACTGAGCGAATGGGCCAACCAGATGCCAAAATTCGGATGCAATCTTGCGAAAAGCCATTGACAAACCTTACTTCTAAAAATCTTCTTTACGATTTTATAGCCATGATCATCGGGCCCGAGGCCATCGCCGTGACCAATCAGAAATCGTTTTCCATTCCACTCTCTTTCGACATTGGCACCGTGCATTTGAACACCACACTCCGAAGGAATATAGTCGAATATCCACATATCGTGATTGCCAAGGAACCAATGAATAGCGATTCCTCTATCTGTCAATTCTGAAATTTTGCCAAGCAGTCTGGTGTAACCTCTCGGCACTGCACGTTTGTATTCAAACCAAAAGTCGAATACATCTCCAACTAAAAAAATCTCTGAGGCATCACTTGAAATTTCATCGAGCCATTTCACAATCAACTTTTCTCGAACGAGACTTGTCGCTTCATTCGGAGCACCCAGATGAAAATCTGAAGCAAAGTAGATTTTTCCTTTTGGTAAATTAGACATAGGCTTAAGGGCGCCACTAAAAATCTATTTTATGTTTCGCGGAGCCAAATTTCGACCGCGTTTGTTCATGAAGGTAATATATAATCATAAATTTCATCGAAATATGACAAAGGTTTTTAGTGGTTCCCTTAAAGTCGAAAAGAAATTTATTTTCCGAGCAATTGCTCCAAAAGAATCTCGAGGGCTGGTCCACGAACATCTCCACCAAATGCTACCACTTTCCCTTCCTGATCTATTAACACAGGGAACGGAATGCTTCTTACTCCATAGTCCGAAGCGGCAGTACTAGACCATCCTTTCAGATCCGATACATGACCGGACCATGTCAGTTTATCTTGCTCGATAGACTGAATCCATCGGCCTCTGTCGGTATCAAGTGAAACAGAAAAGACTTCAAATCCACGTGCACTATATTTTTCATAGGCCTTCACCACATTCGGGTTTTCTTTTCGACAAGGTCCACACCACGAAGCCCAAAAGTCGATCAAAACCACTTTTCCTTTGAGGTCGCTGAGCTTCATTATATTCCCTTCCGGATTGGGTAGTGATATTTCCGGAGTTTGCATACCCTTGCTCACTGCGCTGCTTTGGGGCGGTTGCTGAGTTGATTGCTTGAGTGCCTTTTCTGCTTTTTCAGTTTCGGTTTTTACAAGAGCGTACAAGTCCGTATTGCCAACCTTATCATTTAATAAAGCCAGTTCATTTCTAAACAAGGCAAGATCGGTGCTCGGTTGCAAACTCATCAAAGCGACCAGAGCTGCGGGATGAGCTTCATACATTTTTATCCATTCTTTCAAATGATTGCCTGCGCTGGCTGCCGACGCATTGTACTTCGTCTTCGCGTCCATTCTTTCTTCGGCAGACAAGTTGGGGTCGTTGGCAATCTGGATAAAACTTTGCTGTTCATTGACGATTGGATCTAGCTCATTGATTAAAGTTTGCATCATATGAGTTTGCTGTGAACCGGTCCAAACAGCCGTTATTCGAAATGCCGAAGCATCTGCAGTTAATCCTACTACTTCGGTACTATCTGTGATTAACATAACCCCTACTTCACCCAAAACCAAATTGTAATAATCCAAATTCAAAGACTTTTCAGGAATCAGATGAAACGATCCATCGGCTTGAATTTGGACGGAATCAATTTTGGTTTGAACACGATTTACACTTTTTACCAAATACAATTTGCTCCCTGCGCCTCCAATAATTTGACCATGCACACCCGGTAGGAGATCAATTTTCTTTTTCGAATTGACCTTTTGAGCACAGGTTCCAAAAGCAATGAATAAAAACGCCAATAGAGCTGTGTACTTCATATTATTTTCTTTATGCAATGACATAATTTCTTATGAACCGATAAGTTGTTTAATTCTACTTTCTAATGCTTCACCACGCACATCGCTGCCCAAAGCAACAATCTTGCCCTCTTTGTCGAGAAGCACGGGGAATGGAATACTTCTCACACCATAGTCCGCAGCAGGTTGACTTTGCCATCCTTTCAAATCGGAAACATGGTAAGGCCAGGTAAGACCATCTTGCTGAATTGCTTGAGCCCAACGATCTTGTGTATTGTCAAGAGACACAGAAAACACTTCAAAACCTTTGCTGTTGTACTTCTTGTACATAGCCACAACAAAAGGATTTTCTTTTCGACACGGACCACACCAAGATGCCCAAAAATCCAGGAGAACCACTTTGCCTTTGAGATCACTCAATTTCATTGTATTTCCTTTGAGATCTTTTTGCACAATATCCGGAGCCATTACACCAACAGATATTTTTCCTGCTGGCGCCTTTCCCGGATTATCCAAGCTTGGTGTCTTCGCCGTTTGTTCTGCCTTTGTTACATCTCCCATAATCGCTTTGAACATACCGGTAGTTCCCACTTTTGGCTGGAGTTTATTCAATACATCTTTATAAAGAGACATTTCGGATCTTGGATCAAGCATCCTCAACACTGGGAGAGCTGCAGGAC
>JAWXBG010000070.1:0-12186 GCA_034439875.1 Flavobacteriales bacterium
CATTCATCGGCAAAATTAGGGTGCAATTTTTCTATCGCTTGATTTGGGTTTATGTATCTGTAATATTCCAATTCCGTTTCACTCCATTGGCCTATAACATCTACTATAAGGTCATTTACCACTTCGTGTATGCAAAATACTGCAGCGCATTGCCCAAAAAAACTTCCAATGCGCAATTTAGCATGGACTATTTAACAAGCAGAATTGGTATTATCCAGAATCACGCGATGGAGATATCGGAATTCATAGGCCGAACTATTACTTTGCTCCCTCGTGTAGATTCGAGAATCCCGCAGCGCATTAACCCCATGATGCTTCCAATGTGCAATGCTGGATTATTTGATGGTGTATATTCATACATAAAGAGTAAAAATTGAGAAAGCGCTTGATATCAAAGGGGGTTAGTGCTGCAATAGATTTCCAATTCGGATTCTGGGTTAATTCTGGTCTTGACATCTAAGGTGTTCTGCAGTTGAGAGTTCGTACCTTCGCGCCTTCAAAAAACCGCATCTTGAAAAAAAAAATTCATTCCGCTTTAGTTTCAGTATTTGAAAAGAAGGGACTCGAAAGCATTGTTCGCAAACTACATGAGTTGGGAGTAGTAATGTATTCCACAGGAGGTACTCAGGACTTTATTGAAAGCTTAGGCCTGCCTGTTATTGCAGTAGATCAGGTTACAGGTTATCCGAGTATTTTGGGTGGAAGAGTGAAAACATTGCATCCGAAAGTTTTTGGAGGGATATTATATCGCCGGGATGAAGAGAAGGATTTGGCCGAAGTAGCACAATTTGATATTCCATCAATCGACCTAGTGTTGGTAGATCTCTATCCTTTTGAAGATACTTTAGCTTCGGGAGCTCCTCATGAGGATATTATTGAAAAAATTGACATCGGAGGTATTTCGCTCATTCGCGGTGCGGCCAAAAATTACAGAGATGTCCTCGTAATTCCTTCAATGGCGCAGTATTCTTATTTAGAAGCTATTTTGGATAAAGGGGGACATACAACAGAGCCTCAGAGAAAGTATGCCGCAGCTTGTGCCTTTGATGTTTCATCGCACTACGATTCTATGATCTACACCTACATGGCAGGCGATGATAAAACATCGCTAAAAGTGAGTGTTCAAGATTCACAATCGCTCAGGTACGGCGAGAACCCACATCAGAAGGGTTCGTTTTATGGCAAGCTCGATAAAATGTTCACTAAGCTGAACGGCAAAGAGCTTTCATACAACAACCTATTGGATGTAGATGCCGCGGTGATGCTGATCAGTGAATTCGATGATACATCAAGTACATTCGCAATTCTGAAACACAACAATGCATGTGGAATTGCTACGCGATCGAGTGTAGTGGAGGCATACAAAGCCGCACTGGCATGTGATCCGACATCTGCATTTGGAGGAATTCTAATATCTAATCAAGCAATAGACAAGATTGCTGCAGAGAAGATCAATTCACTTTTTTGCGAAGTAGTTATTGCACCGGAGTATAGTGAGGGCGCGCTAGAAATTTTAAAGGGCAAAGCCAATCGGATTATTCTGCAAATGAACGTAGCGATAATACCGGATGTCCAAGTGCGTAGTTTATTGAACGGATTTTTGGTGCAGGATCGGGATTCAGCATCTGAAGTTCTCTCTGATTTGAAATTGTGCACGAATAATGCTGCAAGTACAAATCAGTTGAATGACCTACTGTTTGCAAATAAGATTTCAAAACATACAAAAAGCAATACAATTGTGATCGCTAAAAATGGTCAGCTCTGCGCTAGTGGCACTGGTCAGACTTCTAGAGTCGACGCATTGGAGCAGGCAATTCAAAAGGCACTTTCTTTTGGTATTGATTTGAATGGAGCAGTTATGGCCAGCGATGCATTTTTCCCATTTCCCGACTGCGTCGAAATTGCCTTTAAGGCCGGTATCAATGCCGTGGTTCAACCGGGAGGATCCATCAAAGATCAATTATCAATAGACTACTGCAATAGTCAAGGTATTGCGATGTATTTGACAGGTGTGAGGCATTTCAAACATTGAGTTGGATATGATATGATTCCTTTCCTACGGAACTAGGATTGTTAGAGGAAAGTATTCTGTATTGTGCTCTCTGTTTCATGTGTTTTCCCAGAATCCGCATTGGGATATGTTATGAAGTGCGAATACCGTTTATCCCGCATTGCGCATTAGGGCAATTTTTGTATAATGCGTGCGGGATTCTCAAATCTAAGCGATGGAATACGGCATCCATCGGCAAAATGAGGGTGCAATTTTTCTATCGCTTGATCTGGGTTTATGTATCTGTAATAGTCCAATTCCGTTTCACCCCATTGGCCTATAACAGCTACTGTGGCGGCATTTACCATTTCGTGCATGCCAGATGCTGCAGCGCATTGCCCAAAAAAAACTTCCAATGCGCAATTTAGCATGGACTATTTAACAAGCAGAATTGATATTATCCCGAATCACGCGAAGGAGAAATCGGACTTCATAGGTCGAACTATTACTTTGCTCCATCGTGTAGATTCGAGAATCCCTCAGCGCATTAACCTCAAGACACTTCCAATGCGCAATGCGGGATTATCTGATGGTATATATTCATATATCAAGAATAAAAATCGAGAAAGTGATTGATATCAAAGGGGGTTAGTGCTGCAATAGATTTCCAATGCGGATTCTGGGTTTAATAATCAGAATTGGTATAATTTGGCTTAGAACGGGAAATCAAACAACGAATCACATTGTAGGCGTTACGGAGTAAAGAACACCTCTAATACTCAAGTTTTTTGTTTGAACCGAATAGAATATCTTAGAAATTTTGAGATAATCCGATTATTAGAAAACGGGCAAGATTCCTAGCGTAGAACTGCCAAACACAAAGGTGCCGTTTCTGGTGAACATAGGCTTAATGACTACTGCTGGAATGCGATATATCTTTTTACCTCTTTTTTTATTTCCCCGTTATATACTGCTCTATCGCCATGCTCATAGAAGGAGCCTTAGGGTTTGGAGCGAATACATCGATGCGGAGCAAGGCATCTTGAACAGCTTTGGCGGTTGTCTGACCGAAGATTGCAATCTTGGTAGTGTTTTGGGTGAAATCCGGGAAGTTTTTGAAAAGAGATTCAATGTCTGATGGACTAAAGAAGACAAGCATGTCGTATTTCACATCTGCAAGATCAGAAAGATCGCTACAAACGGTTTTGTACATAACTGCTTTGCTGAAATTTATGTTCTCTCGTGTAAGAGTTTCGGGAATTGAATGTTTTAGCAAATCAGAACAAGGGAGAAGAAACTTCTCGTTTTTAAATTTGCGGATGGGATCCATCAAATCCTGAAAAGTATTCTGACCGAAGAAAATTTTGCGTTTTCGGTATTGTATGTACTTCTGCAAGTAATAGGCGATGGCCTCTGACATACAGAAATACCTCATAGAGTCGGGGATAGTAAGACGCAGATCCTTGGTGAGTCTAAAGAAGTGGTCAACAGCATTTCGACTGGTGAAAATCACAGCGGTGTGTTCGAGGATAGTAACTCTTTGCTGACGAAAATCAAGCGATTCTACTCCTTCCACATGAATAAAGGCTCTATAATCGATTTTCAGTTTGTGCTTTTTGGCGAGCTCAACATAAGGATTGCGATCGGTCCCGGGATTCTCCTGAGTAATCAAGATAGTCTTAATTTTCTCTCCCGAAGGCAATGGAGGAGGAGAGGGAGTCACAAATGCTGTGGAGTCCCCTGCAGCCTTTTTTGTTGCGGGTTTATCTTTCTTCACAGCTGCCTTTTTGTTTGCATCCTTGGTTTCACTTGACTTTGGAGAATCTTTCATTACCGCGGAACGCTTATTGTCTGTATTGGTATTTGTGGGTTGCTTCGCCTCATTTTCATTTGGAGAAGCATCTTTCTTCGAAGTTTTTACGGAAGTATTTTTCCGTTCCTCTCCTAGTTTGGCCATGCTTGAATCTTTTGCCGTAGAAGATTCTGATTTACTATTTTTCATTCAAGCAGGGCCTTGTAAAAAACGAGGATGGGTAAAATTTCAAAAGTGCAAATGTAGAAAAAGATATAGAAAAGACTGTTACCTGCATGAAGTGAATTCATGAACCCCCGTAAAGTCCGAAAAGTGAAGGCTAGAAGGGTAAGTCCGATGGTAGCCCACAGAAATGCGGAGAAATAATTCAAAGGGGAATAGGCAAAAATTAACGCCACAGGAAAAAGCACCAAGCCAAAGACTCTAGCGACAAGGAAAACATTGTGGTGATATTCCTCCAATCCATGATCCCCATTCGACAAAAACTCAACGGTACGGATAAAAAGCGATTTGAGACTATAAAGTACACCTATCGAAAGTACAATTGCGAGATACAGAACAACACCACTGAGGTATGGAACAGCGATTTCTTGGTATTTGAGGATCAGGTAAATTATTAATGACGCGTTCAAGCAAAACACTGCAAGCAGCATAAACTGATGACGGACGACACTGGTTTCTTCCCGTATCATTTGGCGCATCAGTCTAATATTCGTGAGGGCGTTGAGCGCTTTGTTGAACTTGCCTGGTGAGCTTATACGTACTCTGATTACCAACAAAATACCTAAGATGAAGACTAGGATCATCCAGTCTTCCGATAAAGTGTAGTTTATTCTCTCAACCGGAATCATGATGCAAAACTAATTGGTAGGAAATGAGGACTTGTTGGTGATCGTACTTTTTTTGAACATGCGTATACCAGCACAATGCTTTAAAGGACCCCATAGAAAGTTTACCGGATCATATTCAGAAACTGGACTTCCTTTTCGGTGAGGTGACGAGCTCTTCCTCTAGGCAAATCCTTCTTTGTGAGGCCTGCAAATGACACGCGATCTAATTTTTTGACCGTATACCCAAAATGTTCGAATATTCTTCTCACGATGCGATTGCGTCCGCTGTGCACTCGAATTCCAACTAAATGATGATCCTTGCCTTCACCCACATATTCTATTTCATCGGCTTTAATAAACCCGTCTTCGAGGTCAAATCCTTCGAGAATGGTCCTCATGTGTTCTGCTTTCACTTTTTCGACCAATTCTATCTGATAGATTTTCGGATAACCGTTTTTGGGGTGCAATAACCTTTTGGCCAATTCGCCGTCATTCGTGAAAAGCAGAAGTCCCGTAGTCTGTCTATCGAGGCGTCCTACTGGATAAATACGCTCTCTGCAAAGATTTTCCACCAGAGCCATCACAGTTTTCCGATTTCTCGGATCATCGGTGGTTGTGATATAGTCCTTAGGCTTATTCAGCATGATGTAGCGGAGTTTTTCTTTGTTGATGAATTTTCCGTCGTACTGAATTTTATCTGCACGCGGATCAATTTTCATCCCCATTTCATATACCACTTCCCCATTTACCTTCACCAAGCCGACTTTTATTAGCTCATCGCATTCCCGTCGACTTGCAATTCCGGAGTTTGCTAGAAATTTATTCAAACGCTCTTTTCCATCTGATGGCGGAGGTAGGGGAAGTATCTCCTCACTTCTTTTACCACGATAAGGAGGTCGACCGCCCTTGCGATCGGGATCATACCCAGTTTTTTTGAAACCAGATGATCCTTCAGAGCTGCTTCCAAATGACCTCTTTGCGGGTCCGTCGTAGGTTTTTTTCTTATATCCTGAGGGGCGATCCGTAGTTTCACCGCGATCAGAATATGATTTCTTTGGTCTATCAGAATATGAAGTATTTCGCCCTTCGGTTGATGCGCCTTTGCGAGCCGGTCTTCCTGTGTCCTCATCTCTGCGCGGGGCTCTAGACGGACGATCATCGTACGAAGAAGTCTTTCTGGTTGGACGGGACTGATCACTATCTCTGCGAGGACCTCTAGAAGGTCTGTCGTCAGCGCTTCGTGGCGCTCTCGGCCTGTCATCTTCTCTGCGTGGCGCTCTGGTTGGTCTATCGTCACCGCTTCTCGTAGGTCTTGAGCGATCATCATCTCTGCTTGGCGCTCTGGTTGGCCGATTATCACCGCTTCTCGTAGGTCTTGAGCGATCATCATCTCTACGTGGAGCTCTAGTTGGGCGGTCGTCTCCAGAGCGAGTAGGACGTGGTCTATCATCCTCGCGACGAGGAGGTCTGCCAGGTCCGGATGTTCTATCAGACGGTCTTTTCGGACGATCGTCATCATTGCGCGGGCTGCGCGCAGGACGGTCATCGTCGCTGCGCTTGCGCACAGTGGGTCTTCCACTACCAGACGGGCGGGTTGAACTTTTTCCCGGACGACTCGAGGGAGCGCCGGCTTTGCGAATAGGTCTGGCCATGACAGGAGATAAAATTAATCCGCAAAGGTAGGGCTTAGCGAGCTAGCTGCGCAAAATGAGGTTTTTGTCAAACTCTTTGAAGTCCGATATGGCAAGGGCTTTGTTTGAAAAATATCGTTGTTAAAGGCTTTAGAGGTCCCCTCAAGGCATAGGGTAGAAAGCTTCCTCAATATGGGTAATTTCTGGTTTTTTTCCGGTCAACAGAATAATAGAAATAATATCAAAACGCACTTTCAACTCTATATCCTTCTGAATAATGTATGCTTCGGCTGCTTGCATAATTCTCTTGCGTTTTTTTTGGCTCACAGCTTCCCAAGGTTCGCCGTAGGAGTCTGTGCGCCGAAGTTTGACCTCCACAAAAACAATTTCGTCGTCTTTTTCAGCGACCAAGTCAAGTTCGAGGTGACCAAAATGCCATTGACGGGCTTTGATTTTAAAACCATTTTTTTCTAGAAATGTTGAAGCTATTTCTTCTCCGATATTTCCTTGATCAGTCGTGTTTTGCATGCTATACAGTTTACCTTTGCAAGATGCATTACCTCAGATTTATATTACTTGGATTGCTGATTTTTGGAAAAAACAGTTCGATGTTGGCGCAGGATGGCGTTATGGGCAGTTCTACGAAAATGAAATTAGGTCCTCCCGATTATTCTAAGAGTCTTTTTGTGACTTGGGGATACAATAGGACCTATTACAATAATTCTGATGTCCATTTCAAGGGGGAGGGATTTGACTTTACATTATTCGATGCGAAAGCGCAGGATATGCCTGAGAAATTTGATCCCAAAGTTTACTTTAATCCAACACGGTTTACTGTTCCTCAGTTTAATTTCAGGATGGGTTATTATTTCAAAACCAATTGGGCAATTTCTCTCGGTTGGGATCACATGAAGTATAGACTTATTACAACACAACTGTTGCGCATTTCAGGTGATATAAGCGAAGAAAAATATTTCGACCCTCAATACGTTGGCAACTTCGATAACGATTACATCCTTTACAGCGGACGATTTATGGACTATCATCATAGCGATGGATTCAACTTTATTCGTGCAGCACTTGAGAAGAGAACATTGCTTTACCGATCTCCAAGACAAATTTTTGTTATAGCATTTAATAGTGCTGCATCTATCGGAGTAATGGTTCCTTGGACAGACTTTACATTTTTTGGAGAGCACAATCGAAACAGACTTCATGTCTCTGGTTATGGATTGAGTTTTTCGACTGGATTTAGAATCGAATTTTATCGCTACATCTTTTTGCAGTTAAGCACGCAAACTGGTTGGAGCAATTTGACTGATGTGATGCTAGAAGGAGATAAGGACAGCAGGGCTAGACAGAAGATCAATTTCTTTGAGAGAAGTGTAGCCATCGGAGCATACATTCCATTGCTGAGAGCAGATAATTTTAGTGGACCGGAATTGAAGACTCCATGAGTACTTTTTTTCAGTACATGCGCAAACCCATTTTTTGGATCGAGTTTTTCGCGGTTGTTTTTAATCTGCTCTTCACATATTTATATCTTCAGTCAGATCCTCTTTGTTTTTTATTCGGTGTTTTTGGGCCTCTCCTTTTTGTTTATCTCTGTTATGATAAAAAACTTTATGCAGAAACAGCACTTCAGGTTTTTTATATGGCAATGGCAGTATATGGATACGTGAATTGGGGTGGTGAATGGAGGATAGAACACCGATCGATAGAATGGCATTTACCGTATTTGATTTTTGGATTGGCCGCTACATTTTTGATGGCGTACATATTGAAAAAAAAAACAGATGCCAGACTTCCACTACCAGATTCTTTCACTACTGTATTTGCTTTAATAGGCACATGGATCATGATGACTTACATCCACGAAAGCTGGTTGTATTTTATTGCGATTAATACTATATCTCTCATCATTTATCCAATGCGCGGAATGTGGTTATCGAGTATTATGTTTGCTATATATCTGTTGATGGCCATTGATGGATACTTTGATTCGATAAGTATATTTTGATTCTCTACAGAAAGAAATAGTCGATATACCTTTGCAAATTCGCACTCTAATTATTTCTTTTGAAAATAGCAGTCACTGGTCCTGAAAGCTCTGGTAAAACAAGTCTTACCAACTGGATATCGAAACACTTCAGCATGTTTCAGATAGATGAATATGCACGTGAATATCTTTTGCAAATGAAAAGGCCGTACGATTTGGATGATGTAATATGCATTGCGAAAGAGCAACACCGTAGAATTGTGCAAGCACCTTTTGGAAATGTGGTGGTGGATACTGAGTCTATTGTATCCCGTATTTGGATAGAGGAAAAATTTGGAAAACATTTCGATTGGATAGAGGATCAAATTCGCAATGAGCAATTTGACCTCTACATACTTTGTTCACCCGACATGCCTTGGGAGGAAGATCCCTTGCGCGAAAACCCCCTTGACCGCGACCGACTTTTTGAGAACTACCAAAAGGTTTTGGAACAAATGAAGATGAAATCCCTCATTTCCTCAGGCCCTCTCATCGAGCGACAAAAATTTCTTGTTGAAAATATGATGTCGTTCCTACATGCCAAGTGAAATGCTTTCGCTATATTATAAGAAAACGCTTCAAGGCTTATGCTACTATTCCATAGCTAGTTGAACTGAAACCTAAACCCTCGCCAATTCCTTTCCATACAATATGCGAAAGAGCAAAATACCTAAAAAAGCACCTACACTATTGGCAATAAAATCGAGCAAATCAGAGCTTCGTTCTATGAAGAATGCACCTTGATAAAATTCGAGAACAGCACCATAGAGCAATGTGAGTATGAGAGAAAATTTGCGTGCATGAAATTTCAGTCGACGGTAGGAACCTTGTTTTCTGAATGCCACCATGAGAACTAAAAACATCACAGCAAACAATCCCATGTGCGCAATTTTATCCAACCTCAGAAGGTCCCAAGGCTCTTCATAGCTCAAGTCAAAACCAGGGATACTATATAGTACCAAAATGGCGAGAGCCCACACCACGGGAATGATGAAGTACCGATACATTCAGAAAAATTATCCAACCAACGCTTCGTAAGCAGCAGCATCCATCAACTGAGACATGTCTGAACTCGCTTCAATTTCAACTTTGATCATCCAGCCTGCGCCATATGGATCATTATTCACAACCGAAGGATCAGCCTCTAAACCTGGATTTACTTCCAGCACTTTTCCTGCAACAGGCATAAAGAGGTCTGAAACGGTTTTGACCGCCTCCACCGTTCCGAATATTTCGTGTAAACCCAATGATTCACCGGCGGTTTCAATTTCCACGAAAACGATATCACCCAATTCACCTTGAGCGAAAGATGTGATTCCGATTGTGGCTTGATTACCTTCTATACGCACCCATTCGTGGTCCTTGGTATATTTCAATTCTGCAGGAAAACTCATAACATTATTATTTGTAAGGCGTCAAATTTATATGGTATCCCTTGCTCTTGCTAAAAATTCTTGTGCTTACATTCGCGTTTAACCGAGATTTTGCAGTTGGAACAATGAAAAGCGAAATGGAAGAGTGCTCAGGAATGATTTTTATTTTAGAAAGTATCGCCCTTGCGATGAAAATAAAAATCGATAAAGCGATCGTGATTAAAGGATTTCAGCGTTTTAGTAGATTTCAACTTCAAAATCTCAGGATACAAAGACCCCTTATCAGTTGAACAGGAAACCCTTTAGAAATATGGACATTACTTTAGGTCACTTACTGATCTTAATCATTGTAGGCATCATGGCCGGTATGCTCAGCGGATTTGTGGGTGTCGGAGGCGGACTGATCATTGTTCCAGCACTTGTCTATATGATGGGGTTTACTCAAATGCAGGCCCAAGGCACGAGTTTAGCGGTTTTGCTCCTGCCCGTCGGCTTTTTGGCTGTCTACAATTATCACAAATCGGGGAATATCAATATGACCTACGCACTTATCATCGCTGCCTTTTTCATTGTTGGTAGTTATTTTGGCAGTAAATACGCGCTTAAGCTCCCGGAATTCAAGGTGAAATTTATCTTCGGATTGTTCATGTTGTATGTGTCAATCAGAATGCTATGGAGTTCGGGTCAGAAGTGGTTTTTTTAGGGGGGAATTAGTGAATTAGTGAATTGGGGAATGAGAGAATTAGTGAATTGGAGAATGAGGGTTTTTCGATGAGCCTACATCTTCCTTCTTTTCATTTCACGCTCTATCAAACCCAACTCCCGACCAGTTTGACCTTTCACACTTGTGTTTTCCCTTGCTCGGCGGATCAGGTAGGGAATCACTTCGCGGATGGGACCGTATGGAACATATTTGGCAACCTTATAGCCCGCATTTGATAGGTTGAAACTGATATGATCGCTCATACCCATCAGTTGGGCGAAGTAAATGTGTTTATCGTTGGGGTCAATACCCTTTTTCGACATAAGTTCTACGAGGTACAAGCTACTTTCCTCATTGTGGGTACCTGCACAAATGCTGATATCGGCGATATGATCAGTACAATATTCAAGGGCGAGGTTAAAGTCGCGGTCAGTAGCTTCTTTGGTCGGCTGAATAGGGTCGTGGTACCCCATCGACGATGCCCGCTGACGTTCCTTTTCCATGTATGCGCCGCGCACCAGTTTTAAGCCCAATTTATAGTTTTCGGCTTTGGCCTTGGCGTGTGAAGACTTCAAAAATGAGAGTCGATCGTGGCGATAAAGTTGAATGGTATTATAGATCAGCGCTTTCTCCTTGTTATAGGTGGCCATCATAGCATCCGCTAGATTGTCTATAGCATCTTGAATCCAACTATCTTCTGCATCAATAAACACTGGAGTTCCTGTTTCGAAGCTCAGATTACAGATGTTGTTCACGCGATTTTTTACCCGCTGCCATTCGGCATTTTCTTCAGTGGAAAGAGATTCTTTGGCATTCACTTTTTCAAGCAGGCCAAAGCGAGCGATGCCAGTAACCTTAAAAACAGAAAAGGGGATATTAGTATTCCCGTTGGCGGTGTGTAAAGTCTCTTGAATTTCGATTGCGGCTTTGTCAAATTCCGATTCGCTCTCTTTCCCCTCTACCGAGAGATCGAGGATGGTACCGATTTTGAAGGAGTCTAGTACTTTGGTGGCTTGGGCACATTCAGCAATTGTTTCACCACCGCAGAACTGTTTGAAAACATTGTTTTTGATAGCCCAACCAATTGGAATATGCAAGGCGAGGGCAATATCGGTCATGAATTTCCCAACGTGCACCATCCACGGTTTCCCGATGAGAGAAAATAGCCAATACGCCTTCCTAAGTTCCTTGTTGTTTTTGCTTCGAAAAGCAATTTCTGTATTGTCGAAAGAAACAAGCGGGTGTGGATTCATGCAGGTATTCTGGGTCGGAGGAGATTGGGATGCAAATGTACGAAGAGGAGAGATTGGCAGAGTGTTGCATTTTTTTGAGTATCAAGGATTGAGCACAATGTATTGAGTGCTTTGTAAATTTTTCAACTATCGACTGAATCTAACCTTCGCTCGGGGGCTAAATATGGTGAGTACTTCATACTTCTAGTGATTGATTTATATTTGGATAGGAACAGCATTTTAGGCAGCACGCCGACAAAAGGCTATGGATGTTATACCAATTCTGCTTATATAACCCAGAATCCGCATTGGGATATGTTATGAAGTGCGAATACCGTTTATCCCGCATTACGCATTAAGGCAATTTTTGTAGAATGCGTGCGGGATTCTCAAATCTAAGCGATAGAATACTGCATTCATCGGCAAAATTAGGGTGCAATTTTTCTATCGTTTGATTTGGGTTTATGTATCTGTAATATTCCAATTCCGTTTGACTCCATTGGCCTATAACAGCTACTATGACGGCATTTACCATTTCGTGTACGCAAAATGCTGCAGCGCATTGCCCAAAAAAAA
>JAWXBG010000071.1:0-2691 GCA_034439875.1 Flavobacteriales bacterium
CGCATTAACCTCAAGACACTTCCAATGCCCAATGCGGGATTATTTGATGGTGTCTATTCATACATCAAGAATAAAAATCGAGAAAGTGCTTAATATCAGAGGGGTTTAGCGCTGCAATAGATTTCCAATACGGATTTTGGGTTTAATGCTATTTTCAAATCCTCAATGAGGTCCTCTACATCTTCCAGTCCTACAGATAAACGTATGAGACTATCTGTTACGCCCGAAGGATAGCGCTTTTCTGCGGGAATGGATTTGTGGGTCATCTCACACGGCAAGCAAATCAAGCTTTTCACGCCGCCTAAACTTTCCGCTAATTTGAAGTAGCGCGTTGATTTCACAATGGAAGTAGCCAAGTCTTTGTCATCCACTTTTAAGTCAAACGAAACGATTCCGCCGGAATATCTTTGTTGACGTTTCGCTATTTCGTAGTTTTTATGCGAAGGCAGGCCGGGATAATAGACGTTGTTCACGATCTCTTCTGAGAGAAGGTACTCAGCAATTTTTTGTGCATTTTCGGAATGTTGTTTTACCCGAAGATTCAATGTTTCGATGCCTCGAATTACAAGCCAACTATCGAATGGTGAAAGAATGGCTCCGGAGGCATTCTGTATGAACTTTATTTTATCGCCAAGCTCTTCAGTTTTGGTCACCACTAGGCCTGCTATTAAATCGCTGTGTCCTGCAAGGTATTTTGTTGCTGAATGCACTATAATGTCTGCACCAAGATCAATTGGCTTTTGTGAGGTAGGAGAAGCAAATGTGTTGTCTACACATAACAAGGCTCCTATACTTTTTGCAATTTTGGATATCTCCGCTATGTCCGAAATCTTGAGTGTGGGATTGGTCGGAGATTCGATCCATATCAATTTGGTTTTTGATGAAACAGCATGAGCTACAGCTTCTGCTTCGGTGGTATCTACATATTTGACGGTGATTCCGAATTTTTGGTAGATGTGGGTGAAGAGACGATATGCTCCGCCGTAAATGTCATCTACTGCTATAATTTCATCTCCTGTTTCCAGCAGTTTTACTACGGCATCAATTGCGGCAAGTCCACTTGCAAAAGCATAACCTCTTTGGCCATTTTCTAAGCGAGCAATTAGATCCTCCAATACTTTTCTTGTGGGATTGTTGCTGCGGGCATAGTCAAATCCTTTGTGAACTCCAGGTGCTTCTTGTACATAGGTAGAAGTTTGATAGATAGGTGTGGAAATGGCGCCAGTGAGCTCATCTACAGGAATGCTGTGAAGAATTTTTGTCGATTCTTTCATTTTTTTGTGTGTTTTGGGTTGTTAAAACGTGTTTCTATTGTTCTAATGAATCAACTTATACCAATTCTGCAAATGGAATAGTCCATCCTGCATTAAGCATTGGAAGTCTGTTTTGCGCAATGCGTTGCAGGATCTCCCATACAGTGGTAAATGCCTTTACAGTAAATGTTATAGTTCAATGATGGGAAACAGTATTGGACGATTACAGATACCGATACGGCATTATCCAAAACAGCAGAAAAAAATGATTTGACGAAAGTGCTTTAAACAAAAAAAGCTCTTCCGACAAATCAGAAAAGCTTTTCAAATATCGTGATGACATCTAAGGCTATTTTCTAACTTATCTATCCCCGATCGCTCGGAGTTGAATTTGGCACCTTCTTTCAATTAAGAAAGGGTTGTCAAGACTTCACAGGGTCAATTCCCTCTGTCTTTCTGGATAAGAATATTTAAAAGAACGTGGTGCAAATATAGAATGTGAAATCAGAAGTGGGCAAATTTATTTTGTTTAAATTTGACTTTGTCCCATTCAGGGCTGAATGCAGCAGGGTCGGAAGATAGAAGTAGGACTTGAAAGAGATAGAGATGTTTTTGTGTATAGAAAGCCTTGCTGTTTTTATCAACCGGTCTCCTTCCAAAATTACAATCGGAATTTCTAAGAAGCATTTACATGATGTTTCCGTGAACCAAGAGCCCGCAATTTAGTAGATCTCTCCTCGAGCTATGTGGACATTTTACCTCAACCTCACCACATTTCCTGCCTCATATCCTTCGTTCAATTTTTGAAGGGAATTTAATTTAAGAGCGAATTTTTGAGAGATAGTCCGGAGGTCTTCTCCCGCTTCAGGAGTATATGTGGATGGAGCGGAAGAATCCATTCTGTTGCGCTTGGGCTGGAGATATATGATAGTACCTTCTTTTATCGCGTTACCTTTTTCGAGGTCATTGTACTTGCGTATTTGCCAAACATTCATGTCAAACGCATCAGCAAGGCTGTAGTGCGTTTCTCCGTCTTTTGCAATTATATATTTAACCCTGTTCGGCGAAAGAGTCACGGTATAGTCAGAACCGATGTTGATGCTTCTCGGTGTTTCGGTTTGTTCTTCATCCCGCTCTTTTGCTTTACCCTTACCTTTCCCTTCCTCGTTGTTATTCTCCTTCTCTTTTCTTTTTTCTTTTTTTGTTTTGCTTTCTTTTCTATCTGGCATTTTGCCTTTCTTTATGAACTCCATGCCCAACTTGTCGCACTCATGCAAATCATTTTCTTCTATTATCTTGATGAGCAAATCGGCATATTTTTTATTGGTGGCATAGCCGCATTCGCGCAGTCCTTTCGCCCAGCCCTTGTAATCGTCGGTCTTGAGTTTGAAAAGAGGTTCGTCACGTTTCTTCAATACAAAAAAAGAGTGCTCTTCAC
>JAWXBG010000072.1:0-20883 GCA_034439875.1 Flavobacteriales bacterium
AGGTGTATCCACACTTAGAGACAGCTTATAAGCATATGCTTGAGTTCAGATCAATATACGAATGCACAGATAAAATCATGGCTGCCGAGCGCTTCAAACACTGGATCAAGGATACAACTGATAAAGAACTGAAGGAATTTTACACCACTGCCAATACCGTGAAAGCCAATTTTGAACACATTCTTAACTTCTTTAATAACAGAAGTACCAATGCAAGTGCCCAATCTTTTAATACCAAAATAAAACTCTTCAGAGCGAACCTAAGAGGGGTTACCGATACGGCTTTTTTCTGGTTCAGATTAAATATACTCTTCGCTTAGTCCCCGTAAATTAAACGTGTCCCGTTTTATGTGGTATGTGCATATTGGCAATGGAATTATCACAAAAATTACTTTACTTTAATGTTGCGTATCCCTCCGCTCTAGCACCTCCAAAAGGCACTTTCGGTGTCTATTCCGGTCAAAGTGTTCCACCCATTCCGGTCAAAGTGTACCACCTATTTTGGAGATGGATTTAGATCCATTCCGACCAAAGTGTACCACCTCGGGCCTGACATTCCGGCATAAGTGTACCACCTGTTTTTAAGTTGATCCGTTTGTACTTAGCATGGGCTCAAAAAACATAGTTCATGGCCAACAAACTTATCGAAATGCAAGAGATCAGACAGATTATTCAATTGGCTCATCAGGGCCAATCAGTTCGTAAAATATCCGAGCTAACGGTTGTTCATCGCCATTCAGTGAAGAAATATCTGGAGAAGGCTCTTAACACCGCGCAATCACTCGAGGATCTTCTTTCCTTTACGGATGAGGGATTAGCTGTCATTTTATTGGCGGCACCAACTGATACGGCTGATTTGAATCGAAGGGTGCAGATGGAAAAGCTCATTCCTTTTTTTGAATCAGAGCTCAAGCGAGGTGGCGTGCCAAATCAATTACTTCATCAAGAGTGTTTAAAACTTCATCCAGGTGGTTAGTCGATCATTATTCTGCGAAATACTCTCTAGACATGAGGGATACTGGGAAACATAAATTTCCTGTAATGGATCTATGCTAAACCAACGGCCTAAACGTGGATCACATGGACGTTCGCAAAAATTATAGCTGTTTCCAGAGCCTACGATCTCGCCGTCTTTCTCCTTGCCATTCATCCATACCTATAACCCTCTCCCGCCTCCCAAGCCCTCTCCAACATTACACTCTCAAATGAAGGGGTGGGTTTTATAATCAACATGAGCGATGTGGGTTCTCAAATTTCGATATTTTCAATCAAAAGTATAGAAAATGGGCTGCTCATTTTGTTAATTGGGAGTATGCTTCTGGGGTGTCAAAGCTAAGGTGCGGTCCCTATGTTTCACGGATGTGGATTCTTTGGGATCTTTCAATTTTCCGCTAACCTTTTGAAGGCTCCTTTATTTGAATAACCATCCATCAATGCACGTGTTTTCAGCGAAAGTGAAAATTCTAGTCCTCTTTTCTAAAACTACTTATTCAATGATACCTCCAGCTCTTTGAAGAACTCCTCAAAGTCAAGTATCTCTCCTCCCATCATTTCGAAGTATTGGCGATTATTGAGAACATTGCATTCGTCTAACCCAGTTGCCATTATTCAATGGAGTTGTTTTGCCTACCGAAACAAATACATGCAAACTTCCACATCAAACATAGATGGCCGTTGGCACAAGAAAATTAATTGTCTTGCTATTATCTCTCGATTCGTGCCTACAGATTATGGGCCATAATAGAATTCACCGCTAAACACCTGCCTCTCGTCCACTATAATTCTATAATAGCCATCCCCCATGGATTTTCCATCGGTTCGGTAAGCCCTCAAACGATTTACCTTTGCATTGTGATAAAGCCAAAAGATATAAGGACATTGAGTCTTGAGGAGTTGGAAGTTTTTTTCTTGGATAAAGGAGATAAAAAGTTTCGGGCGAAGCAAGTCATGGAATGGCTTTGGAAAAAGTCGGCGCGAAGTTTTGCGGAAATGACCAACCTTTCAAAGGCCACAAGAGACTTGCTTATAGAAAATTTTGCTTTTCATGTCATCCGCCTGGCAGACGAACAAGTGAGTTCAGATAGAACCATCAAAAGCGCATTTGAAGTAGAGCCAGGCAAAGTGGTCGAAGGGGTTTTGATTCCAACTACAAATAGGATGACCGCATGCATCAGCTCTCAAGTGGGCTGCAGTCTTGCTTGCAAGTTTTGCGCTACAGGTAGACTCAAGATGATGCGAAATCTCAGCGCTGGAGAAATCTATGATCAGGTTGTTCATCTGAAAAATTCAGCCGAGGCAAAATACGACTCACCTCTCTCAAATATCGTTTACATGGGGATGGGAGAACCTTTGCTTAATTATAAAAACGTAATGGAGTCGATAGAGAAAATCACATCTCCTGACGGCTTGGGAATGTCACCTCAAAGAATAACAGTGAGTACTGCCGGCATTTCCAAGATGATCAAAAAACTGGGCGACGATGAAGTGAAATTTCAATTGGCGCTTTCGCTTCACGCAGCCAATGACGCAAAAAGAAACAAGATCATGGAGATAAACGAAACGAACAATCTCCAAACTTTGGCAGAGGCTCTCAGGCATTTCTATCAAAAAACGGGTTCACGGGTAACCTTCGAATATATCATCTTCAAAGACTTCAACGACCAAATCAGCGACGCAAAGGAGCTTGCGCTATTCGCTAAAAACGTTCCTGTGAAAATCAATATTATCGAATACAACCCTATTGATGGCGGAGAATTCAGCCAGGCTGACGTTGAGAAAGTGGATGCCTTCGCCGCCTTCTTGGAGTCTAGAAACCTGATTGTAAATATTCGGCGCAGTCGTGGCAAGGACATTGATGCAGCCTGCGGGCAGCTTGCCAACAAGAACAAAATATCTCTTGGAAGCGGTATGATGCTCAAGTCCTAGCAAGCTCCATTTCTTTATAAGAGAAAAGCCGCAGCCCATTGTAGAACTGCGGCCCCCCACCTGTTGATTATGAAGAAAATCCCTCTTTGTCCCTGAGGGAGTCTGTCTAAGCTTGTCTTTTGAAGCAGAGCTTGTAGCGATATACCTCTCCTGCTTTCACTTCGTCTTTTGCAAAACGAAACTTTGAAAGTTGCTTCGTGATGAATCGCTTTAGCTCATCATTGCTGCTATTCATCATTATTAATTCTACGTTTCCTTCCGGTAGAACCCGTAGCATGATTTCGGCCTCGCCTGTTAATTTCATTTGGCCGATTGGGTAGTAAAAGTGACGGGCTACTTCTCTTTCCATGGCTGATCTGGCAATGGCTGTCTCTGAGGCCTCAATGGCTGTTGTTTCGTTCATTTGGCTAGCCTGCGTCGTAAAGACTGCTGCCAGCAAACTAAGAATGATTGTGATGGTTTTCATGTGGTTGATGTATTGACTTGAATGTATAATTCTGTTTGTTTTGCGTATGACGCTAGTGCTTTTAATTTGTTACAGCACTCATAGTTTATTTCAGTATATTTTTAAATTACTCTCTCAATCCATTGTCCAGCAAGCCTTACGGAGTGAATGATCTTTCGGCTATCAGTAATTGTACTACCCTCTTTTTAACGCCGCAAAGAAATGGTCTGTTTGTGAAAGCTATTCTCAACGAATGTTAAGGCTTCATCATACATGTGCCAATAAAATAAAAAAGGGAGGTCGAATGTTAATCACAGAAAAACGAATGTCTCTGTGTTCCTTTGCGGACAAGGGTTCCAACTAGTAACGGTGTTTTCGCACGTACAAACAAGTCTGCGGATTCGTGAAGAAGAATATAAATCAATTCATTGATACATCAACAAAGACACTATGCCTGCTTTTTGAAAACAAAACGATACTTGATGATCTGACCGGATTGATAATCGGATTTCTCGAGCTGAATCTTGCTGAGTTTTTTGATTACATAATCGGCGAGTGCCTGACTGGTTGCGTTCATTTCAAGGATCTGAACCTTGCCTCCATTGTCTATTTTGAAGCTGACTTCTACGGTTCCCTCTAATTCAGATTTGATAACCTGATTCTGTTGGTTGGGCTCTTTTTGAGAACTTGTTCTGACAATTGGCTTCTGTGCGTATACACTGCTTACAACAGAGGACGCCGCCAATAGCCACACCACTAGGTGAAGCAAAAAGTGTTTTATGATAAAGGTTTTGGGGCGCATGTGTGTCCTGTTATGTCATGAGACGCTCAACCGGCAACGAAGTTACAATCAAAAATAGTGCCCCCTTAACCGTTCGTCACAATCGCACAGCAATTCCCAGGACTAAAAATGAGTACAAATAGTCGTTTTAATCGGTTTCGTGTCTTGGACGAAACGGTGACAATGATTCAATATTGCCCACAAACAATACCACCTCTGCTTATTCAACCCAGAATCCGGATTGGAAATTTATTGCAGCACTAACCCCCTTTGAGATCAAGCACTTTCTCGGTTTTTATTCTTGATGTATGAATAAAAACCATCAAATAATCCCGCGTTGCGCATTGGACGTGTCTTGAGGTTAATGCGCTGCGGGATTCTCGAGTCTACACGACGGAGCAAAGTAATAGTTCGACCTATGAATTCCGATATCTCCATCGCGTGATTCGGGATAATACCAATTCTGCAAAGTATATAGTCCATGCTGCATTGCGCATTGGAAGTTTTTTTTGGGTAATGCGCTGCTGAATCTTGCAAGCATCAATTATTAAATGCCATTATAGTAACTGTTATCGGCTAATGGAGTGCAGCGAAATTGGACTATTACATCAATCCAAAGGGTATGTTGCTGGTTGCCTCAACACAAAGGAGTTTCTACATCCCGAAAAGTGTGCAGATTTTCAGTATTAATGCACCCAGTAGAGCCGAAATAGGTATGGTAATGACCCATGCTAATAGCAGTTTTCCGGTTACCCCCCATTTTACGGCAGATATTCTTTTGGATAATCCACTTCCGATAATCGCTCCAGTAATAGTGTGGGTGGTAGATACTGGTATTCCAAAACGCTCGGTGGCAAAAAGGGTAAATGCGCCTGCTGTCTCGGCTGCCACACCTTCGAAGGGCGTCATTTTGGTGATCTTGGTTCCCATGGTCTTCACAATTCGCCAGCCACCCATCATGGTGCCCATCGCTATTGTGAGGTAGCAACCAAAGACCACCCAATGAGGAATGTCTACTATTTTAGTTTTTACTACCCCATTGATCGTTGTGGTAGTTTGTTCCACCAACATCCAATCGTGAACAGCCCCAGGGTTTTGTGTGGTATAAACGATAAGCGCGGCAGAGATTATACCCATCACCTTTTGAGCATCGTTTCCGCCATGGCCAATAGAGAAAAGTGCTGAAGAAACCAGTTGAAGTTTCTTGAACAGCCTATCCAGTTTGCTGGGATGACCTCTTCTTGATAACCAAAGAAGGCCGATGGAAAAAGCGTACGACACCACCATTCCTATAATTGGTGCTAGAAAAATAAAAATCGCAACTTTTCCAATTTTAGATAGCGAGACTACATCAAGACCCGCATAGGCTACTGCCGCACCGGCAAATCCGCCAATAAGTGTGTGCGAGCTGCTCGAAGGTATGCCCTTCCACCAAGTTATGAGGTTCCAAATAATGGCCGCAATAAGGCCGGACATTATAACCGTAAGCGTGATTCCAGAACCGTCCACTGTTTTGGCCACTGTATCCGCTACCTTGAAATCTGAAATCCAATAAGCAACAAAGTTGAAGAAGGCCGCCCAAATAACAGCCTGAAAGGGGGTCAATACCCGCGTTGAAACTATGGTTGCAATACTGTTAGCCGAATCATGAAATCCATTGATGAAATCAAAAATAAAGGCTAGGGCCAAAACAATAAGTAGTAAATGAAATGCCGTCATAAATTATGCGTGCTTCGGATCAGGAGTTCTTTACAAGAATAGATTCTAGTGTATTCGCCACATCTTCACATTTATCGGTGGCTGTTTCCAAATTGGAAAGCACTTCCTTAATCTTGATAAGCTCAATAGGGTCTGTCATTTCATTAAACAATCGAGCAATAGCCTCATCAAACAGGTCATCCGCATGGTTTTCAAGAGAGTTGATGCGCACAATGGCATCGCGAACCCTTTGAGCGTTGCGCATGTGCCTCATGTTCTTCACGGCGATATCTACTTCTTGAACCTGCTTAAGCAAAACTTCGCTCATCAACTCCATTGTATGACTGAACTCTGTAACTCCATATAAATGGATACGCGACGCGGTACCGTGAATGTAATCTGCAATATCATCTATACTAGTAGCTAGGGCATGAATGTCCTCACGATCGAAAGGCGTTATAAAGTTCGATGATAGCTCAAGGAATATACGGTGAGTGATCTCATCGCCCTTGTTCTCATATTCGCGAACATCCTTTATGATTTTGGCAATTTGGGCCGGGTCTGATGTAGTAAAAATTTGGTTAAAAACCTGTGCTTGCTTCACCAAGTTGTCTGTGTCTTCAGCAAAAAGGTCGAAAAAAATCGCATTTTTAGGAACCAGAAAAGAAAGGATGTTCGAAAGTTTCATAAATGCAAGTCCGCTTTAATGGGACTGCAATTTTACGCCAATCGTTTGCTTTTCCTAGTGGATTTAGGATTTTGAGGAAGATTTTCTTTTGCCAAAAGGCTTTGGGATGAAACAATTCAATATATCAGCTGATATACCTCCCCTTGTCAAAGTTGATAGGCCCCTCTGAAACTTAGGGTAAAAATCAAATCATTCAAAAATTCACTTGTGCTTGAACCCTAAGCAATTCTCCTTCTTGTAGGTTGTCCTGTTTTTTGAAATCTTCAAACCTTCTTTTTGACTTGGTATACATTACCACCAGCTCAAATTCCTTTACTGGCTGCCACTCTAGACCAAACTCCATTTCGTCTACACGATAACTTCTGGCGTCTAGCTCATGTTTCTTCCCTCCTTCATAATGCTGTATTCGAACAAAAGGAAAAAACACATGCTTTTTATACTTATACATGTATGAAATCGTGGCATAACCCCCCTTCAAATTCCTTGTTTCTATGCTATCAGTAGCTGTGTTAAATTCAGGTCCGCGCCCAATATTGTATTCCGCCAATATTCCAAAAGGTTTAGGGTATAATACCAGGGTTGCAGCAGCGCGCTGATCAAGGTAACCACCGTCCGCGCTCATTTTTGCCCCCGCGCTCAATTGCGTTGTAGGTATAATAACTTGGCCTGTATAAGCCTGAAACCCCGGTTCTATCACTTGTGACCCTATTTCAAAAGGATAAGTGAGTCGCGCCACCATATGTTTGTTGTCGTTCAGCTCTGGTCTATTCGCTGTTTGTCCATTAAAAACGCCAAAACCTAATACCCCATAGTCACCAGAGGTTTTGAGGCCTTCTTTGGCCAATGAAGAATACAGTTTGCGGATTTTTTCGGGCGCCCAATAAAAGAATACTCCCAAATCCCGCTCGTTGCTTAGCGCGCTGTTCAGTGCATCATTTCGGTCAAGAGGCAATCGGTTTTGACTCGACTGAAGGTTTTCAAATCCGAAAGGTACCTTGCTCTGCCCTATCCTGAATCGAAATTCGTTCTTCTTATCAACGGCCACATCAAAATAAGCATCTCTTAACTGAGCCCAATTCAAACTAGTGCTAGAGACTGAACTCGCAAAGTCGGGCTGAACATAGAAATACACCTGATCAGAAATCTGGCCGAAGAAGATGATTCTCATTCGTCGAATGAAAAACCCTCCTCCATCACCCCAGCTTCTATCACATTGCTCACAAACCAACTCCTTGTTGGTTTCAAGAAGCCTGTTGTACCGCACTTGCGAGTAACCTCGAATTGTAAAGGTGTCTGACCACTTTTTACTTGGCTTCTCAACTTTGACACTGTCCTTTACTTGTGACACGGCTCCCAAAGAAATCGTGGCCAGCAACACTAGAAGAAGATGCTTCATATGATTTAGAACAATTTATTAATGTTTTAGTATTGTGGCCGCAAACCTATCTTAACAAAAGCCCTCCGCCACTTTACGTTCCATTAATTTTAGGTTAACACACTCGAAACCCGCCACTACTCAAAGCCATAGCTGACGGTGCTTTTAGACGGCAACCAACTTGGTAACGTTTTCTTAATATACGAGTAACGAGGCAGCAAAACAGCAGTCGGTATTTCGCAATTCATTACTAATCGTATATCCATGAAAATTCGAAGTCTCATTCTTCTTATGCTTTCAATCTCATTTTTTGCCTGTTCAGACAAAAAAGGAGGTCCCCCGTCCATCTCCATTGACGGTTCTTCTACAGTCTTTCCTGTTTCAGAAGCTGTGGCAGAAGAGTTTATGGCCGTCAATCCAAATGTTCGTGTAACCGTAGGCGAAAGCGGTACCGGCGGCGGATTCAGCAAGTTCAGCAATGGAAAAATTGATATTAACGATGCTTCGCGCCCTATCAAAAGCAAGGAAGACAGCGCGTGCAAAGCCAACAATATCGCTTATGAGTCTTTTATGGTCGCATACGATGGCATGGCTATCGTTGTGCATCCTTCCAATACCTGGTGCAACGACATAACTGTGGAAGAGCTTAAAAGACTATGGGAGCCTTCAGCCAGAGATAGTATTATGACATGGAATCAGATACGCAGCGACTGGCCTGTAGAGCAAATTCGTCTTTTCGGTCCCGGGACTCAAAGCGGAACTTTCGACTACTTCACTGAAGCTATTGTGGGAACTGCCAAAGAATGCAGAACCGACTATACTGCAAGCGAAGATGATAATGTGCTGGTTCAGGGTGTAGCCGCAGACAAAAATGCTTTTGGCTACTTCGGTCTTGCATATTACAACAACAACAAAGATAAAATCAAAGCCGTGGCTGTAATCAATCCGAAATCCGCCACCCCCGTGCTCCCGAGTATTGAAACTGTTAAGAACAAATCCTACTCTCCTCTTAGCAGACCATTATTTATCTATGTAACTGATCTTGCATTAGAAAGACAGGAAGTGCGCGACTTCATTCAGTTCTATATAGACAACTGCGCCAAGCTTTCTGAGTCCGTTGGGTATGTTTCGCTTTCTGTAGAAGAGCTTTCAATTGAGGAGGCTAAACTCGCAAAGTTCCTCGAGGCTCATCCGGTAAAAACAGCTCAATAGTACTCGGCTATAAATGAGACGAAAGGAAAAATTCATTGAGGCTCTGCTGGCACTTTGTGCCGGTATCAGCGTTTTCACAACAGTAGGAATACTGTATGTGCTGGTGTCTGAGTCTTACGGATTCTTCGCTACTGTACCCTTGAGTGAATTTCTCACTGATGATCAGTGGACGCCGTTGTTTGCCGATCAGCATTTTGGGATTATGCCATTGGTTGCTGGCACTCTACTTACCACTGTTATAGCCATTGCACTTGCGCTGCCCGTGGGGCTTACAATTGCGATTTACCTCAACGAGTATGCGCACCCAAAACTCCGAAAGTCTGTGAAGCCGGCGCTGGAAGTGCTCGCCGCCATTCCCACTGTAGTGTATGGTTATTTCGCCCTAACTGTTGTAACGCCTTTTCTTCAGCAGATCTTTCCCGAACTTGCCGGTTTCAGCGCTTTGTCTGCGGGGCTGGTAATGGGCGTGATGATTATCCCTATTATCTCTTCATTAAGCGAAGACGCCTTGTTTGCGGTTCCTAAATCATTGCGCGAAGCGAGTTATGGTATGGGTGCAACGCCATTTCAAACTTCTTTCAAGGTCTTGGTGCCTGCCGCGTCCTCTGGTATTATCGTGTCCGTAATACTTGCTATATCAAGGGCCGTTGGCGAAACAATGATTGTTGCCATAGCTGCAGGACAGCAACCCAATTTGACCGCAAACCCATTTGTGCCCATTGAAACCATTACTACTTATATAGTTCAGGTATCGACCGGTGACGTAGAGAGAGGGTCTCTCGAATACAAAACGATTTTTGCCGCGGGTATTACATTGTTTATCTTCACCTTTATTCTGAATAACATTTCGTTTTGGATTAAAAAGAAATTCTTGCAGAAATATGAGTGAGGTTAATTGGAATAGGATTAAGGACCGATCATTCAAATACTTTGGTATCGGCTGCACTGTTTTTGGTCTTTCCGTGCTCGTGGTTTTTCTTTTAAGTATCATCATTCAAGGAGTAGCTCGCATAGACTGGGACTTCATAACTTCAATGCCCTCGCGTTTCGCAGAAAAAGCGGGGATATTGCCTGCTTTAATCGGAACACTTTGGATTCTTGTCCTTACTGCGGCTATATCCATTCCCATTGGGGTGGCGTCCGGGGTGTATTTGGAGGAATATGGTAAGAAAAATCGCTTCGCAAAATTTCTAGAAATAAACATTGCAAATCTGGCTGGGGTTCCTAGCATTATATATGGACTATTGGGGCTAGAAATCTTTGGTCGTATCATGGCTATGGGGGGAAGTATTTTGGCTGGCAGTTGTACGCTCGCCCTCTTAATTTTACCTGTTGTAATTGTTTCAACTCGGGAGGCAATAAAAGCCGTTCCAGACACCCTCCGCCAGGCGAGTTATGGCCTTGGTGCTAGCAAATGGCAAACCTTAAGCCGTCAGGTGATTCCCGCTTCTGCAGGCGGAATTGTAACTGGAATTATTCTCGCCATTTCAAGGGCTATTGGTGAAACAGCTCCTCTGATAGTCGTCGGTGCTTTGGTCTTTGTGCCGTTTGTTCCTAGTGGCCCGATGGATCAATTTACCGTTCTTCCGATACAAATTTTCAATTGGGTTTCAAGACCAGAAAAAGAGTTTGGAGTAAATGCTGCTGCCGCCATCATAATTCTGCTTCTTGTAACATTTGTGATGAATGGAATAGCGCTATACTTGAGAAATCGCTGGCAGAAAAAAATCAAATGGTAATTCGATGAGCTACAAACTCGAAGCTGAAAACATAAATGTGCACTACGGAAGCAATCACGTGATAAAAAACGTGAGCATGAAGCTTCAGCCAAATACCGTGACGGCGTTCATCGGGCCTTCGGGTTGCGGCAAATCTACTTTTCTGAGGTGCCTAAACAGAATGAACGATTACATAGATCTCTTTCATTTGGATGGAAAAATTAAAGTAGATGGAAAAAATATCTATGACAAAAAAGTTCGGGTAGAGGAGCTGCGCAAACAAATTGGGATGGTATTTCAAAAGCCAAATCCATTTCCTAAGTCAATCTATGAAAACGTTGTTTACGGACTTCGTATTCAGGGCATCAATAAAAAAAGTATTCTCGATGAAACCGTAGAGCGTTCCTTACAACAAGCCGCTCTGTGGGAAGAGGTGAAAGATGACCTCAAAAAATCGGCTCTTCAACTCAGCGGCGGACAACAACAACGCCTGTGCATTGCACGAACCCTCGCCACCAATCCTACGGTGCTGCTTATGGATGAGCCTGCGTCGGCCCTCGATCCAATTTCAACATCGAAAGTTGAAGAGCTGATTCACGACCTGAAAAAAGATCTGACAATCATCATCGTTACACACAATATGCAGCAAGCGGCCAGGGTTAGTGATACAACGGCTTTTTTCTACCTTGGCGACCTCGTAGAAATGGACGCAACCAAAGTGATGTTCACGAATCCACGCGAAACCCAAACACAGAATTATATAACCGGTCGATTCGGATAGAATATTCAAAACGCCGATAAAAGTAAATAATGGTACACCACGAAATAGAGTTAGAAAAACTTCGGAACGAAGTGAGTTTAATGTGGAACCTTACCGTGTCGCAAATGCAAAAAGCAAAACGCGCAATGGTAACGCTTGATCGCGATCTTGCGGGAGAGGTTTTGCATAGCGAGCGAAGGGTAAACGCTTATGAGCTGAATATCGACAATCAATGTGAGTACATCATCGCGTTGATGAACCCCGTAGCCGTAGACTTGCGCTTTGTTTTGGCTGTGCTTAAAATCAACACCAACCTAGAGCGTGTTGGTGATATCGCAGAAGGTATCGCCAGATATATAATGGATTCTTCCAAACAATATGATGAAAGTCTCTTGGAGCTTACTGAGGTAATCCTCATGTTTGAAGAGGCTACGTCTATGCTTGAAGACCTGCTCATGTCATTTCACAACGAAGACACGTCCATGGCGAGAACGATCTTCAGCCGCGACGAATATCTGAATGAAATGAACGCAAAGGCAAATACCTTAATTGCCAATTATATCAAACAACATCCTGACAATATTGAGCAGGCGCTTCATATTCTTTCCACAATTCGAAAACTCGAAAGAGTTGGCGATCAATCGAAGAATATCGCTGAAGAAATAATCTTTTACGTTGAAGCCAAAGTCCTGAAACACTCCGACAAAAAGGAAAAATAGAAGTAAACAACTATAGCTAGGCCGCTATTTCATGTGGTCTATCCTAAAATACCTAAAAAAAAAGTCGAAGAAATACTTCTCCGACCTCTTTGTCTTCTTTAGATATTCAGTTTAGGATTCTATTACTTTCTTACGCGTAGAGAAATCTACACTAGCCTCATGCCGTTTCACTCCATTGGCCTATAATAGTTACTCTAACAGTATTAACAACTGCAAGCATTTAATGCCGCATTGGTATTAGTTTACTTTCGATACGGGATTCGCAAGCCCGCTATATTCTATTAGCTCCATTTTAACAGAGCCCACTAGTATTTTCGCTTTTACCAAAATCGGCAAGTGGTTGGCGTCATCCGTAATCCAAACACTCAGGTCTTCTTCCTTCTTAAACACGCGACCCTTCTGTACGACCGGTGCAAAACGTATACAATTAAATGTTCCTGCATCCACTTTTACAGTTTCTTTACCCATATACTTAATCTTTAGCGGATAGATTTCATCATCTACAATGGTCATCACCGTGAAAACCTGTCCAACATATGCCTTCGAAAAATCTATTGTTCTGGCATAGTAGTACGCGGAAAGCATGTCTTGAACAAAGTCTGGTGTCATGTATGCCTCATCCTTGTGGTTTTTCATTGCGCGCTTGTTCGGATAGAAGGTGTAATCCTGAAATATCTTATAGCCGCCTTCATCACAGTTTCTCACGAATCTGTATGGGAAGAGTCCTTGTTTGTCTATGTATGTTTCATAGCGATCGCGCACTTTGAAAAACCAATCAAACGACCCTACGCTATATCCTTCACCCACTAAATGGTAGGCGTCTCTGTTTCCAAACTTGTACGGCGAGTCTTTCACCGTAAGTATAGCTTCCCCAGCATTCATCATACCATAGTGCAGTCGATATTTCACGCGTTCTCCTGAAGTAAACGCCGAATTCGTCATCGCGCGTAAACCCATATCAGGAAGGTTCTCCAACTTTACGCGAGGAGGCTTGGAGGCCTGGGCAAAAGCCCCTGCTACAAACAGAAGTGCAATTGATGCGAGAAGAACTAATTTTTTCATATCCGTAAATTTGATGTCTCTTAAGCAAAAAGAATGCCGCTCTTGTAAGGCGCGGTGTGTCAGCAGATTGTTGTTTTTCAAAAAACCCGGATTAGTCCCTTTTATTGCGGGTTTTCACCCTTTGGGCAGCCTCTATATGTCTTGAAAAGGGGTCAATTAGCTCATAAAGCCGCATTGCAGTATTGGCAAAACACTAGAAAGTAAGTCCATTGACTAACACGGCCTCACCAGACTTTGTGAGATATTGGCAATTGACTACGCCCTCGAAGGCTCCCTCGGTGGTGAATTGACCTATCAAAACCTTGCCTTCACGCGGAAGTGTGTTTGGTTGTCCCGGAAGCGCAAACCAAGATCCGCCAATGCTGTCGCTCATTGTCAATGCCTGCCCTGCCTCAAAATTGACAGCCCAAGGTTGCCCTGGGGATTCGAGAAAATACATAGACCCCGAAGACTTGCTGTTCTCTATTCCAATTGTAACCCAGCTATCGTAATGCATTTCGGGATGCAGTTGCAACAGGCCTGCATTCGAGCTACTCGCCAAAAACCCGCAGTAATCGTTTTGCCAAAACGTCGTGCTCGTTTTTATTTCCAAAATTCTCTCATCGCTCCCGAAGATGGCTGAAAGTGATTCGGCCGAGTCAGGTAAAACAATCCACAGCCGATAACAATGAGCTGCTCTTAACTCGGGCATGGCGTTTTTTGCTTCTTCCGAAATGGAGATTTTTTCCACTTCAACTCTGGTTTCTTGACTGTGAACGCATAATGCCGCGGCCAAGAATATCAAAACAAACAAACTTATCGTTCTCAACATAATGCGAAGGTATGATACCCAATTTCGAAATCATTTCAATTCATCAAATTTTCTGCTCTGATGAACAATTTGTTCATCGCAGTTTTTCAAGTTGTGCGCTGTTGCAACAACTCGTTCCTATACTTTTACATCATGGCTAAAAAATCTCCTAAAGCACAATCGTTCAAACGCGATTTAAGAGCTGAAATATTGACGGTTTTTGAAAGGCACGGAAAAAAACCTCTAAACCACAAACAAATAGCGGCCGAAATTGGCGTGAGCGACAGTGGTATTCGCGAATTGATTCTTGAGATCCTTCGCACCGAAACCGAAAAGGGAAACCTCTCTGAAGTTGAAACCGGAAAATACCGCTCCACAAAAACGAACACCGAAAGTCTCGAAGGAATCATAGAGATCAATCGTCACGGAAAGGGCTTCGTAAGTGTGCCTGGATACGACAAAGACATTCAAATCCCAAAGGGCGACACATCAACGGCCCTTTGGGGCGATCGGGTTGAAATAGCCTTTAACCCAAGATCAAGAAGGCTCGATGGCAGAGTGATCCGCGTGATAGAAAGGCTTCGACAGTCGTACGTCGGCATACTCGAATATGTGCACGGCGAGTATTCTGTAACTCCTTCCGACATGCGCATACACGTAGAGTTCGATATTGATAAAGATGATCTCAATGGAGCAAAAAAGGGCGACAAAGTGGTTATGGAAATCATGCGTTGGGACCATCCTGGGAAAAATCCAAAAGCAAAAATTACCCGTGTACTTGGCAGGCCCGGAGAGCACCTCACCGAAATGCACGCTATCATGGCTGAATACGGCTTACCCGAAGCCTTTCCCGAGGCTGTAGAAGAAGAAGCAATGAACATCAGTGAAGCCATAACGGAAGAAGAAATAGCCAAACGAAAAGACTTTAGGGGCATCACAACATTCACCATTGATCCATACGACGCCAAAGACTTTGATGATGCTCTCTCATACCGGATTTTGGAAAACGGAAATATTGAAGTGGGTGTGCACATAGCAGATGTAAGTCATTATGTAAAACACGGAATGCTTTGCGAAACAGAAGGGTTCAGTCGGGCTACCTCGGTTTATTTAGTGGACAGAACCATTCCCATGTTGCCAGAAAAACTGTCCAACATGCTCTGCTCATTGCGCCCGAAAGAAGAAAAGCTGTGCTTCAGCGCCGTTTTTGAACTCGACAAAAATGCTGCGCTTGTGAACGAATGGTTTGGAAGAACGATCATCTTTTCGGATCGACGATTTACCTATGAAGAGGCTCAAGAAAGAATTGAATCCGGCGTTGGTGATTTTGCCATTGAACTAAAATCATTGGATGATTTAGCCAAAAAAATGCGCGCCGTTCGATACAACAACGGAGCGATAGATTTTAACTCTGAAGAAGTAAAATTCAAGTTGGATGAAAAAGGACATCCTCTTGGGGTAATGATTAAGGTGATGAAAGATTCCAATCAATTGATTGAAGATTTCATGCTTTTAGCCAATTGTCGTGTTGCTGAATTCATCGGCAATCCAAAAAACAAACAGCCAAAACCTTTTGTTTATAGAGTCCACGACGAACCAGACCCGGAAAAGCTCACACTGCTCCGCACTTTTTTAAAACATCTTGGATACAAACTTCCAAGGCCCACTGACAGTGTTTCCGGAAATGTGGTGAAAGAACTTCTTTCGAAAGCAGAGGGTCAGCCCGAGGAAAGTATCATTAGGACTATGGCTGTGAGGAGTATGCGCAAAGCCGAGTATAGCCCCGATAATATCGGGCACTACGGACTTGCGTTTCCTTTTTACACGCATTTCACATCACCTATCAGGCGATATCCCGACGTAATGGTGCATAGATTGTTGGCGCGTTATCTCGAAGGGGGACAAGCGGCCGATCAGCGCGATCTGGACTTCAGGTGCAAACACAGTTCTCTGATGGAAAAACGCGCGGCTGAGGCTGAAAGGGCCTCAATCAAATACAAGCAAGTAGAGTATATGCTCATGCATCGCGACATGGAGTTCGACGCGCTGATTTCAGGAATCACTGGATGGGGTATGTATGCAGAGGTTCGCGAAACCCGTTGCGAGGGACTTATATCAATCAATTCGCTTAAGGGAGATCAGTTTCAATTCGACGAATCGAAATACATTATACAAGGCTTGAGATCCAAAAAAGAATATCGAATGGGTGATATAATTCGGATAAAAGTAATGGACGGAGATCTTCAAAAAAGAACGCTTGACTTTATGTTGGTAGATCCAGAGAAGTAAGTTTCTTCGTGTAAGTCATGCCAATTCTGCCCAGAAATAGTTCATCCTCAATTGCGCATTGAAAGCTTCTTAGGGGTAATGCTTTGCGGGAAGTAATAACGCGACCAATGAACTCCGATGTCGCAATCGCGTGATTCGGTTTTATCCCGGAATCCGCACTGGAAGTCGCGATGAAGCGCTAATACCGTTTATGTATTTGCAATAGTCCAATTTCGTTTCACTCTATTCGCTTATAACAGCTAAATAAACCGGATTAGAACTCTACGTAATGTTTCTTTTTGAGTTTCGGGCGGCCATCTTTTTTCAGGCAAACGTGACGATAGCTATACTCTGCTTCTTCATCGCCCATGGCGGAGGCGTCTACCCAATCATTGCAGGCTCCATCAAGGTCGTGCAAATTGAACATCGCAAGCCCTCGATAGTATAAAATCTCGGTGAGATACTCGGTGTCTTCCAGTTTCAGTTCTGATAATGTTTCAATGGCTTTGGCGTCCTGACCCATGTCCATATACAACAGTGCAATGTGAAACTTGGCGCGCAAAAGTTCTGGATCCAAGCGATACGATTCAGTGAAGTCTTCCATTGCGAGCAGGTTTTTACCTTGCTCTACAAAAGCTGCTCCTCTCAGATAATAGGCCGCGGTATAATTCGAGTCCAAAAAAATTGCCTCATCCAAATATCTAATCGCGGCCCTATTTTGCATGGTCATGTATTCTACTACACCAATCCAATAATATGGTGCCGCTTCATTTTCATGTCGCGCTAGATAAGTCATCAAGTCTAAACGTGCTTCGTCGTACATATGCAACGAAGACTTACAAACTCCTCTGTTCAAATAAAGATCATCGCGCTTGTAACCAAACAGCGCTGCACGATCATAGTCTGCCAAAGCAGCCTGATAGCTCTCTTCTTTGTGAAGGCAATCTGCACGGAGCATGTACGAATCCGCGTCTTGTGAAACCAATAGAAGAGAGTCCAGAATTGACTTTGCTTCCCCGTATCGCGCACTTTTATAGGCATTTTCAGCGTCCCTCAAGCTCATTTGAGCGCCTGCTTCGCCAAATAGCAAAAAAGCAAAAACAGGGAATATATTTCGGAGAAAACAATCCATTTTTACCTGTTTACTGAAAACAGGACCATTTTGTTCATATTTCCTATACATTTCCCAAAAATATTTCGCCTTGCGTTTGCTCAAAAAAGTACTTCTTGTTCTCGTCTCGTTGATAATTCTCGCTGTGGCCGCGCTTTTGATAACCGGAAACCAACACGTTCTCAATGGAATTGGCAAAACTTACCTTATTGGCAAAAACAAGCCGGACATCAATGATTTCGGCCACTTCGAAATGAGGGAAATGAAGAACGGTGAACATGAGGCTTGGGCCAAACATCGATTGTTCGGAAACACCGGGCTCAACAGTGCGCAAGAAAGCTATCACGACTCAATGCAAAGTGCTTCGTTTTTGGTGATTCATCGCGACTCTCTTCTTTTTGAAAAATACTGGCGCGGCTTCGATGAAAAAAGCAGAACAAACTGCTTTTCTATGGCCAAAAGTTTTACTTCCATTCTTGTGGGGGTTGCAATAGAAGAGGGGTATATAAAAAGTGTCAATCAAAAAGTAAGCGAATTCATTCCCGCATTTGGTGATGGCAAAAACGCCGACCTTACTATAAAACATCTTTTGCAAATGGCGAGTGGAATCCCTTTTGGCGAAAGCTATAGTAGTCCTTTTGGCTATATGGCCCGAGCATATTACGGCAAGAATCTTATTGAAGAAACACTCAAATACAATGTCGAGTATTCGCCTGGTAGCAAATGGATTTATGAGGGAGGAAACACGGTCTTGATTGCTATGGTGATTCAAAAAGTAACGGGCAGATCACTTTCACAATACTTCGAAGAAAAAGTCTGGTCGTGCATTGGCGCTGAACAAAGTGCCTTTTGGGCTCTTGATAAAAAGGACGGTTTCGAAAAAGCATACTCTGCGGTTTATGCAAGCGCTCGAGACTATGCCCGGATCGGCTCTCTCTATATGCACAATGGTATATGGAAAAATGACACTTTGGTTCCTCCGTCATACGTTGCCGAAAGCCTTGTTGCCAATCAAATTCCAGACAGTTTTGGAGACAACTGTTCGTGGTATGGTTATCATTGGTGGTTGGGTAATTACAATGGTAAAAAGATTTTCTCGGCACGCGGGCTGCGCGGGCAATACATCATTGTGGTTCCCGAAGATGAACTCATCGTAGTGCGAACGGGGCACCAACAAAATAAAGAAAGACAGGACCATATGCCAACCGATATGTTCCGATACATAGATGATGCTATACAGATGGCTGGCTTGACTGAAGTAAACTAAAACGATAAACACATGTTAGAACACATCAATCTTGAGGAACTTTTGTTTCTCGACATCGAGACCGTTCCTCAAGAATCCGGTTTCGAAAAACTTGACTATGAATATCAAAAACTGTGGGAAGACAAGTCTCGCTTTACTCGCGAGAAAAATGTGTTGACTGTTGAAGAGTCATACGGACAAGCAGGTATCTACGCCGAATTTGGCAAAATTATTTGTATTGGTGTGGGTTACTTCTCCCAGAAAATGGGCGACCGTGTATTTCGGTGCACAGCTTTTAGCGGCGAAGAAACTACTGTGCTGAAAGAGTTTGCGGACCTCCTCAATCAAAGAACCGGCAATCCTTTTCGGTTTTTATGTGCTCACAACGGGAAAGAGTTCGACTTCCCATATATTGGAAGAAGAATGCTTATTAACGGAATAAAACTTCCCGCTATGCTCGACCTCGCGGGTAAAAAACCTTGGGAAGTGGCTCATGTCGACACCATGGAGCTGTGGAAGTTTGGAGACTACAAACACTATACATCACTCAAATTGCTTGCAAAAATATTCGGTATTCCCACACCCAAAGATGACATTGATGGCAGTCAGGTAAGGGAGGTCTACTATGAAGAAAACAACCCCGGCCGCATAAAGGTGTATTGCATGAAAGATGTGCTTACAGTCGCTCAGCTCGTACTAAAATACCGAGGAGATAATCTCTTAGAGGGAAATGAAATTGTGATGTTGACTGAATAGATTCTTCATTGATATATCAATGATATATTCGCTGTGCGCCCTCCGTTTCTCTTAAGCTCCAGATGACTGACTAGTGAATCTTTGTCTATATTTGACTAGTTAGAAACAATGAAAAGACTACATCATGTTTTGGCGTTTTTGGGGGTGTTTATTTCAACTTGCGTCTTCTCGCAGTCAGGATATCTTGATCGCGATTCTGTTCAGGGTGCGTGTGACCCTTCAAAAATATATCGCCTAGAAGTTAATTCGTCGAAATACAAAAGGGCGGAATGTTTGGTAGGTGATTCCGAAATTCTCGCACGCATCAACTCTACAAAAGAACTTAGGGCGCAAACATCCCTAAAGGCCAAGTTCGAAATTCTCATCATCATTAGTTGTCAAGGCGTGATTCTTGAAACGGAGATTCTTAAATCAACCAAAGACCCTGAGATTGATCAGTCCATCCGGGCTGTTTTTCATAAACACAACAAATGGAGCCCCGGAGAAGCAGAGGGCAATAAAGTAGACAGCTTCGTAGTTAAAAAGATCCGAATCAAAAAAGGTATCGCAGCATGGATATAACCACTTTCCTTCGAAAAAACACTCTGTCGGTTTTCATTGTATGCCTAGGCACATTTGCTTTTGCTGCTTGCAGCGAAGAAATAGCGACTAAAGAGGCGAAAAAGCATGAGCCCAAAGATTCCATTCGAAACGGAGATATCGTCTTTCAGGAATCACTTTCTACCCTGAGCAAAGCCATTCAGCTTGCTACCCGCTCTGAATATAGCCACGTTGGAATTGTTTTTGAGGATAAGGGTGAATGGATGGTTTATGAAGCCATTCAGCCTGTGTCCATTACAAAGTTCGACGAATGGACAAAGCGCGGCAAAGACTCTCAATACAAATTGATGAGACTAGAGAATGCCGATTCTTTGCTCACGGAATCTGTGTTGGAAAAAATGAAGTCCTATGCAACGCAGCAAGTGGGTAAGAATTACGATAGTGTTTTTGGTTGGAGCGATGATCAATTCTATTGTTCTGAGCTTGTCTGGAAAGTATACGCGGAAGGAGCCGAAATTCGACTTACTGCTCCTCGGCCCTTGAAAGAATATGATCTGAGCCATCCATTGGTTAAAAATGAAATGAAGCTGAGGTACGGAGATAATATCCCTTTGGAAGAGCCGATGGTTTCTCCAGGCGACTTGTTCGAATCAGATAAACTGCTGGCCGCTCCTGTTAGCAAATAATGGAAATGTTACTTAATTAATGGCCCACCCTGGGCTGCGCATTGGAAGTCTGTTTTGGGTAATGCGCTATAGTATCTTATACCAATTCTGCTTATTAAACCCA
>JAWXBG010000073.1:0-7202 GCA_034439875.1 Flavobacteriales bacterium
AATGGGTCCATTACAGATACCTAAACGGTATACTTATACGATAGAAAAATGTGAACTCAAGCAAGTTGGCTATCTTTACATCATGCCATTTTCATTGAGGGAATTAGATCAAGGAACTCTAAAATTTAATTTTAAAAGTCGCCCAATCCTACTATTCCTTTTGATTAGTCTTTTCTACTTTCAAGTGAATGCAGAAATATGCTATCCTTACGTGGAAACAACGACCGACACAAATTCGCTAGGTAGCAGTCAGAATCCATATTTACGCAGCTACTCCAATAGCTCGATAAACTGGCATGAATGGAGTGAGGGAATTCTCGACTCAGCTAAAAGAACAGAAAAGCCCTTGATGATAAGTATTGGATTTGCCTCATGCCATTGGTGCCATGTAATGGAATCCAAAACTTTTTCCGATTCCGGTGTTTCCTCCTACATGAATGAAAACTTCATTTGTATTCGGATCGATAAAGATGAACGTCCCGACATTGATATGCTCTATCAGAAATACGCCTCAGTAATTGATCAAAATACAGGATGGCCAATGAACGTTATTGCTATGAGTGATGGATCGCCCGTATATACTGATACCTATCAAGATCCCGAAACTTGGCTATCAATACTAAAAGAAACACAGTCACTTATTCTCCAAAATCCCTTAGACGCTATGGAATATAGCACCCAAACCAAACGGATGCTTCATAAACTTTTTGAGATACAGTCTGGAGAATCCCAGGACTCCATAAACATTGAATCCCTTTCTAACTTAGGACATAATCTGTACGACCAACTGCTCGATACAAACTATTCGATACTAGGAACTCAAAAATTCATTCTCCCAAGCCTACAGACCTTTTTGCTTTATTGCGATCCCCCGATGCCAGAAAACCCGGCCCTGAAAACCCTTGACAACATACTTAAAGGAGGTATTTATGACCACGTTGGAGGCGGTGTTCATCGATATTCAATAGATCAAAACTGGCACATACCACATTTTGAAAAAACCCTTGACGACAATGCCCAATTTATATCCTTGCTATGTCTGGCATATTTGAAAAACCCGAGCGAACACTATAAATTGGCAGCCCACGAAACTCTTTTATTTGTAGAGAGAGAACTATTGTCACAAGAAGGCTTTTTCTTCAATGCTTTGGATTCAGGAACCGAAGAAGAAGGTTCATTGTATACATGGACATACGGTGATATTTTGGAGACTTGTGGTAAGGATTCGGAACTCTTCGTTCAATATTTCGATGTGAGACCAGAAGGGAATTTTGAAAATGGAAAGAACATTTTTTACTCAAAGACGAGCAAAAGAGACATCCCATTGAACGAACTTATGACTTTGGAAGAGGTGGAAAATAAATTCCTTGCTAAAAGACAAACAAGGCCTTTTCCCGCTATAGACGTAAAGTGCATCATCTCCGGAAACGCGCTGATGGCGAGCGCTTATATTAGTATGTGGAGGACATTCGGCGACGACATTTACTTGAAAAAAGCCGAAGATTTGTTAGAGAGGATTTTACACCTAGATTATTCAGACGAACCGAAATTGCCAAGAATGCTGATAAAAGGAAAGGCATATTCCGCTGGGTATTTGGATGACTATTCATTTCTCATTTCGGCGCTAATTGAAATGTATCAGTCTGATTTCAACCAATTGTGGCTTAGCAATGCCAACATGTATTGCAGATATGTGCTGGACCACTTTCGAATGTTGGATGCATACACATTTTCCTATTCAGAATTTAATACACCAGTGATATTTGCACTTCCAGATAATTTCGATCAGGAAAACCCTTCTTCAAATGCGAGCATGGCCTTTAACTTATGCACGTTGGGTAACTACTTTGAGATTGAAGAGTACATTAACAATTCCAAAAAAATGATGGATCAAATGCACTTCGATATTGTGAACAATCCCAAGAACTTCGCGATGTGGGCAAAGACACTCTTTTGGATGGCACACAGTAAGACAGAGATAATTTTCTGCGGAGCAAAAAAAACAGAATTGGCGCAAGAGTTTTTTTTCTATGCCATTCCTTATGTCTTACCCTATGGAGATGAATACCCCAAAAGTGCAATCCCGCCGGAGTATATGATTTACACTGAAGAAGGAAAAAATCAAGATTTTATTTATGTTTGCCGCGACAAAACTTGTCAAAAACCGTTGCAAACGTTAGCGGAGGCGTTGGAACTAATAAAAAAACTTCGGAAATAGGGGAAATTTGAATCCACCAAACGAAAACATCTCAACTAAAAAATGGGGAAGTTCTCTGAACTGCGTTCCTTTTTTGCTTTTCTTATTTCTTTTGAATTCGTGCAGAGAAAGTCCTGAAAGCAATCTTCAAGGTGAGAACAACATGGCTTATAAATGGTCTGAAATTGTTTTACAAGCCACCGCACGGGATAGCGAGCGATACAAGCCTCGACCGACCGTTACATCAAGATATCTTGCTCTCACGTTCACGGCAATGTTTGATGCTTGGTCGATGTATGATGCACAAGCAATTCCTGTATACAAAGCTGGTGAAATCAATAAACCAAAAGCCTCAGAAAGAACTGAACGAAATAAAGAAATCGCCATTTCGTATGCGGCATATAACGCCTTGATGGAATATTTTCCGGCAGACTCTGCTCTCTTTACAGATTACATGAAGTCGTTGGGCCTAGATCCAAAACCGAAAAAAATAAAACCGAATTCAGCTACAGACCTTGGCATAAGGGCAGGTAAAAATGTAGTCTCTCAAAGAAAAAATGATGGGTCAAATCAGTATGGCGACGAACCCGGCGGTGATGGAACTCCCTATTTCGATTACACCTACTATACTCCGGTAAATGATGCAGATCAAGTAACCAATCTCGCACATTGGCAGCCAAAATACTTTGTCAATCCAGAGGGAGAGCATTGGGTACCTAACTGCCTCACACCTTATTGGCACATGGTGAAGCCTGTAGCACTTGATTCAGCGAATCAATTCCGACCGGGCCCGCCACCTGCCATAGGTAGCGAAGAACTAATGGCAGAAATAAAAGAAGTAATAGATCTTCATGCCAACTTAACAGATGAACAAAAAGCTCTTGTGGAATTCATGAGAGATGGTCCAGCTTCAGTTCAGCAAGCCGGTCACTGGTTAAAATTCGGTCAGGATGTTTCTCGGAGAGATCAACACAGTCTTGACGAGGATGTGAAGATGTTTTTCGTACTTGAAGTTGCTGCAATGGATGCTTTTATAGCGTGTTGGGACAGCAAAATGTTTTATGACTCTGTGCGACCACAAACACTCATCCACCATTACTATGAAAACGAAAAAGTAAAGTGTTGGGGAGGAGAAGGCAACGGATGGAAAGATACTTTAGGCAGCGCATGGATACCCTATTCTCCCCTAAGTTTTTTATGTCCGCCATTTCCAGCGTATGTATCCGGACACAGCACTATAAGCGGCGCATGTGCCGATGTTCTTCGTTTATTTACTGGTAGCGATCACTTCGGTCAGGAAGTAAGAATTGTCGCCGGATCAATAACTGAACCTAGTTATCAAGGAAAAAACGTAACGATCAAAATGCCAACTTTTACAGAGACAGCCAATATTGCGGGCTACTCAAGAATATTGGGAGGTTATCACATCAAGTCAGATAATAAAGCAGGATTAGAACTTGGGAGGAACGTCGCCAGAGAAGTTTGGCTTTTTTACATGCAACATGTGGGTCAAGAAAAAAGTTAGGCAAACAATTTAAATCTATTTCAACTTGTGTTGAAGAATCAAATTCAACCTGGAATTGGATGAAGCTGATAAAAATGCCTTTCCTTCGACCAGTCGAATCGGGCACAATGCCCTCACGTCACCTTGCAGACTCAATCCGGTGTTACTGATATCAAAACTTACATCAAAAGAACCATCCCCTCTACCTTCCATATACAGACCTCTTCCGGCGTCATAGGGAATCGTCTCTACTTCTGTTTGAGAATTGTTCCCGGCAATTACAATATCCAGATTATTATCATCATTCATGTAATCAACATAAAAGGCATAAATCGGCGCCATTTGGGCCGTTGGAGGCAGTTCGGAACTACGATAATTACCTTTTCCTAAATTCGTTAACTGTACACTTGAAAAGGAATTGACCTTCAAATGGTAGGCACTTTGCAATTGCTCTTTGCTATAAACTTGTTCTAATGAAGATGAAGCAAATTCCTTAAATGTTGGGAATCGCTTTGCAATGACTGGCATCTGAACACTCGAACATTCGCGGCCTCTAACAGGTACCTTTCTTCCTTCATAATATTTGCTAAGCACTATATCTATAGTACCATTACCATCAAAATCATTGGCAAATACTTCCAAAGGTTTCTTCGCCGTTGGCTTGAACTTATTGTTCCATCCGAGATTTCCAAGCAAGAGATCTTCCTTTCCATCTCCATTCAAATCGCCGTGCCCTATGGAGTACCACCAGCCTGTATGCGAATCCACGAAATCATCATGCCATCGCTTCAAAACACCGCTATCATTTATAAATATCAAAAGGGAGGTCCATTCTCCAAGGGCCACCAAATCCACATCTCCATCGTCATCCCAATCAAACCACAAGGCATCGCTAATCATGCCAATATCTTCAAACTGTGTCGTCGATCGTTCATCCTTTGAAAAATTTCCACCATCATTCTTAAGCAGAAAAGACTTTGGCGAAAATGGATATTTACCCGGAACATTTCTACCACCTACAAAAAGATCTAGATCACCATCTCCATCGTAATCAAATGGCCGGACAACCTTTGTGCTTTCAAACATCTCTGGTAAGGCCTGCTTATTCCAGACATATTGTCCAGAGTCATTTTGAAACCACAATTCGTCTTGTAGCAATTGATCCCCTTCGCTGCACTCACCGCCGGCACCATGGGCGATGTAGAGATCCAATTTTCCATCACCATTCGCATCAAAAAAAGCAGCACCCCAAACTTCCTTCTCGGATGTACCAGGATTTGAAACCTTCTTGAACTTCAATCTTCGGTTATCCTTATTGAAACTCTGGATAAAAATCCCGTTCTCCGCGTCTCTACCATTTCCGATAAAAAAATCTTCCAAACCGTCTCCATTTAGATCGGCCACAGCCATTCCCGGGCCATTAGATGACTGCTTGTGGGGCAATAACACTTCCTTCTTAAAATCGTCGAATGGAGGATCCTCATGGAAAAATGTCGGTAAAATACTTACCGTTTCATTTGAAAAAAGGTGGACTTCATTTCCACCAATGATAGGATCCGGAATCAATTCATTTGGATCAAAAGTCACTTTCAATTCACTATTTATCGGAGGATTGAGCAAGAGCGTATAAAAACCATTTCCCCAATGAACAAAAACGGAGTCGATGGATGCTACATTTCCCAATCCGATATGAACTATTGGCTCGCAAAAGGACTGGAAGCCCCTGGTAAAAAGATACTCTGCGCTTCTCTGTTTACCGTCAGTATAGACAGAGATATGTGCATTGTTCAAACTCAAAGTTGAATCATCTTCGATCAACTGTACTCGAAAATAAGCAGGAGACATTCTTGTATCACTCGCTTTGTTCTCAATAACAAAGGCTTCATCATCCAAATTATTTACAACAATATCAAGATCTCCGTCCTTATCGAGATCTCCATAAGCCGCACCATTGCTAAAAGAATTTCGCTGTAAGTTCCAGATCAAAGTCTTGTTTTCAAAGCGCAAACCATCGATACCAGCAAAACATTGATTGGGAAGAGGAGTTTGATCCGCCTTCATTAGTTCTGCGAAATATACATGCTCATTGAAAAGTGGATCTTTCATTAGGTCCATTACTTTAATGCGCCAATCATTGTTTTTCACATCTCTCCTAAAGCCGTTTGTAACATACATATCCCGCAAGCCATCATTGTCAAAGTCTGCGAGCAAAGGAGCCCAACTCCAGTCGGTTTGATGTATACCAGAAAGTTGACCTATATCGGACATCAATCCATAACCACAGTTCAGATATAGCATGTTGAACATAAATTGTGGCAGAAAATAAAGTTCTTCTGTGAGATACTTGAGTTCGTTTATACTCATTGCATTCATGAGCATTTTGTTGCGAAAATGATCAGGTGGAGTCATATCGAGAACTGCCAAATCGGACCAACCATCATTATTGATATCTGCGGCATCACAACCCATCGAAAAGTAACTGCAGTGCTCAAAACGTCTTTTTATATCTTCTTGAAACACACCCTTTCCTTGATTGATATATAAACGATCTGGCAAAAAATAATCATTTGCAATAAATACATCTGGCAGACCATCCCGATTAAAATCGCTCACGGCAATCCCCAATCCGAATCCCATTTCTTCAATACCCGCAGCTTTGGAAATGTCGGTAAATTGATTTCCATCTCTTCGATACAGTCTACTTTCAAATCTCTTCTTTTCTTCTAAACTTAATGCACTGTAGGCCTCCAAATATTCCTTATCACTGTTGGCCATATTCCGAATTCCATGATTGAGAACCCACAAATCATCATCGCCATCCAAATCCATATCAAAAAAAACAGCCTGAGTAGACATGCCATTATCCGCAATTCCGAACAACGATGCGCATTCCGTAAAAGTGCCATTGGCGTTATTGAGATAAAGTTCATTGGAGATTGACTTTGTTCTAAAGTCTGGGCCACTACAAGAAAGGTATATGTCATTCCAGCCATCACCGTTGATGTCTGTAACTACAACACCTGTGTACCATTTGGATCCGGATAATCCAGACTTCTCTGTTACATCAATAAATTTCAGTTCACCCTTGGCTTCATTCAAATACAGACGGTTTGGCACATCATTGCCCGTGAAAAAAATATCGGAGAAACCATCATTGTTAAAGTCTACTATTGCCACCCCACCGCCATTGTAGGAATAGTCGTATTGAAAAATACAGCGATCAGCCGTTTCATTCACTTTATTGCGAAAATCAATTCCCGATGACTTAGCATCGACGTAATCAAAGAGTGATTGAATAGTGTCGGATTGAGCCCTTGAAGATTGATGGCTGCCTGCAATTAGACATATGATAAAAAGATAAAGACATCTTCCTCGCAATCGAAACTGAAATAGATTAAACAAACCGGAACTTCGAACCAGGTTTTGGCTAGTGCACATGTTTCAAAATTAGCCTAAACCCAGAATCCGCACTGGAAATCTATTGCAACGCTAACCCCTTTG
>JAWXBG010000074.1:0-12472 GCA_034439875.1 Flavobacteriales bacterium
CACGCATTCTACAAAAATTGCCCTAATGCGCAATGCGGGATAAACGGTATTAGCACTAAATAGCGAATCCCAATGCGGATTCTGGGTTCAATTCACAACATTTCTTGAAATAACTGGCATCATTTAAGCAATAACACTGTAATGGGGTCTGTAATAGTCCAATATCTTTTCACTCCATTGGCCTATAACAGTTACTCCAACGGTATTTGCCACTGCTGCACATAAAATAGTTTGGACTATTTTATTTGCAGCATTGGTATAACTTGGCGGCTTTTAGGGATAATCTGTGAAATAAAGTAGTGAAACGCTTTCTGAAAATACTAAGGATCATCTTGCTTACCATCGTTTTACTATTGGTTGGGCTCTTCATTGCTATTCAGTCCACTACTGTCCAAACGTGGCTCTCCCATCAAGTGGCCAGTTATCTCAGCAAGGAGATGGGCACTAAAGTTGAGCTTGGCGGAGTAGAATTAGACCTTTGGGCGCGATTAGTCCTAAAAAATCTCTACATAGAGGACAAAGGGAGGGATACCCTCGCTTTTATTCCCGAGTTGAGATTGTCCAAATACAGTCTAAGTCGTGAGACTGGTCACCTCAGAATAAACAGTGTGAGCCTGGAATCTCCGTACTTCAGACTGGCCCGTTTCGCATCTGATTCGAGCCTCAATATCAAAATCATTTCAGATTACATCCAGAGTTTATCCAGCGGAAGCGACTCATCTGAGACCTTAATCGACATTGGTCAGTTCGTTATGTCAAATGGAACATTTCTGTTCGAAAACGAATTAAGAAGTGCTGCTGATCCCGGGAAAACCGACTGGAATCACTTGGTGTTTACGGGAATAAACATGGGTATCCAAGATCTAAGAGTCATTGGAGATAGTATGGACGTGAAAATTCAGCATTTAGCTTTTGAAGAAAGCAATGGCATGAATCTTCAATCGTTGAATGCCCAACTGCACATCAACCCTACGTCTATTAATCTTAAAAAAGCGTACCTCGAGACATCCGGTTCCATTCTGCGAGGCGATATCGGTTTTGAGTATGAAAGCATTGACGATTTGAATGACTTTGAACAAAAGGTGCAAATGAACCTCGATCTTCAAACATCAAAAATTCAGTTGTCGGATTTAGCTTGGTTTAGCAGCGATTTAAAAGGCTTGAACAAGGCAGTATTCCTAAGTGGGAAAATCAAAGGTCGGGTATCCAAACTGCGTGGTAAGGACATTGAAATTCGCTTTGATCAGAATTCACATTTTAAAGGCGACTTCAGAATGGACGGTTTGCCTGAAATAGATCAGACTTTTATAGATCTCGATATTGATGATTTTACTAGCAACCGTAGAGAACTCGAAAAATTGCCAATTCCTCCATTTCAGTCAGGTGAAAGGTTAGTTCTGCCTGAGAATATTTCTGCACTTGGTCAAATTCATTTTGCCGGAAAATTCACTGGTTTCTTAAACGATTTTGTGGCCTACGGGAAGTTCAAAACTGAAATTGGCGATTTGACAAGTGATATTGCTCTTCGAAAAGATCCTCAAATCGATGACTATATCTATAAAGGAAGCATTGGATCTCGATTCTTTGATCTTGGGAAATTTTATCCCGGTTCGAATCTGGGAAGTATTAGTTCCAATTTAACTGTCGAAGGTCGTGGGTTTCGTCTAGACAAAGCAGATGCAAGGATCACAGGAGAAGTCCAAAGTTTTTATTTTGAAGGATATAATTATACAAATATTGTAGCCGATGGTCATCTCAGTAAAAACTTCTTTGAAGGAAATCTCTCTATCAATGACCCTGCTGTAATAATGGATTTTACAGGGAAACTAGACTTCACCGGAAAATTACCCTCCCTCGACTTTACGTCAGAAATTGCACATGTTGATCTTAAAGCCATTGGGCTAATGCCGGAGCGAGAATACAGTAGTGTAAGTGGAACCATTAGTGTGATTAGCGAAAAATTTGACTTGAAGAATTTTTCCGGCGATGTATACGGCTCTGATATCATGTTTTGCACTGAAGTTGCAGATTACATCATAGGAGACCTTCACATAAATGCGGACAGAACAGGACTTCCAACACTAACGTTGGAGTCGAGAGTTGCAAGTGGAAAGCTTGTGGGCAAATACGATCTTGAGGGTATCGAATACACATTTCTAAATATCGTATCCAATTTGGTACCGAGTTTCAGGCCAACTGTTTTCAAACATAATCCTCAAGATTTCACATTAAACGTTACAATCAAAGATTTCACTGAGGTGTCCGCCATTTTTATTCCAGAGTTGCATGTTGCACCCGGTACACTTGTGAATTTTCAAGTAAACGAAAACCAGAGTTTTTTTGAAGGTATTATCACCTCTGATAGCGTTAGCTATGCTGGCAATAAGATGACAGGACTTACAATAGATACCAGACCAGCCGACGAGTCAGTCTATGTAACGATTTCTTCAGAAAATCTTATGCTCGCCAATAAAATTGAATTTGATAATTTATTCATCGATGGACGAGCGGAGATGGATACTATTTTTACTGCCGTTTCTTGGGGCAGCGATACGACAGGTTTTCATAGCGGCGACATCAATGGAAAACTAACTGTGATGGGTACCAATAAAATCAATTTTCAAATGAATGAAAGTTCGTTGCGGTTATTCGATGATGTATGGAACTTTAGCAAAGGCGCTTCAATTACTCTGGATTCCAGTTATACAGAAGTAAAAGCGTTTAGAATGTCGAATGAAAAACAAATCATCAGAATCAATGGCGGAGTTTCCAGAGACCCATTAATACAACTCGATCTCGAACTAATAGACATAGATATTAGTGCTGTAAATGCTTTCTTACAAGGTCAAGAAACAAGATTGTACGGCAATATTACGGGTGTTGCATCCATTCGTGATATATATAACACAATGATTTTCACAAGTGATATTGTGCTTTCACAATTCATCATTAATGATTACACCGTGGGAGATGTGTGCTTGGAAAGCGACTGGAACAACAGTTTGCAAGTACTCGGAATTGAGGGTGAAATTGAAAAAAATGGTTCTTCGCCTCTCGTATTCACAGGTTACTATGAGCCCAAGGACAAGGTGAGTCCCTTGAATATAAAGGCTACCTTGAAGAATCTTGAACTCGCAATTCTCAGCGAGTTTATATCAGAGGATGTTTTGAAATTGAGTGGCCTGGCCAATGGTGAAATAGATATCACAGGCAAACTGGAATCGCCACAATTAGAAGGATTGGTGATTCCTACCGATGGAGCTGTTTATATAAAATACCTAAATACCCAATACAAGATTTTGGGTCCATGTGGAATTTATCCAGATATGTTCACCTTCAATAATATAGATATGGGCGACCAGGAGGGCAATATGGGCAAGCTTACAGGAACAATCATGCACAAAGATTTTGCCGAATGGAACTTTGATGTGATTATCGATTTACCACGCCGAATGCTTGCCATGAACACAAATTCACTTATGAATCCATTGTATTATGGCAAGGCATACACCTCTGGCAGTGTCTCCATTTTCGGATTGGCTGAACAACTTGAATTTGATATTCATTTGCGAAGCGAAGCCGGGACAAAACTATCGATGCCTATGGGAGAAACAGGGGAACTTTCCTTCGAGAATTTTATTAGGTTCATAGATGTCGACGAGCCTGTGGTAGATGAAGAAATGGATCTCTCTGGAATTAAAATGAACTTTGAGTTGGAGATCACCCCTGATGCAGAATTCCAAATCATATTCGATGAAGCCATTGGCGATGTGATCACGGGTCGTGGAAGAGGAAATATTCTGATGGACATCAACACTCTCTCTACTTTCAGGATGTTTGGAGGAGTGGAACTACTCGAAGGAAATTATCTCTTCACTCTCAAAAACCTGATTTATAAAGACTTTGACTTAAAGCCAGGAGGAACAATAACTTGGTATGGAGACCCATTTGAAGCTGATTTAAATATAGAGACAATATACCGAGTGAATGCCTCTCTTGTTGATGTGCTGCCGGAAACAGGGGGTGGTCAGCGTGTTCCTGTGAACTTAATCATGCACCTTACTGGGAAATTGATGAATCCAAGCATAGAATTCAATATAGAGCTGCCCTCTTCCGATGAAGTTACCCGAAGCAGGATTGCGAGTGTGATAAGTACCGAAAATGAAAAAAATAGACAGGCATTTGCACTGCTTGTAATGCGTCGTTTTCTGGCACCACCCAATATTACAAAAACTCAAGCTAGTTCGAATGCAGCTTTGGAAAACACAAGCGAATTTATCAGTTCACAACTTTCGAATTGGTTAAGTCAATTGAGCGACGATTTTAACCTCGGAGTGAATTATCGTCCAGGCAGCGAGATATCTAATCAGGAACTTGAACTCATCATGAGCACTCAATTGTTCAACAACAAACTATTGGTGATGGGCAACTTCGGTGTTTCTTCAGCTACCAGTGCATCACAAAACCCTTCTAACCTTATTGGAGATATTCGGTTGGAATACAAGCTCACAAAAGAGGGTAAAATAAGACTAGTAGTTTATAGTGAGAGCAACGATTACCGTGTAGCTAGCACTCAACAGTCGCCTTATGTGCAAGGTGTCGGACTTGTGTTTCAAGAAGAATTCGACAATTGGGAACAACTCTCATGTAGTTTCAGAAACTTGCTGAAAAAATCGGAAGATCGAGTGAACTGCTACTAAACATCAAAGCCGAGACATCATAATTCCTGCGGCAATAGATGCATTTAACGATTCCGCTCCTCCTTTTCCGGGAATACTTATTTCGATATCTAACAGGCCCTGCATCTTTTCAGATATTCCTCTACTCTCGTTGCCAATTACGATCACATCATTTGGCCTAAAAGAAAAATCTGCAAGTGTTTTTCCATTTATGGAGGCTCCAATAAGTCGGGAGCTTGATCTTTGGGCCAATTCAAAGAATGTTTCGTATGTGCCATAAACCACATTCATTCTGAAAACACTCCCCATGCTAGATTGTACCACTTTGGGGTTATATAATTCTACGCAATCTCCTGCACAATAAACGCCCTGTAGTCCAAACCAGTCGGCGGTTCGGACAATCGTACCCATATTCCCAGGATCAGAAATAGAATCCAAAAAGAGCCAATTGCTCGTCAAAATTGATTCAGATAAAACCCTCTCTTTGATCCGAACCGTGGCCAAACATGGTGAAGTACTTGCCAGAGCGCTCATTCTTTCCATGTCCGAATGAGAAACAACGTCAGCTTTTCTACCCAGAATCTCCATCGGCGCAACAGCTATGAAATGAACCACCTCCCAATCACCTGACAAAGCCTCAGCGACCATCTTCTCCCCTTCCACCATAAAAAGGCCAAGTTCATCGCGCGTCTTTTTCAATCGCAATGATGCTATTTCTTTGATCGTGGTTTTCGATGGCATGGTTTTTCCCTATGTATTGATATAAAAGTACTCAAGTATGCATGTTATCATTGTATCTTGAAATAACATTGCAATTATTCGGCGAAAATATTGATAAAGTTTAAACTAAAATTCCGACTCATAATTCTGTTCATCTTGCTCTCCGTTGTATTCGGGTCATGTGGACTATTTATTCATGTCCCAGAAGGAGAAACTTATCTAAAGAGTCAAAAAGTTGTAATCGAAGACAAACCTGAAGATTTCGCTGTTGCCAAAGACGATATGAAAGCACTCATTCGGCCAAAAACCAATCGAAAGATTTTGGGGATGAAGTTGAATCACGGGATCTATAACCTTGTCAATAAAAAAAGATTAGCCAAAAGCGAAGCGCGAGCGGCAGTTCGCTGTAAAATCAAAAACGACAAGAGAGTTTTAAAGGGTAAAAAAGAAAAGGAATGCCGAAGCTGGCTAATGTTTTGGGCATACACTGTGGGGGAGCCAACTGTATGGATGGACAGTTCTTTAATTCTTCGGTCTGAAACTCAGCTTGAGATATTTCTGAAGAAGAAGGGGTATTTCAACGCAATAGTGGAGCCTCGAGTTAATTTTATCGATCGAAATAATGAGAAGTGTAAAATTGAGTATATTGTTCGTCCGGGTAAACCATACCGCGTAAATGAGATTCGATATGACATTCAAGACCCTGCATTGGCCAGTCGAATGACCCAGATAATCGAGAAAAGCGCAATTCTGCCTTGTGTCTTATTCGATGTTGAAATAATTGATCGAGAAAGGGACATTATCACCGAATATTTCAATAATCAAGGATACTTTGAATTCACAAAAGACTATATTGTAGTAGATGCAGACAGTACGATTGGATATAACGAAGTTGACATCACTTTACGAATCAACAATAGGAAAGATATGTCGAATTCGGAACAGGATAGCATAGGGATTCCACATCGAAAGTATTATATCGGCAACATTTATATACATACCAATCAAGGTGCATTCGACCAGCGCATCCTGCAGTTGGACACGTTTCCATTCCGTACATTGAAAATTTTGAGTCTGGGTAGACCAATTCTCAATCCCATTGTTCTCGACTATACAACTACATTCTATCGAGGGGAATTATACAATAAATCAAAAGTCGATTTAACCTACCGACGATTTTCTCAACTACAAGTTTTCCAGAGTGTAAATATCAAATTGGAAGCTGTAGAAACCAATGATGACAATGGGTTCAACATACTCGATTCACACATTTATCTTCAGCCTGCGAGAAAGCAATCATTTAGTATCGACCCAAAACTGACGCATCGCGATGGAGCGCTAGGCATTTATGGCAACCTTGTTTATATGAACAAGAACCTTTTCCATGGTGCGGAGAAACTGGAGATACGCAACATTCTCGGTTTCGAAGCGGCTCGAAGTTTGACCGAAACGGAGCCTGATAATTCAAATACCGAACAAGTTTCGAGTAACATTAAGCTTAACACTTTTGAGATTGGACCCGAAATAATTTTTCGCGTTCCCAGAATTCTACCATTATCGCTTGATCGATTCAAAAGGAGTAATGACCCTCAAACGAGTATTAGCGTTTTGCTCAATTATCAAAGTCGACCTGACTACGAGCGAACATTATCTCGGTTCACTTATGGAAATAGCATCATTGAGAACGTACAACATGGATCTAGGTTATTCATCGATTGGGCAGAAATTTCTGTGATTAAGATCAAAAAATCTCCTGTATTTGAGGCCTTCATCACTGATTTAAATGATGAATTTTTGGCCAATTCGTATCGCGATCACCTCATTGCAGCGACTCGTATTGGTTGGACTGTGAACACCCAGCAAATAGTTCAGCAGCCTAAGTACATGTACTTCAGAATGTATGTTGAAGGAGCCGGGAATTCACTTTATTCAATTTATCGAATGACAGATGCCAAAGTAGATGAAGCAGGAAGTTATGAGATGGCGGGAATTCGATTTGCACATTACGTGAAGTCAGAAATAGATTTAAGGTTGTATAGAAATATCGATGACAACAACACCATTGCCACTCGTTTAAATGCAGGCTGGGGACTACCACTTAAGAACCTCTCGGTCCTTCCTTTCGAGAAAAGTTTCTTTGCAGGTGGAGCCAATAGCATTAGAGCTTGGCAAGCCAGAACGCTAGGGCCTGGATCTTATCGAGATACTTCATCGCTCCGAACGTTCAACAACATTGGAGAAATCAAACTTGAGTTTAACCTCGAATATAGATTTAAACTTACCCAGATGTTTCATGGAGCCTGGTTCACTGATATGGGTAATATCTGGCTTCAGAAACCTGATCCCTTACGACCAGGTAGTGATTTTAATAGCAAAAACTGGTTGAGTCAAGTAGCCATTGGAACAGGTTTTGGAATACGACTAGACTTCGAGTTTTTCTTGATTCGATTCGACCTTGGAATACAACTGAAAGATCCATCGAAGGTAAAAGGAGAACGTTGGATGTGGGAACCAAAGGATCAATACGATCTATTCCTAGATAGCATAGGCGCAACTCGAAGGGCCATCGATGCTACTTTTAACCTGGGAATTGGTTATCCTTTCTAGATTTTTTGCTTCAAAAAAAAGTACGTTGACCTTCAAAATTTCGTCGTTGATATTAAGAGTTTGGTGAGTTCTTATAGCCATTTGCACCAGAAATGTTTGCTATCGGTCTAATTAACGCGTTTCAGAATACCTATTTCGCAACCAATATAAATACAATCAACGTATTAGGGATAGCCGAATAAAGCTCGGTGACCCTAACATGAATTCCTGGAAAATTTTGACCCTACTGATGCTTTTGCTTAGTGCAAAAAGCTGGAGCCAGTCCACTGAATTTGGTTGTGCAAGCGATCAAAAAAATGATAGCCTCATCCTTCATGATCCCATTTTTTCGCGGGGCTACTACTACATGGAAAATGCCATTCAACAGGCACAAAGTCTGAGCCCAGAAGAAAGAACCGACGATATATACACGATACCTGTAGTAGTGCATGTGATACACGAAGGGGAAGCAGTAGGGACAGGAAGTAACATTTCAGATGAACAGATTTTTTCTGCAATTGAAGCAATGAACGACGATTTTCGAAAATTGCCAGGAACACCGGGATTCGGAGATGGAGTAGATGTCGGAATGCAATTTTGTCTGGCAGTGCGCGATCCATTTGGAAATGCAAGCACAGGAATAGTACGTGTCAACGGAACAGTTGTAACGGATTATGCTGACATGGGTATTGAGGCGACCTCTGACGTCGGTGGGTCAGAAGAACTAGTGAAAGGTCTGAGCACATGGCCCCGTGCACAATACATGAATATTTGGGTAGTAAATGAAATTGAAGATAATAATGCACAATCAGGCGTGCAGGGCTATGCTTATTTTCCAGTGAATAGTCCTTTGGATGGTATTGTGGTATTGCACAATGCATTTGGAACCGTAGGAAATCTGAAACCGAATACTTCTCAAAATCGCACCATCACACATGAGATGGGACATAGTTTTGCTCTTTACCACACCTTTCACAATACAAGTACATGCACAGAGTCCAACTGTACAACAGGCGGTGACAAGGTTTGCGACACACCGATCACCACATTGAATGGATCGTGCAGTTCTCCGGCTTGCAGTGGCAATCAACAAGTAGAGAATTATCTCGACTACACACCGGAATCGTGCAAGAACATGTTCACCGAAGGTCAAAAAGTAAGGATGAGAACTGCACTAGAAAATAATCGCGCATCACTTCTCAATTCTCTCGGTTGTATGCCCGTATCCAATTATGATGCTGGGATATCTGCAATCATTTCTCCAAACGGAAACACTTGCGAAAACAGTATAGAAGCAGAAGTAAATCTGACTAACTACGGGAGTATAACACTTACTTCGGCAACGATTCACTACAACTTAAATGGAGTTGGAAACAATACTTACAACTGGACAGGTTCTTTGGTGTCGGGCATGTCTTCAACTTTTACACTGCCTTCGATAATAGCTTCAACAGGCTCTCATACTATTTACGTGTGGTCTACAAACCCAAATGGCATGTCTGATCAATACATGTCTAACGATCAAGCTACTTCACAATTTGGAGTAGCAGCAGGAAGCAACGCCATGTTGCTTGTAGAACTCGATTTTTTTGGTGCGGAAACTACTTGGGAAATCAAAGACGAAAGCCAGGAAGTTGTTGCAACCGGTGGACCTTATGTAAATAATCAGCAGGGTTTAGATTTAGAAACAAATCTCTGCCTACCCGGTGGATGTTATGTACTTCATATGTATGATTCATACGGCGATGGGCAAAGTTTTACTCAAGGAGATTTTACCCTATATGATGCTGAAGGAACTCAACTTGCATTTGGATCAGGTAATTGGGGTGAAGAATCTACAAACGCCTTTTGTCTGGAAGAAATACCTGTTGTAGCTACGGCTCCTTTAGCAAATTTCTCTATAACGGACAACTATGTCTGTCGAACTTTTGGCACCACTTTCAACGATTTAAGTACCAATTCGCCCACAACATGGACTTGGACCTTCGAAGGTGGCACTCCTTCTTCATCGACTTCGCAGAATCCCGGCAATATCCTTTACAATACAGCCGGAACTTTTGATGTGACTCTTGTTGCATCGAATCCGACGGGAACGAATACCTACGTCTGTGCGAACTGTGTGACTGTATCTGCGGGCCCTACGGTAAGCTCAACGGGCGTTTCACCAGCTTGCAACAACGGCAGCAATGGAAGTGTCACTAACATAGTTACCGGAAATAATCCATTTACCTATTCTTGGAACTCAGGTCAGAGCACACAGAATTTAACCTCTTTGGCTGCGGGAACATATACAGTTACTGTTACCGATGTAAATGGCTGCACTAAGCAAACTTCAACCACATTGAGTAATCCGAGTGCGATCACAATTTCTCAAACCATCACGCACGTTTCATGCAATGGCGAAAGTGATGGATCCATTGTAGCAAATGCAACAGGTGGTGCTGGGAATTATTCCTACTCATGGAACACCGGAGCTGTAGGAAATACTATTTCAGGTGTTTCGGGAGGAATATATATAGTGACCGCTACAGATGCTTCGACTTGTATTAAAACAAAAAACATTACAGTAAACGAGCCGACAACACTGGTTTTAAACTTTGCGGATTTCGATATTGCGTGTGGCGGCACTGTGGGTTCTGCTCAAGTGAGTCCCTCAGGTGGAAGCACACCATATAGCGTATTGTGGAGCAACGGTTCAACTGCCAATGGCATTTCAAACCTCGTCGAAGGAAATTACTCGGTTGCATTAACAGACTCTCATGGATGCACTGAACAAAGTTCGTTTGCCATTACATCCAGTCCTTCATTGGCAATAAACATTAATGATGTTGATGTATCATGTTTTGGAGACAACAATGGCTCAGCCACTGCACTTGCATCAGGAGGCAACGGAGTATACACATACAATTGGAGTAATGGAGCTACAGGAGTCTCGGTGAGCGGACTTAGTCCTGGAACTTATGCCGTTGATGCCAATGACTCAGCCGGATGCAATGGAACAGTATCCGTAACTATTAGCGAGCCCACAGCGCCGGCATTAGCCGTATTCAAAACCGATATCTCTTGTCATGGAATGGCAGATGGAACAGCGACTGCAACGGCTTCGGGAGGAACAGGGGTATTCCAATATCAGTGGAGCAATGGAAGTACTTCAAGTTTTACCGATGGTATGCAAGGAGGAACATATTTGGTTACTGCCACGGACATAAATAATTGTTCTATCAATGAAGCAATTACAATCGTTGAGCCTTCATTGCTTACCGTACAAGTTACCAACATTATTGCCGAAACCTGTGCCAATCAAAATGGTAGTGCCACCATCAATTGTATGGGAGGAACTCCTGTATACAATATCAACTGGAGCAATGGGGCAACCGGACAAATCAATAATGATCTCATAGCCGGATCTTATGAAGTACTAGTAGCAGATGCCAATGATTGCTCAACCTCAATTTCATTCAACATTAGCTATCAATGCGATCAAGCACAACTCATCACACAAATTGTAAGTGATCAGTGTAATCAATCCGGATTCGCACTAAATGATATTATCTATTGCAATTCAATAGCCAATGCAGAGATGTATCAGTGGCGATTTACAACTGCTGTAGGAGATCTTCTGGGTGAACAGTATAGCCTTTCACCCGCATTTTATATTATGCAAATACCCGGAATTACCGCGGGACTCGTATTTTCTGTTGAAATAAAAGTACTTGCCAACAATGAATGGGGACCATTAGGGCCTGCTTGCACCATAGGCTTAGAGTCTGGTCCGGATGTGCCAATTATTTCTGACAATTCATGCGGAGGAGAAATTTCAACTTGGAATGATCTTATCGATTGCTCAGAAATAAATGGTTCGTTCAACTACGAATGGAAAATTACTGGACAAGAGTATGAATTTACAGTTTTCACATCCGAAAATCAGTTAGAAATTAAAGAAGAAATGCTGCTTCAACCAGGTAATACATATCAAGTGCAAGTAAGATGTGGACTTGGTCAGAACACCTACACCGATTGGAGTTCAGTTTGTGAGTTTACCATTTCAACAAGCATAGGAGTGCTCACACTGGCCGATTCAACCCCACTCATACTTTTCTTCCCAAATCCATCGGAAGGCAAACAAATATTCTTCGATTTCAGTAACCTCGGAGACAATAATACCGTTGAAGACCTCATGATTTTCAACACCTCTGGTAATCTGGTAGAACAGATTGACATGAATAGTCTTCAACGTACCGGAAATGCAGAAAGACACAACTTCAGAAATCCACTTGCATCAGGTTTGTACCTCATACGATATAAGATTAATGGCTTGCCCTCAGAAGAGAAAATGATTGTGCGATAGATATAGGGTGGAGACCAATTTAATTGGTCGAAGTAAGAGGCCCGCATGCTGTAAAAAGCTGCGGGCCTCTGAAATTTATAGAGGTATGAAAAGTCTTACACCGTTTGGCTATCAATTATCCCAGAATCCGCATTGGAAA
>JAWXBG010000075.1:0-4914 GCA_034439875.1 Flavobacteriales bacterium
ACAGCAAGAATAAAAATCGAGAAAGTGCTTGATGTCAAAGGGGGTTAGCGCTGCAATAGATTTCCAATGCGGATTCTGGGTTAATGTTTTATCCCATTCTCACTCTGTTTCACCTACTTCTACCACCCAGTCCAAGCACACCAAGTATGCCTCTTGCTAATTCGCGCATAACCGTATTTCCGACCTGACGCACCATTGTATTTTTAGTGGCCTTTTCGATAAAGGATGATTCTTCCTTTGGATCGGCCTTTTTTCTTTGCTTAGGTGTTTCTTCTTTTGCCTGCTCCTCTTCACCCTTGGCTTTTCGAATTTTCGCTTCGAGTAATTCATAGGCACTTTCCCGATCAACCTCCTCGTTATATTTTATACCAAGCACAGAACTTTGATGAATCCTATTAAGTTCCTCTTCATTTAGAACTCCCATTCTGCTTGCAGGTGCGCGCAAATGGGTTGCTGCAAGCGGCGTAGGTACACCTTTTTCATTTAATCCGGTGATAAGTGCCTGACCTATTCCGATAGAGGTAAGTAGTTCATCGGTCTTGTAAAATTCGGATATCGGATAGTTTTCCGCTGTCTTTCGAATTGTCTTCCTATCTTTTTCTGTGAACGCTCTCAAAGCATGTTGCACTTTTAATCCCAGTTGTGAAAGTACCTCTTCGGGCACATCATAGGGGTTCTGGGTACAGAAAAATATTCCAATACCCTTCGATCTAATCAACTTAATAATAGTTCCAATCTGATTGAGAAGAGTTTTGCTTGCCTCATCAAAAATGAGGTGAGCTTCATCAATGAAAATACACAACTTTGGTTTATCGAGGTCGCCTGCCTCAGGAAATGAACTGTATATCTCCGCCAGCAATTGAAGCATAAATGTGGAGAACAACTTGGGTCTATCTTGAATATCAGCCAAACGAACTATGTTCACTATTCCTCTTCCTTGTTTATCAAAACGAAGGAGGTCATTCACCTCAAAAGATTTCTCTCCAAAAAACATTTCACCGCCCTGCGTTTCAAGTTCAATGACTCGACGTAAAATGGTGGCAACTGATGCCTCAGATACTTTGCCATATTCTTTTTCAATGGCTCCTTTACCTTCAGCAGTGCTGTATTGCAGAAGTTTTTTAAAGTCTTTGAGATCCAAAAGTGGGAGATCATTGTCGTCGGCAAACTTGAACAATATGGCCACAATCCCGGACTGCACTTCATTCAATTCTAATATTTTTGAAAATAGCACGGGTCCGAATTCACTCACCGTTGCGCGCAGTCGCACACCTTTTTCCTTCGATAGGGACAGCAATTCTACGGTACTGCCAGATGCTTGAAAAGGAATCCCTATGGATGAATGTCGGGCTTCAATTTTCTCGTTGCTTATACCTGCTGCAGCAATTCCGCTCAAGTCACCTTTGATGTCCATGAGCAACACAGGAATACCTTTAGCCGACATGTTTTCTGCGATGATTTGCAAAGTCACTGTTTTTCCAGTTCCCGTTGCCCCGGCAATCAGCCCATGCCGATTAAGTGTTTTAAGTGCAATATTTACTTGCGCTCCTTCCACCGGATTGTTCTCGTACATGGCAGATCCCAAGGTTATAAAATCGCCTTTGTGACCATACCCTTCTGCGATGTGTTGCTTGAATGATTCTAGAGTATTCATAAGTTCATTTGGGCAACGAAAATAGTAATAAGTTGAGGTTTTGAAGAAGGCACTAGTTCAGAGTGAGAATGAATGAAGAGAGCGGGGGAACAGTAGACGGCAATATACTCTATGGCAGTAGGAAAAAGTTTCGTAGGAAAGGCATCTGATACAAATTTTGCACTTGAAATAGTCCAAACTATTTTATCCTGGAATCCGCATTGGGATTCGTGGTGGAGTGCTAAACCAAAAAGATAGCAAGTGCTGTCGCAAGAATTTTCTTTCCTCATTTGTAAGGATTTTAGAAAATGCATATATTTATATCGTTTAGCGACCGGCATTGTCCTTGTTTGTCCGGTGTAAAAGATGACCTTCTTTTCTCTCCTGAGGTCACGTGCTGAGAATTGTGGACTTTGCCCATTTGGATTGGATTACCTGTTTTCTACATTAACCATAAATCCATACTACTATGCAAGTCTTTGACGAAAACCACATTCGAAACATTGTGCTGGTGGGGGGGGCGAAAAGCGGCAAGACAACGCTTGCCGAGACAATGTTGTTCGAATCAAAACTCATTCACCGAAGAGGAACGGTGGAAGCTAAAAATACCGTGAGTGACTTCCACGAAATTGAACAAGAACGGGGTATTTCAGTCTATGCTACTCCTATGCACACAGAGTGGCGCAACTATAAGATAAATATTATTGACACTCCCGGTCTCGATGATTTCATTGGTGAAATCGTTGCTGCCTTGCGTGTTTCCGATACGGCAATAATGCTCGTAAACGCTCAACATGGAGTAGAAGTCGGGACCGAGATCTTATGGCAACATGTAGATCGATATCACAAACCGGTCATTTTTGCCATCAACCAAATGGATGCAGAAAATGCAGACTTCGATAAATCTTATCAGAGTATTCGCGATCACTTTGGCACCAATACAGTGCTCATGCAGTATCCTGTAAACTCAGGAAAAGATTTTGACTCTATCATTGATCTGCTCAAAATGGTAATGTATAAGTTCCCCAAAGATGGAGGCAAGCCAGGAAAACTACCGATTCCTGAAAATGAAAAAGAAAAGGCTGATATTCTTCACAATGCTTTAGTCGAGAAAGCAGCGGAGAATGATGAAGAATTAATGACCTTGTACTTCGAAAAGGGCAACCTTGATGAAGACGAACTTCGCAAAGGTTTACATGTGGGTATGGTGAACCACGAAGTATTCCCGGTATTCTGTGTTTCCGCTTTGCGCAATATGGGCAGTGGACGCCTGATGGGATTTATAGATAATGTGGCACCTGCTTCGCACGAATTAAAACCAGAGATTAGCGAAGATGGAAATGAAGTGATTGTGAAAGAAACTGGCCCAGCAGTGGTTTTTGTATACCGCACAGAGTATGAGCAGAACCTCGGAAAACTCTCTTTCTTCAAAGTTTTGTCTGGTGAGTTGAAAAAGGGTTCTCAATTAAAGAATAGCAATACGCATAGTGTAGAAGTATTCAATCAGCTCTTTGTAATGGAAGGTCACAATCGAATCCCTGTAGATGTTCTAAAAGCAGGAGATCTCGGCGCAACCTTGAAGTTGAAAAATACAGATACCAATCACACTTTGCATGCCCTACAAACTGAGTTAAAGATTCAACCTATTTCTTTCCCTGCTCCAAGGCTCACGTTGGCCATTGTTGCCAACAACAAAAAGGACGATGAACGATTGGGTGAAGTTCTTCGTAAAATTCACGAACAGGATCCTACCATTACAACAGAGTTCAGCAAGGAAGTTCGACAGCTCCTCTTACATTGTCAGGGCGAGCTGCATTTGGCAACAACCAAGTGGACACTCGAAAAAGTGTATGGTATGGATGTGAGTTTTGAGAAGCCGAAGATTGCATATAGGGAAACCATTCAAAAGCCTGCGAACGCAACCTACAGACATAGAAAGCAGAGTGGAGGTTCTGGTCAGTTCGGAGAAGTTCATATACGTATAGAGCCATGGTCCGATGGCATGCCGGAGCCAAGTGGTTTCAATATTCGCCATAAGGAAGTACACGATCTGGAATGGGGCGGCAAACTGGTGTTCTATAATTGTATCGTTGGCGGAGCCATAGATACACGATTCATTCCTTCCGTACTAAAGGGCATTATGCAAAAGATGGAACAAGGTCCACTTACAGGAAGTTATGTCAGAGATATTCGTGTATTGCTGTACGATGGCAAGATGCATGATGTGGATAGCAATGATATTTCCTTCCAAATAGCTTCTGCAATGGCTTTTAAAGAAGCCTTTCACAATGCACAGCCCAAATTGATGGAACCTATTTTTGATTTGGAAGTAATTGCACCAAATGAAGTTACTGGCGAAGTGATGAAAGACTTACAAGGTCGTCGGGCAATTATTATGGGAATGGATAGTGTTGGATTACACACTAAGATTTCTGCTAAAGTGCCTCAAGCAGCGTTGTATAAATACTCTACAACCTTGCGATCCATTACTCAAGGAAAAGCGAGTTTCACTGCAGGTTTTAGCGAATATGCCGCTACGCCCTCTGGCGTGCAAGAAGACATAATTGCTGAACATAAACATCTAGTGGCGGAAGAAGCCTGAAAATGAATCTTTTTAAACCCAGAATCCGCATAGGGATTCGCTATGAAGTGCTAAACCACAAAGATAACAAGTGCTCTCGCCAGATTTCTATTTGATAGTGTATATTCATACATCAAGAATAAAAATCGAGAAAGTGCTTGATAGTGCAGGGGGTTAGCGCTGCAATAGATTTCTAATGCGGATTTTGGGTATAAGCGAAGTTCTTGTCTAGGGCTTCGCTTTTGTTATTAATGGAACTCCATATAAGACCAATCTTACTTATGTGGTCCAAAATATTTTAATTGGTTGCAGTAGCAAATGCCGTTGTGATTTATGTTTAGTTCAATGAGGTAAAACGAAATTGTACTATTATATTAATCCAAACGGTATCAATTTATTATTCTAAACTTAAAAGCAGCGCAGGTGCATAAGGAACCTGACGTCTTCGCGCGCTCTGCGTCTGAACTGAGCGGTCTCTGCATGAAAAATCAGACATCACGAATTTTCACGCAAAGGTCGCAGAGGTAATGCACGCAAAGGGTGCCGAGACGTTTTGAATTTAAGAGTCTAGACAAATTCAAAATTCAAGAACAGCTCGAGTGCTGAAGGAACCTGACGTCTTCGCGCGCTCTGCGTGGGATCTTAGCGGTCTTTGCCTCAAAATGAGATGGCTTATATTTAAGACACAAGTTGTTCAAGT
>JAWXBG010000076.1:0-4388 GCA_034439875.1 Flavobacteriales bacterium
CGTGCTTGGCGATCAACTGGCACTTGGGTACGAATGGCAAACCGATCAATGGGTGTCCATTCCACTTTTGCACGATGGTGCTTACGGTGCCATGGGTGGATTAATTTGTTCCATTGAAGATTTTAGTAAATACATAGCTCTCCACTTAAGTGCATGGCCAGCCCGAAACGAAACCGAGACTGGTCCTGTTCGCAGAAGTTCCATTCGTGAAATGCATCAGCCTTGGCGCTTCAACAATTTATTTACAGATGCAAAAACCCGGAGTGGTGAAAACTGTGCGGTGGCTGTTGGGTATGGCTATGGATTGGGTTGGCGGAAAGATTGTAACGGAGTTGTTCGCATTTCGCACAGTGGTGGCTTGCCAGGCTTCGGTAGTGAGTGGCGAATCTATCCAGAGTATGGAATTGGGATTGTGTCATTCAGCAATCACACCTATGGCGCACCCAGTGCGGCTAATGCCATTGCATTAGATACATTAATTTCCCTTGCCGGATTAAAACCAAGAGCTTTGGCACCAACAGAAATATTATTGCAGAGGCAGGCCGAACTCATTGCCATGCTTCCAAACTGGAATAAAGATCAAACTAAAATCTTTGCCGAGAATTTCTTTTTAGATGAATCGCTTGAAAGGCGAAAGGCAGCCACTCAAAAATTTTTTGAAGAAGCGGGTACTATTGGTAAGACTACCGGACTGATTCCTCAAAATCAACTGCGTGGAAGTTTTACACTAGAAGGTAAAAACAAAAACGTATCAATATTTTTTACGCTCACGCCCGAGAAAGAAGCGTTGATACAGCAGTTGGATATCGAAGTGGTCGAGAAGAAATAGGGCTTGCACTATAGAGGTGCTCAAAAAAATAGCTCCTATTTTCAACCAATGCTGGCTAGTTCATTTGCCCACAGAGTTACCCGTTTCGGGAACTCTCTGCGCGAGTGAAAACGAATAAGCTTTCTTTGAAGATGGAATTTAAATTTTTGGAAGCGTATGACATGGTAAATAAGTGCACAACTATGAAGAAATCCGAAATGCAATTTGCAGTTGTCAAACACACATTCAGAAAATTTAGCATCCGTTAACCGCTATTTCAAAAAAACACTTTACAAAACGACAGCTTTCATATTCCCCTACTTCCAACCGAGTGGGTCTACAATCAACACTTTCAAAGGCTTTGTATTCTGGTAAAACATTGCCCGTGCCTACTTTAATATTACTTTCTTCCCGGTTTTAGAACTTTGAATAGCAGCTTCTAAAATTTCAACTACAATCATATTGTTCTCCAACGAGCTTAAGTCGTAGGGTTCAAGTTTTATTTGTTTCGCAATTACACCCGCCAACAAAGCAAACGGATCGTCCAGCGGAGCCTCACGATCTTTCAGCATTTCTTCATGCTCGGCTTTATCATCTTTTAACCGAATGCGAAGTTTCGAGCGATTATCACTGTACACATAGCCGGTAGCACCATACACTTCCATATCTTTTCTGCCGGTCGGCCAATTCCACGAAGCTTGAATTACGCCTTGCATGCCGGGGTATTCTAAAATTATAATCGCTTCGTCATCTACCTTCGGATAGATGTCGGGTTTAAATTGTTGCAACAAGGCCATAACCGATGTTGGTCGTTTACCATGCGTGAGCCACGTAATCAGGTTGGCACCATAACATCCAAAGTCAATCACCGCTCCGCCCCCATTTAGTTTAGGATCGGTAAGCCAGTCTAAAAACTCAGGCGTAACTCCAATTTCTTTCGGTCCTTCATGGCCATCGCGCACAACCATTTTACGCAGCTGACCTAACTCGTTTTGATCAACCATCTCTTTTACCTTATGATTGGTTGCATACCAGGTGGTTTCATAATTCGTAATCAATTGGATGTTATTTTTCTTGGCAAGCGCTTCCATTTTTTTTGCATGATCAACACTTACAGCTAACGGTTTCTCTACCATAACATGAATGCCGAGTGGTGCACAAGTTTGCACTACACTGAGGTGATCATAGATAGAACCAAATGCAGTAACTGCTTCAGGCTTTGTGTTGCGGATCATTTCGTCAAGCGAATTGTAAACGAGCGACATCGGTAACTTATACCGATCCAGTAATCGTTTGGCCAGTTCTTTATTGGGTTCAGCAATGCCTACAATTATGATATCTCCCCGATCGGCCCGGCCCAAAATCCAATTAACATGATTGTGAGTAAGCCCGGCTATGCCAACGCGCAGCGGTTCGGCTATGGCTGAGCTTAAGGCAAGGAGGACACAAAAAACAGCAGCTAGAAATTTCATAGTATGTGGAGAAATATTTATAGAAGCAATTTCAGCAAATCATCGGCAAATGACAAATAGCCAAAGCGGCCGTTTTAAAATGCCGTGAGGTTTTTCAATCTAACGGTTTTAAAAAAAGGTAAGCAATGAAAATATCCGGTTAAAAAACCTGACAACAGAATTAAGAACTATTCCCTTATTTGTCTTCGTTCTGTACTTGCGATGCCATTCAGTGAACTTGGCGCTCATGACCTGTATTGATGCAGTCGCGGGACTTTGAAAAACTACGAAGGGCAAATGAACACAAACTTCCTGAACGCTATCACGAAGATGTTCTCTCAGTACCCCTGTTTCTTATACTCAAAAACAAAATAGCCACAGAATTTAACATAAGAAACCAGGACGATGCGTCACCCAAATTTTTTTGGAGATTAAAAATTCCGAAGTTGATGATGAAAATTGTCATTACAAGATTCGAAATGACTGAAACGGTTCTAATGAAACTGTCACGCTGATTTTTAGTTTGAATAAGATTAATCACGCCTACATAAAACAGAGCCATTCCACCGGTAAAGAACCAAAGCACATTCTCGGAAATAGATTTATTGGATGCAAAGCCTACCGCTGTATGCAGAATACTTAGTGCGATAAATATCCAAGCAGAGATAATTTGGTAACGTTTCATACTTTGAATGTCATACTCAAAAAGTAAAAATGAACCTGCAAAGAGTCTTTTCGTTTTTCTGCGTCCCCAATGCTAATCATACTTTTACACTTAGCGAAGATAAAACTTATAGCTTACACATCACGCAGCAATTACAGACAAATTTTTGTTGGTGGCTGTCTGGCTTTCACTTCATTCGAAGACCTCCTACAATGCTAGTAATAATTGTGATCACAATAATCACAGCCCATCCTATTCCAATTTTTTAGACCAGTCCATGTATTAACATCGGAAAAAGGAACGTGTTTACCTTTCCTGTTTTCCAGAATATCCATTCACTTAGCGGAAATCCACTTGCTCAATGATGAAACTTGGAAAACAGTATTTCTATCTACAGGCTTTCCTGCAGAATGAAATTTTTCATATCCAACAATTCCTTCTTTTAAAGTGGCCATAGCAAAGTTGCCTACGAATTGCTTATGCAGTTCTGTTTCAACGGCTTCACGGAAATACTGGGATGTATGTTCTTTTGTAATGGGCTGGTGAAACCAACCGCCAATAGTTCCTGTAAAGACAATGGCGGCCCATACAATAAGTATGCAAGCTGTACCGAAAATATAAAGCAATACTTTTTTCATAATATAAACGAGTTGAGAGAAAATAGCAATTGGAATTAAGGGCATCTCTAAAAACTCCGCCCACTATTCTCTTTTGGAGAAGGGAAAGGGTTGAGGTGAAGAAAACAAAGATTTTTAGAGATGCCCTTATTTTCTTTTGATGTTCGGCCACTTCATTCTATCCAGAAACGCATAGACTTTGTCAAAGTGATTTAGAGGCTCCACATGCATGCCCTTCACCACAATGTGTTCTATTGAGTATACAAAGTTCTTTCGCTCCAATCGCTCCATCAATTGTTGCGACATTTTTGTGGCTGGCCATTGTTCATCTTGGTCGGCAGAAAGAATCAGAATCGGCCCATTGATTTTCTCAGCTTTAATTTCAGCTTCCGCCACCGCCACTGTATCTTCCAGCATTATTGAAAACGCACTGAGCAAATCGGCCTTCAAAGCCGGCCAAATGGTTTTAAACGGAGCGGGCACATAGACTACCTCTTGATTATTGTACATCCACGAAGATGTATTGGCCGATAGCGTAATAGCAGGAAAACTGACATTAGAAGTGGAAAGGACAATCACTCCTTTAAAGCATGAAAACCGACTGGCCAAATTCAGAACTAACTCGCCTCCTTTGGAAGCACCCATCAAAATAATACGAGTCGTATCTATTTGTGGCGTTCGCTTAGCGATACTGAGGATCGTATCGGCAATGGCATTGAGTGAAATGCGATCCAATGAACTGGGGGAGTTATCGGTTTTAAAATACCCCACTGCGAGCACAGCAAAACCATGAGCAAGCAATGAGTCGCGCTTGTCTTTCAAATATTTTCGCTCCCAATCATTTCCTC
>JAWXBG010000077.1:0-42488 GCA_034439875.1 Flavobacteriales bacterium
ATGGATGGGAACTTCATCCTGAGAATACTCCTGTGCAAGTTTGCTCCAACTGCTGTCCGTAACCTGCATCAAAAACAACTTCAACAGGTAGATAAATCCTACACATGCTACTATAAGAAGTATTGTGATTCTTCGACTTTCGAATTTCACAGCTCGTAGCTCTTTGGTTTGTATATCAAATATTGGCCGATTGTCATAAGTATCAATGTAGCAACCGAACTCAACAAAACGTGTAATAGTGTATTAAAGAATGCTGAAAATCTAAATATCTCAAGATATAGAAGCCAAGTATGGTGAAGAAAAGTGAGGATAAAGGCGTATGCCAAATACCAAGAAAGACCCATGCTCTGGACGGTTGGACGTTGGGTAATTTCATAGCCTTCTCGTGGCGCCAAAAATTTCTGAACCAGTGGTTGTATAAATCCAAGGAATAGACACGCAGATGTGTGCAAACCAATCAAACTCGTGAAATAATCCATACACAAGCCTATTCCGAAACATATAAAAAGCATGAGCCACCTTGGGGTTTCGAAAGGCAGCATCAGAATACCAAAAATGTAAATCCAAGGTAAGATCAAACCGTCAAGCAGTTGCATTTTGTTTACCACAAGACACTGTAGTAAAATGAGAAATAAAATCCTCAGTGTATGCTTAAGGATTGTCAGTGCCATTCGCTTCCATTGCTTGTTGTTCCAAAGCTTCCTGCTGCGGAAGCAAAATATTTTCTACCAACTCTACATAATTGAGTTTCCTGAATTGTGTGCTCAATCGGATTGTGATATGGTATTTGTTCTCATCAGCATTATCTATCACCTCCGTAACGTAACCCACTGAAATCAGCGGTGGAAAATAGCCGGAAAAACCTGAGGTGAGCACGGTGTCTCCTATCTGAACATGAACATGTTTTGGTATATCATCAATATTCGCATGTTCCGGATCGCCTGTTTGCCAACTCAGCAAACCAAGATCTGTACTGTTTTTCATCAAAACACTGGTTCGGAAACTCCTATGAAGAACGGGCATCACAACCGCAAAATCTTCAGAAACATTGGTTACATATCCCACAATCGATCCTCCTGAAATAACTCCCATCTGATTGCTGACTCCCGAACTGTATCCTTTGTCTAGCGTGATGTAGTTGGTTTCGCGATTGAGCGAATTATTGACCACTTTAGCTGTCAGATACCTATACCGCTGTTTCTTAAGGCTATCACTTACAATTCTAAAGTTCGTGTCGGCTTGAATGTAGTTTACCGACAATTGCATTCGGAGCAATGAATTCTGGAGAGAAAGTTCATCCGCAATTTCGCCCAAACGGAGATATTCCGCCAATTTGGCTCGCTTCGAATAAATGTTTCCGATAATATCACTTCCCGAATTGACCATGGAAGCGTGGTGATAAAACATATTTTGAAAAACGAGTATCAACGCAAATACCTGCAATACAAGAAAAATCAGGAAAACGTGTAGTCTCTTGATAAGTTCGAGTATGTTCTTCATGATTTGCCGGTTGCGTTAGGTGCCATAAAACCGGTTTGAGCCGGATTGAACTTCAGGACGGCATTATTCGCGCATAAGGAATTGGAATTTATCGATATTCTTCAGCGCTATACCGGTTCCACGAGCCACTGCGCGCAATGGGTCATCGGCTACGTGAACAGGCAATTTTGTTTTCATCGAAATTCTCTTGTCTAATCCGCGAAGCAAAGCGCCTCCTCCAGCTAGATATATTCCGGTTTTGTATATATCCGCCGAAAGCTCAGGTGGTGTGTTCTCCAAACAATTCAAGATTGCCTCTTCGATTTTTGAAATGCTTTTGTCCAAGGCATGCGCTATCTCGGTATAACTTACTGAGATCTCCTTTGGAATACCTGTCATCAAATCTCGCCCGCGAACACTGTAATCGGGTGGCGGATTGTCCAACTCCGGCAATGCAGCTCCCACCTCAATTTTGATCTGCTCTGCAGTGCGCTCACCGATTAGGATATTATGCTGCCTGCGCATGTATTCCTCAATGTCCTGAGTAAGCTCATCTCCGGCAACCCTGATATTCTTATCTGTAACAATACCACCCAAAGCGATTACCGCGATTTCTGAAGTGCCTCCTCCAATATCGATGATCATGTTGCCCATCGGCTCTTCTACGTCGATACCAATCCCGATAGCCGCGGCCATAGGCTCATGTATCAAATATACTTCCTTGGCACCAGCATGCTCAGCACTGTCTTTTACAGCGCGCTTTTCAACTTCTGTGATGCCCGATGGAATACAAATCACCATTCGCAAAGAAGGCTGGAACAAACCTTTCCCTCGATTGATCATCTTGATCATGCCCTTGATCATGTCCTCTGCAGCGTGGAAATCAGCAATTACACCATCCTTCAAAGGACGGATTGTCTTGATGTTCTCATGGGTTTTGCCATGCATTTGTTGTGCCGTACGACCCACAGCCACAGTCTTTCCTGTACTTCTATCTCTCGCTATGATCGAAGGTTCGTCCACGACAACCTTATCACCGTGAATAATGATAGTGTTGGCTGTTCCCAAATCAATGGCAATTTCCTGTGTAAGGAAGCTGAAAAGACCCATGCGCGTTGCTTATCTAGTGGTTTTGTACGTCAATCGAATGTCGGAATCCGCACGGAATAAGTCATTCCGTAAGTGACCGATGAAATCCGTTACAAATATATTTTTCTCTGATAGGGTCGCACCTCCCGTCCTTTCAACATTTGAAAAGAGTTATGAACCACCGCAAACTGCTTTTGCTCGGATTTCCGCTGTCCGATCTTCACAAATCTTGGACAAGAGAATTGAAAATCGCCTGAACTTTTCTGCCAATTTTAGATTTTTAACTTTGCACCTGAAACAATTGTTGATTTTACCACAAATTTATCTCTAGCCTTGGGAAGAATTGAGTAGATTGCAATTGAACAAAAAACAAAAATTAATACTTCAAAAATGGCTTTTACCCTCGACCCCCTTCCATACGCTTTCAACGCTTTGGAACCTCACATTGACGCTCGTACAATGGAAATACATCATGACAAACACCATGCGGCGTACACCAATAATTTAAATGCTGCCATCGCAGGAACAGACCTCGAATCGCTGAGTATTGAAGAAATTCTTGTAAAAGGATTCGACAAACCTGCAGTCCGCAATAATGGCGGCGGATTTTACAACCACAATCTGTTTTGGTCCGTCTTGACACCCAATGGCGGTGGAAATCCTGACGGAGATGTGGCTGATGCCATCAATGCCGCCTATGGCTCTTATGAAAAATTTAAAGAGGAATTTACAAAAGCTGCCACCACTCGCTTTGGCTCAGGTTGGGCTTGGCTTTGCGCTCAGAAAGATGGCAAAGTTGAAATATGCAGCTCTGCCAATCAAGACAATCCTCTGATGCCTTCAATCGGCTGCGGTGGATCTCCCATTTTAGGCCTTGATGTATGGGAACATGCTTATTACTTGAATTACCAAAATCGGAGGCCCGATTATATCGGTGCATTCTACAATGTGATTAATTGGGATGAAGTAAACAAAAAATATAAAGCAGCCAAATAATTTGAACCCACACCGCAACTGTCTTTATAGATAGTTGCGGTTCTTTCTAATCTGATGAGTCATCAGTCTTATTGCACAAGTCTTTATCAATACTCCCGCTTCCTAACACGCGAAGTGAAGATTGGTAATTTAAAAATGGGAGGCTCCCAACCTATTCGGTTGCAGAGCATGACCACAACCGACACTATGAATACGAAAGCTACTGTAGAGCAGAGCATTCGCATGATAGAAGCAGGATGTGAACTGGTGCGTATTACAGCTCCCTCCAAAGATGAAGCAGAAAACCTGCTCAACATCAAAAATGAATTGAGAAAACTCGGCTATGAAACTCCACTCGTTGCCGATATACATTTTACGCCCAATGCTGCAGAAATAGCCGCTAGCATCGTGGAAAAAGTGAGAGTAAATCCTGGTAATTACGCTGACAAAAAGAAATTTGAAGAACTCAGCTACACTGAAGAAAGCTACAGCGCCGAGCTAGATAGAATCAAAAAAAGATTCTCTCCTCTTGTTCTTTTGTGCAAACAACACGGTGCCGCCATGCGAATCGGTACAAATCACGGCTCATTAAGCGATCGCATTTTGTCGCATTACGGCGATACTCCAATGGGTATGGTTGAAAGCGCTATGGAATTCGTAAGAATCTGTCGCGAAAACGACTACCATGAGCTGGTCATTTCCATGAAGGCCAGCAACCCTCAAGTGATGATACAAGCGTATCGTTTGCTGGTATCGCGCATGACGGAAGAAGGCATGAACTATCCCCTGCACTTGGGTGTAACTGAGGCAGGTGATGGTCTGGATGGGAGGATAAAATCAGCAGTGGGAATTGGTACTCTGCTCGAAGATGGCATCGGAGATACAATTCGAGTATCACTCACCGAAGAACCCGAAGCAGAAATACCGGTGGCCAAATTGCTCGCCGACCGATACGATCACAGAGGTAATGAACAAATTGTAAATCCGGAACCTTCGGCCATCAATCCATTTGAATACCGCCGTCGAAATACTCGTACAGTTCGAGACTTTGGGGGGAAAAATGTTCCGCGTGTTATTTCCGACTATAGCCAACTTCCTGAAATAACCCCTGCTTCTTTATTTTCTGCCGGCTACATCTATTCTGTTCCACTTGACAAATGGAATATTCGTGATCAAGCTGCAGACTATTTATTCTGTGGAGATAATAAAGTGAATTTTGAAATCCCGGGCACCCTAGGTCTCATCTACAACTATCCCACCTGGAAAAAAAATGAAGGTCAACTTCGTTCCTTTCCGCTTTTGGATATTGCTGAACTCATCAGTATTGACGGGGAACTTGACAATCTCTATTTTGTGAAAGTAAGTACGACAGAACTCAACAATGATCTGATTGAACGCCTTGCACAAGCCAAAAATGCCGTAATCGTGCTTCAAACTAATCACGATCACGCAATGGCAGATCAGCGCAATTCCTTTTTCAGAATCATCAATCGGCACAATGATCTGCCCGTTGTTCTGCTTCGATCTTATGAAAATATCTATGAAGACCAATTTATGTTGTACTCTTCAACAGACCTAGGCGGTTTGTTGATTGATGGGTTGGGGGATGGAATATGGATTGAGACGGATTCAAAAATTCCGCGACAAAAAATAACTGAAACTGCCTTCGGGATTCTTCAAGCTACTCGAACACGCATTTCTAAAACGGAATACATTTCTTGCCCAAGCTGCGGAAGAACACTTGTTGATCTGCAAGAAACCACTTCGCGAATTAGATCTCGGACATCGCATCTCAAAGGTGTTAAAATCGGAATCATGGGTTGCATCGTAAACGGACCCGGCGAAATGGCTGATGCCGATTATGGATACGTAGGAACTGGTCCAGGTAAAATCACTTTGTATAAAGAAAAAGAAGTGGTAAAACGAAATGTACCGGAAGCAGAAGCTGTAGACGAACTGATAGCACTTATCCGCGAACATGGCGACTGGATAGAGCTTCCCGAACATATGGAGCATTATTAGGTGTATTCCCTACCCCACTTTCTTTCCCACACCTGTACACACATACCTCCAAGATCGAGGTACGAGAAAATCAATTGATCTATCAAGTTTTCCCAAAAACCTTCTTTGTTTTTCTGTTCTGCCAAAAGCCGCAAAAAATCCAACGGCTTCATATTGCAATTCAAATAAATGATAGAGCTCCGGGAAATCTATTAGCTTGGTATAACCTGCCTCATTACCCCACGGCACAAAATGTTTTCTCAAAAGACGGTGGAATCTACTCCCCATCAGGTTTTCAGCGAACAATAAATGCCCACCCGGTTTAAGTGCCAAGAATATTTGCTCTATAGATTTCACCTGCAAATCGCGGCGATTATGTCGACCTATCATTGTGATCACCGATTTCACCATCACTACATCAAAATGATTTTTATAAGCAATGTCTAGTGCGTTGATAGACTCATAGGTAATCAATGATTCTACGCCATGTTTTTTGTGAAATGGTGAAGCAATTTCTTTCGGATTCTCTAAATCGCTGCAAACACAAGAATGACCGTGAATTGCGGCCAGCAAGGAAAGTCCGCCTTCTCTGCCACCAAGTTCCAAACACTTCAATTGACTGGGAAGCTCCAATATCGGGGACCAATATTTAAGTGCTCTGCTCCAGTTTACAGAATCCCATTGAAAGACATCTTTATACGGCGTCTCCATATTTTTCACCAAACTGTCCATCCGCCTTCAACCAGCATATTGTCGCCCGTAACGTAACTCGATGCATCACTCAGCAAATAAACCATCGCACTTGCCACTTCGTGATTGTAGCTGAGCCTTTCGAGTGGTGAGAATCGTGCAAAATTCTTCTCAAATTGCTCTTCGTGATTGTTCCAAACTCCATGTGGAGTAATCATATTTACCCTCACACCTTTTGCCGCCCAATAACTAGCAAGGTATCTGGAAAGGGCGTCAATACCTCCTTTGCTGGCACTGTAGGCGGCGGGACAACCAAGAGAAGTGCCTTTATACAAATTCTGATTTGGAGCCACTACACTGTAAGTGCTAGGAATATTAATGATGCTACCCTTTCCTTGTTCGGCCATGTGAGAACCCAAAACTTGACACATCAAAAACGTGCCTTTCAGATTTATCTCTATTACAGTATCCCAATTTTCTTCGCTCACACTTTCGAATGCTTCAAATTTTAAGTGTGATTTATTCTGATGTCCGCAAACCATTCCGTCAATTTTACCAAATGCTCTTAAAATCGCATCTTTCAAGGCCTCCACTTCAGGCTTTTTTGAAACATCAATCGCAAATCCGAGCATCTTTCTATTGTGGCGAACTTCCATTTCGACCGCAAACTTTTCGGGCTCAGCAAGGGTTATATCCGCACAAACAACGTGAGCGCCAAATTGAGCAGCGGCTTCGCAGAATGCACGGCCTATTAGTCCGCACGATCCAGAGATGACGATTACTTTATCGGTAAGCTCAAATTTCTTTCTGAAATCTATTCGTGTGGGATCGGTGGTACGGAGCATATCATTGGATTTCGGCTTCAATGATACGCATGAAATGCAAGGCCATCCAAGCCTAAATCAGAATCAACAAACCACTACTCCTTTAATAGTTTCTGAACTGTCAAACTATTCTCAGATCGCATTCTCGCGAAATAAATACCCGCACTCCATTCTTTGCACTCGAAAGTAAATGAAGTTCCCGGATCGAAAAGTTCGCAAATAACCCGACCCATTTCGTTGGTCACAATCAAATGAGTAATGGATTCTCTGCTTGATATTGAAACCCATTCTGTCGACGGATTTGGAAACATTCCTATTGCGGAAGCACTACTCCATTCTGAAAGACCTATAAAAAGTTCTACCTCTATATTCTCTAGAATGTCTTGACATCCATTTTCGTCAGTCACTGTAATGGTGTACAAACCGGCTACCAGATCAAATAAATCTTCTGATATTTGCCCATTGTTCCACTCATAAGTATAATTGCCCGAGCCTCCCTCAATGCCAATCTCGATACTTCCCAACTCTGTATCAGTCTCACCATTCACATTCACAATTGTTATCACCAGAGGGGCTGGCTGATCCACAAATACTTCTCCGCTTTCAATGCATCCATTTGAATCCTGAATGCTAAAGCCATAATTTCCCGACCCAAGACCCTGAAGCTCAGAAAGAATTGAGCCGTTCGTCCAAAGGACATCATACGGTTCCGTTCCTCCTGATACATTGAGCGATGCCGAACCATTCATGTCTCCGAAACACAACGCGGAGTTCGAAGTTTCGGAAATAGTTAAAGGGGATAGTTCTGTTATCTGTATTGATTCACTATACATGCAGAGATTGTTGTCTGTGACTTGAACTTCTACAGTTCCAGAGAAACTAATTATTCCCGGAGTTTCTTCTCCATTACTCCATAAAAAAGTATAAGGTCCCGAACCTCCTAAAGTCAATGCGGTAACAGTGGTTGTAGATCCAAAACAATCTATTTCAGTACCCAAAAATTCCACTTCAATGGGTTCGGGCCCTTCTACCAAATAACTTCCTACGATTATGCAACCGCCACCATCGATATAAACGAGTGAATATTCCCCAATGCAAAGATCTTCTCTCACCAAACCTTCTGAGCCATCGGACCACATCGCCGTATAGGGTTCAATTTCATTTTCCAAACTAACTATAATAGAACCCTCGCAAGAATCGTAACAAGTAACATCGGTTGTTGCACTTATAACATTAGGTCCATCAAGGGGGCTAACAAGAACTGAAATATTGTATTCACAACCGTTTGCGTCAGATATTGAATAGAGATATGTTCCCGGAAAATTGACCTCCTGAATTCCCGCTCCTGTGTATGGTTCCGTTCCTCCTTGAGCTGTTATCACTACTTCGGAAATCCCACCCGCGCATGGAATAGATTCTGAAGTATAGACAACTTGCAAATCATCTGGTTCATTCAATTCAAAGTTCAATTCTGCAATGCATTCATTTGCATCCATAACAATATAGCTGTATTCACCGGCCAGTAACTGAAAAATTCCAGTACCAACATAAGGCCAGGTACCTCCTATTCCTTCAACAGCTACTGTCGCGGTTTCTCCGAAGCAGGCAATTCCCTCCAGGGAACTCTGAGCTGTAAATTCCGCCGGCTCATCTACGGCTACAAAATAAAGTACCGTGTATCCCACAGCATCTGTAAGGAAAACATCATAAATAGCAGGACCTAGATTATCCGCAAAAAGTCCGGTATCGCCATTACTCCATTCGATGTTGTACGGAGGGGTTGCTCCGGACACTGCGATCGATGCAGAGCCATCATTCTCTCCAAAACACGAAACACTGATAACATCCACGCTAAACTCTATATCGTCTGGAACCACCACTTCAAACTCACCACAAGAAGAACAGCCATTGTCATCTAAAACACACCATGCATAAACTCCGTCTTGCAAATTCAAAGTACTTCCCACTTCTCCAACACCAGTGATGCTTATCGTATATGGACCCGCTCCGCCTGATACTGCAAAATCAACTATTCCATTTTCACCAGGGAAAAGAGGATTGTCTATTGCAATTGCAACCGCCAGTTCTGTTGGCGTCAAAAGATCAAATGACTGTTGAATTAGATTTCCAGCACCATCCGTTATTGCAACACTGTAATTTCCTCCTATCAGATTAGAGCGATCTTCAGAAGTATCTCCGTCGCTCCAAAGAAATGAGTACGGCTGTACCCCACCGGTGACAGTAAGATTAATAAAGCCATTGTTCAATCCAAAACAAGTAGGTGATGCAAAACTATTCGTCTGGACCAAAGGAAACATCTCTGAAAGTGTAAGGTTAGTATTTCCCGACTTATCACCGCTGCTGCTATTATTTCCGTTGACAGCATTGCCTGCGGTATAAAATCTCACATTTCCCATACCTGCAGCCGGAGCAGTCCATCTGAAATTAAATTGATTACTTACGCTCATTGTAGGCTGCTCAAGATAGGTCCTGCCATTGTACACCCCGTTGGTGAGCAAAACCTGTTGAACATTGCTTCCCAAATTACTATATCCGGCTATGGGTACATTGCCCGGGGTGGTGAGAGCCGTCATCTGAAAACCGTAACCCGCCGGCGAACCCGATGAATTTGTTACCGTTACACGCATATCGTAAGCAGTTCCTGCAAAATAAGTTGTTACGGGTGTTGTAGTACCCAATTGAAATACCTCAATACTCAAGGAAACAACGCCAAATCCATTGCCATTGTTGTGACAATTTGAACACAACTGGTTTTCTTGAGGCGCTCCGGTATTTCCCACCATGTCGTCCTCCGCACGACCTAATTCGCTAGAGGTAGTAACTATGTAAATGAGGGATAAAGCAAAAAGTAAACAAACGAGTCTGGTTTTCTTCATCTTGATATATAAGGAATATTCCGCAATTTATAAATACCATAGTCGATTAGTAATACCCTAAAATGAAGGTTGATCTAGATCAATTTTTTTTCACTTTTCTCAAGAAATCACGCAAAAACAAAGCCTGTCCTTTCTTGGTTTCGGCTATTACCGAATCCCAATGCGGATTCTGGGTTTAATTGATATGTCAACTATGTGTAATTTTTTCTTATTCAAATTCAAATATACAATGACATGACTTGCCCATAAATTAGATTGCTTTGAGCCCATTTTCATCTGTTTTACCGAAACATTACCGGTGTGAATTGGATAAATTAAAATCCAAGCTTCCTAGAAAAGGAAGTATATTTTCAATTGTAAAAAGTATTTCAAGCACGATAATTGTACGAAGCCTTTATCCCCGATATTCGCGGGGCGCTAATGCCGGTTTATGCCCTTTCTCAAACGGACCCTTCGAACCAGAATAATGCTGTCAATGCTCGCATTGATTCTAATGTCATTTGTAGTTACCGGAGGTATTGCCATATTCGACCACTATGAGCAAAAAGAAAAGTACAACGAGCAGAGGCTCAATAGAAAAGAAGAATCAGTAAGGGCTAGCATGAACTACTTCCGCGACCAAATGGGTGACTTCATTCGTCCCGAGGTAATGAATATGGTGTTTTCAGATAAAATCTGCGAATTGTCTGATGTCCACAATCTCTTTATAGCCGTTTTTGATCTTCAGGGCAACTACTTGGTTTCATCGAGTTCTTTCACAATGGACTCTCTCGCTATACCCTATCAGGTTAGTTATGATGTGATGAAGGGCCTCACGGAAAAAAAACGTTTCGTTCTTCCTCACACCGCTCATAGAGAAGATTATACCCTTGCCTATTGGTATTTTATGGATACACATGGAAAACCTATAGCCATTACAAATGTGGTGTATGACAATAGCGATACTGATCCCAAAAACATCAAACTCTTTTTGATAGAATTGGGACAGAGCTACATCCTCCTATTCCTCGTTGCGCTAACTGTGGCATATTTGCTATCGCGATATATCACCAGGTCTCTCCAGTCTATTGGTATACGCATGAAAGGTATAGAATTGGGCGGGAAAATGACACCTATCCGTTGGGACGGAGACGATGAAATTGGCGCTTTGGTGACGCAATACAACGACATGCTATTGGAACTCGAGAGAAGTGCTAATCTCATGGCTAAAAACGAGAGAGAAAGTGCGTGGCGCGAAATGGCCCAACAAGTGGCACATGAGATTAAAAATCCACTCACCCCAATGAAACTTAGGGTTCAATATCTGCAAAAAGCCTGGGAGGAAAATGCTCCGAATTTTGACGATCGACTAAAAACCTTTGCCCAAAGCATGACAGAGCAGATTGATACCCTCTCTAGAATTGCCAGTGAATTCAGTAACTTTGCGAAATTGCCAAAACCTGAATTAAAGTTACTCAATCTCGAAGAGCAATGTTCGATAGTTATTGACCTCTTCAAACAACAAGAACATATTAATATCACATACAGAAGTTATGGAGAAGGCACACCTATTCTCATGGCCGATAAAGACCAGGTCATCCGTATGCTCAACAACCTCCTCAATAATTCTATTCAAGCCATTCCCGACGATCGCATAGGCAACATAGAAGTAGCTCTCAGAAACGGACAAAAACATCTTATCGTGCGAGTGATGGACAATGGATGCGGCATAAGCCAAGAACAAAGAGCCAAAATCTTTACTCCCAATTTCACAACCAAAAGCACAGGCACTGGACTTGGATTGGCCATGATCAGAAACATTATGCAACAAAACGGAGGGGAAGTTAGATTCACCAGCAAACCAAATAAAAGCACTTCCTTTTTTCTCTTTTTTCCCGTTCAAAATTCGTGAATCTTATAAAGCACAGGTCTGGAAGGCGAAGCGTCATTTTCAATTGGCGCGAATTGTAAATCAAGCAAATACTCTCCATCTTCTATTTCTTCCGGAACAAAAATCAACTCGGTAATACTCCTGTGATAGGCAGTGTTCAGAGGGTATTCCCAAAATGCATGGTGACCCAGCAGTTTGCCGCCATCCGACTCCCGATCTACACTCGGTACATCCAAAAGCAAGTGATTGACTCCCATCGAAACCAACCATTCGATCGCATCGCAGGAAACATAGATAGGATTTGTGTTTGAATATTCGCGCACAAGTTTCCATGGATCGTTGGGATGTGTTCGAATAACTAATGCCTCCGGACTGGTTTGAGAAGCTAAAACTTTTTCAATGCAGGCCCGCGTAATAACTCTATCCCCAGCTTCGTTTCTTCCATGAGAATCATCCATTATTTCGGGAGTAACCGTTAGAACTTTACTCAAATAAAAAAATTGCCGGACCAATTGATTTACGGACTGAAACTCTTTCGATATATGACCTACACATTCTGTATGTGTAATGTGCCCATGTGGATTAAAAGAAATGTTGTTGAAATTGACTGCACCGCCCAAACTCACTTTTCCAACAAAGTGCTCGTTCATCACAGGAGAGATATTTGCACCTTCCAAATACCACGCGCGCGGACCAGTTCCATTTCCCATTGCCACTGAAATGTCCAATGGTTTACTCAGATCTACTGAGAAATTTCTATTTTGAAATGTGATAGTTGCAATCATTCAAATAACAAATAAGTCTGACGAAATTCTATCGGCCCAAAGAAATCCTTTGGTGGTGAGCGCAAAAGTATCTCCATTCTTTTTCATTTTCCCTTCACTCATCCACTGCGACAATCTCTCCTCATTTTCCTTTTCGAAAGAAATGCCAAATCTTCGAGATATCCACTCCGAGCTTAATCCCTTTACCGTGCGAAGTGATGTCATCACGTATTCATTATATATTGTGCGATCATCTAAAACTTCCTCCTCAAATGAACGGCAGCCTTTCGATATTCCATTCATATAAACTGTATTGTTCGAAATGTTCCAACTCCTTTTCCCCTCGCCATACGAGTGGGCAGATGGTCCAATACCCAGATAAGATTCTCCATTCCAATAGGACGTGTTGTGTTTGGATTCGTATCCTTCTTTCGAAAAATTCGATACTTCATATTGATTGATCCCATAGAAAGGAAGTGTTTCCACTAAACATTCAAATTGTTCTTCGGCTACGTATGTATCTATTTCTGGAAATTTTCCACTTGCGAATTTTTTTCCAAAAACAGTTTTCTCTTCAATGGTCAAACAGTATGCACTAATATGTGGTACATTTAATTCGCCCGCCAATCTCAGATTCTCCTTCCATGCATGGATATCTAATCCCGGAATTGCATAAATCAAATCGATTGTGATATTCTCAAAACCATTGTCCTGTGCGCTCTTCACCGCGTAATCCGATTGACCAGCATTGTGTGAGCGATTCATAAAAACTAAATCTTGTTCGCGAAAACTTTGTATGCCTACGCTCAATCTATTCACACCTGACTCTTTCAACTCACGTATCTTTTCTTTCGTCAGATCATCGGGATTTGCTTCAAGTGTAATTTCCACATCAGGGCTCATTGTATAACATTCTTCAACCCTGCCTATAAATTCTTTGATTGCATCCGACTTCAATACAGACGGTGTTCCACCACCGAAGTAGATTGTTTTCACAAGGGAATCACCCAGTTCATTTCTCCGATCATACAATTCCTTAAGTTGCATTTGAACCATTTCCTCCACATAATTCCCACTGGTGGTAAAATGAAAATCACAGTAAAAACAGGCCTTGCGACAAAAAGGAATATGGAAATAAATGCCGGACATGTATTCCGCAAAGGTGGGGTCAAAGCACTTTCATTCCAATTGCGGATTCTCAACTGGACTTATTTTCTCGAATATCCCTTCCAAGTGATTGCCGCAGAGTTTTTAGAGGTCCCCTCGTAATTTCTGCCAGAGGCCTACAGAAATTCCTATAAATATTTTTCATGGTGCATATCCGGATCAACTAGCTTCGCACTCAATTCCGAATTTAGTATGTTGAGACTTACCATCAATCAAAACAGGGTTTATCAACTCGAGCCGGGAGCAAAACCCGCAACCGGAGAGTTAAACGGCGAAACTTTTAACGGAGATATTATTTCTGATGAACATGGCCATCTTCATGTGATATTGAACAATCGCTCCGTGAATGTGGAAATTCTTGAAGTCTTGAAAACTGAAAAAAAGGTGAAGCTTAAAGTCGGCTCTGATATCTTCGATGTAATTATTGAAGATCGATTTGACATTCTTCTCAAAGAAATGGGGATGGAAACCACATTAGGGAAAGAGCTAAAAGAAATTAAAGCGCCAATGCCCGGACTTGTCCTTGATATATTAGTAAATATTGGTGATGAAGTCGAAAAGGACAACCCTGTTATCATACTAGAAGCCATGAAAATGGAGAACGTAATTAAGAGCTCGGCGAAGGGAATTGTAAAAAATATTTCGGCTACAAAGGGAAACGCAGTCGAGAAAAATCAAGTCCTCATCACCTTTGAATGACATAATCTGCTGTTATTCAGAGTTATAAAAATAAATACCCAAGTCTTAAGTTTCACATTTAGTCCCTGTATTTATTGGAAATGTGGCTGATTTTGCTATATTTTTGCATTCATCGTTTAACTCAATATTGTTCACACCGTAAAAACTTAGAATTTATTGATAACGAGACAACTGATTATAGCTAACCTATTTTATGAAGGAACCTGTAATGAACTTATTTACCCGCATTTGTATAATTTTTTGCTCTGTATGTTTCTCGGAACACACTGTAAATGCTTTTGGTCTTGATGGGCTCACCAATCCTCCTGTGGCTGTAAACGATGAAACCTATAATGTGGAAGGTGTTCTGCAGACAGGCGATGTTTCCCTAAATGACTTTGACCCGAATGGCGACGAGCTCACATATAGCATTGCCGTTTATCCAATTCATGGCGAACTCACCCTGAATCCAGATGGAACTTTTTCGTATTTGCCAGAAGCGCAGTATGCCGGTTTTGATTACGCCACCTATGAAGTATGTGATCCCGGTGGACTATGCGATCAGGCAACTATAGAGTTTGCAATGACGTTTGTAAATGACGTTCCTCAAGCGAACAACGATAATTTCACTGCTTTTTCTGGGATCCCATTTTATGGAAATATTTCTTTGAATGACGTCGAACTGGATGATGAGGTGAACTGGTGGTATATTCTCAGTCCTCCCGCCAACGCAGATTTCTTTAGCTTAAACATCAATGGATCTTTTGTTTATGTTCCGGAAGCAGGCTTTGAGGGAACGGACATGTTCGTGTATCAGACATGCGATCCATGTGCTGCATGCGATTTTGCATTTGCTTACATCGAAGTAATCGCACCCGTTGATCCTCCTGCTGCTGTTGATGATTTCACGTTTATTCCTGAAGACATGATCCTCAATTGGGATGTGTCATTAAACGATACCCAAACCCAAGGAGAGGAACTTACTTTCAGCATTGAGAACATGCCGACATTCGGGAGTTTGACGATGAATGCCAATGGTTCCTTCACATATATTCCTCAGTTGAACTACTATGGCTTGGATTCCTTTTCATACAATGCATGTGATATCTATAACCAGTGTTCTCAAGCCACTGTGACAATTGAAGTCACATTTGTAAATGATTCACCGATAGCCAATGATGACTATCTCACGATAGATGAAGACACACAAGGTTCTATGGCAGTAGGCGCTAATGATATTGAATATGATGTCGAACTGCTCACATACGTGCTTGCCTATGGACCGTACCATGGAACTACTACGTGGGACGAGCCAAGCGGGCAATTTGTTTATACACCATTTGAAAATTATTTCGGCCTTGATACTCTTGGTTACCTCGCTTTAGACCCTTGTGGTGCCATGAATTTCGCTGAGGTAATTATTACCATTCTTCCTGTAAACGATACTCCAGTCGCAGAAGGCGATGACTACGAAATTTCAGAAGATGAAGTTCTCACCGATGATGTGTCTGAAAATGATTACGATTTAGACGATACAGTTCTCACTTACTCGCTCAGTTCAACACCCGTTCTTGGAACTATTGATTGGAATGGCGATGGAGGTTTTGTCTACACACCCTTTCTCAACGTGTTCGGGACTGAAGAATTGACTTATACAGTAAGCGATCCTGCAGGAGCAACGGCGCAAGCCATCTTGACTATAGAAATAGAAACGATTACCGACGCGCCTATGGCTGAAAATGACGAGTATGAAATTAATGAGGACAGTTCTCTAAATGGCACTGTAGCCAGTAATGATTTCGATTCGGACAACTCTCCCCTTTCCTTCTCTTTTGAAAGTGGTTCGTACAACGGCACATTCGTGGGGAATACAGACGGTACGTTTTCATATACACCGTCTGAAGATTTTTTTGGTGAAATTGAGATTGAATATTTTGTTTGTGACAATACAGGTTTGTGCGATGATGGACTGCTCACAATTTTAGTGCTTTCAGTGAACGATTCACCCGTTGCTGGCAATGACAACTTTTTCGTAGCCGAAGAATTGACTTTGAATTCTAACGTTTCAGACAACGACTCCGATCCTGAGTCTGCTATATTGTTTTATTCTATTGTGGAAGGCCCTCAGTTCGGCACTCTCAGTATGTTTATGAATGGCGATTTCAGCTACACACCTGTAGACGACTGGAATGGTTTTGAATACATCATTTATGAAGTATGTGATGGTGGTGGCGCATGTGTTACAGCAAACCTCACCATTGAAGTCCTTTTTGTAAATGATTTCCCGCAGCCTCAAAATGACGTCTACACGATGTTGGAAGATACTTTCTTATCCGGAGATGTATCCCTGAATGACATTGAACCTGAAGATGAAATTATGTTCTTCGTGCCATTATCGAATCCTACCCAAGGTGTTTTTGTATTTAATGAAAACGGATCTTTCACGTTCCAGCCAAACCAAAACTACAATGGTACTCTAGTGGTAAACTACTTGGCCTGCGATCCCTGTGGAGCTTGTGCTTTAGTAACACTTACAATCAACGTGACGGCGGTAAATGATTTGCCTATAGCACTCAATGATTCCTTCAGTACCAATGAAGAAAATTCAGTAAATGCAACTGTGGCCGCAAACGACAGTGATGTGGACAATGGTAATTCTTCTCTCACATATTCACTCTTAGGAATTGCTCAAAATGGCTCGATCAACTTTAATAACAACGGAAGTTTTATATACACACCAAATCTCAATTTCAATGGCGTAGAGTCCATCGAGTATCAAGTTTGCGATCCCGGTCAACTTTGTGATATCGGCCTACTGAGCATTACTGTGAATCCTATCAATGATGTTCCTGTAGCCCTCGACGACGAGTTTGATGGTCTCGAAGACATTGTGATTACAGGAGATGTAAGTGCGAACGACTCAGATGTTGATAGCCCCGGACTAACCTATTCCGTTGTTTCAAATCCGTCTTCTGGAAACCTTAATCTGCTCCCCAACGGCTCATTCACTTTTCAACCAACCAACAATTTTTATGGCGAAGTAACTTTCACATACAGCGTTTGTGATAATGCGTCTCTATGCGATCAGGCTTCAGTTAGTATTAGCATCCTTGCAGCTAATGATACTCCTGTTGCAGTAAATGACATTTTTGGTGTACTGATTAATAGCAGCCTCAGCGCATCCATAGCCATAAACGATTATGACGTGGACAATGATCTATTGACTTACAGTGTTGTAACTGATGCACTAAATGGAAATTTGACCTTAAATTCAAACGGAAGCTTCATCTATACGCCCGACTTCCTGTTTGTGGGTAGCGAAACAATTACTTATTCAGTTTGCGACTTATCCTTGGCTTGCGATACAGGTTATCTGATCATTGAGATGGCCAGCAATAATGAGTCTCCGGATGCCGTGGATGATGTATTTGAAATAAATGAAGATGAGCCATTGGTTGCTTTAGTTTCAGGAAATGACTCCGATACAGACGGTTATGAATTAGATTACGAATTGATTGTGACGCCCGAATCCGGAATCTGTGTGATGTCTGAAAACGGAGAGTTTTCTTTCAACCCACTTCTGAACTTCCATGGAACCATTCACTTCGCTTACCAAGTTTGCGACATCTTCGGAGCGTGCAGTATCGGTGAAGTAACTATCAACGTACTTCCTGTAAATGACGCGCCAGTAGCTATAAACGATGCGAACTCTTTGCTCGAAGATGTATCTGAGTATGGTTGGGTTTCTTTCAACGATAATGATGTGGATGGCGATAATTTGACTTACACCCTTATTGAGGGCCCCATGAATGGAAACATCAACTGGTTCGGGAATGGCTCCTATGAATATATTCCGAATGAGAATTTCTTTGGCTCAGATCAGATCACTTACACTGTGTGCGATCCCTTCGGACTATGTGATAACGCCATCCTTTCAATTTCAGTGATTTTTGTAAACGACATTCCTGAAGTGGTAGATGAAACCTACTTTACGGATATGGATCAAACTGTGGAAGGTTCAGTTGCAGTAAACGACGTTGAACTTGACCCGGAAATTCTTCTTTACAGTACACTCACGGAAGCGTTGAATGGTGTTTTTATTTTGAATGAAGATGGAACTTTCACATACACCCCAAATGACGGTTTTATTGGTACTGAAACTGTATACTACGAGGGCTGTGATCCTTGTGGAGCTTGTGATCAAGGGCTTCTCACGATAGAGATACTTCAAGTAAATACCGCACCCTTTGCATTTGACTTGACCTTAAACCATTGTTCACTTGATCCAATTCTAGTTGATATATCAAGTATTATTGGAGATCTCGAAACATCTGACAACAACCTTTCTATCTCTGTTGGTCAAGTGGACCTGGGAGAATGGTTTCTTGAGGGCTCCGTGTTAAACTACACCCCTGTATACAATCAATCGGGCATTGTTTCCATTCCTTATTCAGTTTGTGATGATTCCCAATTGCAACTATGTGCTTCTGCACAGATACATATTGAGCTCAATTCGGCCTATGTTCCGACTGTGCTCTCCTCAAATGTTGTCAATGTAAGTTGCTTCGGTAGTTCCACAGGAAGTGCAGAAGTAGAAGTAATGGACGAGGGATATCCAATCAACTTTACATGGAGCAATGAAGAAAATGGCAGTGCAATCAATGATCTCCCTGCCGGCGAATACAACCTCACGATCACGCCCACAGGTGATTGTGTGCTTCCGACTTCTGAAACTTTCTTTGTACTACAACCTGATGCGCCTATTCAAATAATTGGACTTACAGCTAGTAACATCAGTGATCTTCCAGGGGGTTCTTCTAGCTATGAAATATCCGGAGGTACTGCTCCATACTTTTACGAATGGGTTGATGATTCAGGAAACATTGTGGGTGATGAGATGATCTTGGGTCCTTTCGATAATAGCACTCAAGCAGGGTCCTATACATTGACCATTACCGACTTTTTAGGCTGTACCATTTCACAAGAGATACTTATTACAGATCTTTTCGAATTGGATGCTTCATCACATTTTACCCTTTTCCCGAATCCGGTCACAAATGAACTTTTCATAAATGGGAATTTCATTGCTCGAGGAACATTAGATTGTACGATCACGGATGCCATTGGACAAGTTGTTATTAAAAAACGCTTTGTTGGAGGTGGGTCCAATTTTAATGAAACCATTGATTTCTCTCCTCTTGCTTCAGGTATGTATCACGTGTCTTTAAGTGCAAACGATGTTCACATTGTCTTACCTGTGGTAAAACAGTAAAGATTTAGTCATTCGAACTCCGAGGGATAATACTCTCTCCGTATGAACGACCTGCCCGATTCGTATAGTTCAGAAATTTTAAATTGGTTGCTTCCGGCAACAAAAATCCTCTTTTGCAGTTCTTCTGCACTGGAGCTTTTGAACCTGTCTGAAATGAAGTTCGAACAGTTCCCCAATGTCTCTCATCTGAGTTTCCTTGCCTAAGAATATCAAAGGTTCAACCATTCAGTATATACAATGAACTGTTCAAAAGAAATGTCTCATACAACACGCACCAGAGGGAAGGTTCAGGATTTTTGCATCTTATTGCAAGAATTATCGTTAAAGAGCAGACCCGTGAAAAGAATTTATCTATTTCTCATCATAGCATTTGCCGGCATCAGTCGGTTTGCCTCTGCTCAGGACTGCTCTAGCCCGGGCACTTTATGCCCGGATGAAGAACCTGCATACTCTACACTGACCAACAATCCTGTTGTTTTCAACTGTATGGATGTGACTCAAGCATATTTCTACTCTTTTCAGGCATCAAATACCGCCACTCCTGGCAACGTAACGATCAATATTAATCCTTCCAATTGTCCCGGTTCTTCTGGCACAGATTCCATTGTAGCCCTGGTTGTGAATGTTCCTCTTGGACTCAATCCATGCCTACAAACCAATTGGCTCGATCCTTCAAATTGTTTTGCAGATACTGTTGCTTTCAGCTTTGAGGTAGGTAATCTTGTTTCAGGTTCACAGTACTTTCTCATTCTTGGGTCAGAGCACGATCCGGCCAACGGAGGTTGTGGTGTAGTTGTGGATATTGAAGGCGACGGAGTTGATATTTTTGCCTCCGTAGATCCAATACAGATTGCACTTGGCGAATCAGCTCAATTGGGCGTGGCAGGTGCAGATGCCGGTGAAGTCTACAACTGGTCGCCCAATCAATACCTTGACAATAGCACAATTGACAACCCAATTACTACTCCTGAAGAAACTACCACATATGTCGTAAGCAGTTTTATTAACGGTTGTGAAGTAACCGACTTAATTACAATAACCGTAGGGCCACCCATCACCATATACAATGCCTTTACTCCAAATGGCGATGGGATCAACGATACATGGGTACTCGGCGGCATTGAAAGATTTGAAAATACTTCGGTAACTGTTTACGACAGATGGGGGCAACAGGTATTCAGATCACTGGGATACGCCCAACAATGGGATGGAACCAACAAAGGAAAGTATCTGCCAACCGGCACATACTACTATGTGATCGAATTGAACTCGTTGGAAGTAGAAATTCCACCGATAAATGGAGCGATTGCTATTATACACTAAGATAACATGCAATTGAGAAAATCATATTTACTTGTACTGTTTTTCTTGATTGCAGTTTCCGCGACAGCCCAACAACTGCCGCAATATACTTTTTTCACATACAACTATCTTCAATACAATCCTGCTGTGACAGGAGCCACTCCGTGTCTCGAACTAAAACTCGGTTACCGTCAGCAGTGGAATGGATTTCCCGATGCTCCCAAAACTGCCTTTGCCAATGCGCACGGCAAATTTGGAAAGACCAAATTCAATTTTCACGGACTTGGCGGAATTGTAGAAAGTGATGACGCTGGTCCGCTCAGCTATACCATGTTGCACTTCGCCTATGCTTATCACATGAGGGTAGCGCGTCGTTATATGCTCTCTAGTGGTATCTCAGCTGGTTTCCTTCAATATCGTGTCGATTATGGGTCTATCATTCTTGATAATTATGATGACCCTGCTCTCAATAGCGCTGTCACCGATTTTGTTTTACCTCAACTCAACCTTGGCTTTTGGCTCTATCGAGGCGACAGATTCTATGGACTCTCGATGCGACACCTTACCGAAAACAAAGTGGACGGACTGAATGGTGATACAAAACTCACACGGCACTATACTTTTTCTGCCGGTAGGTCAATTCGCCTCAAAGATGATCTCTTTTTCAAGCCTGCATTGCTCGTCAATTATGTGGCAAGTAGTAAAATGTCGCTCGATGTACAAGCTTTGCTCGAATTCCGCGAGAAATTCACCATTGGTCTCGCAGCCCGCAGCGGCAACGGTATTGGAGGAATCTTTAAACTTGGACTTTTCAAATATGTGACACTCGCATACTCCTACGACATGACTCTTTCGAAGATCCGATACGCCGGTTTGCACACTCATGAAATTATACTCGGAATCAGAGCCTGCGCCGGTGCCGACAAATATCATGTTCCCTGCGCTGCATATGATTAAGAGACCATGAATCTCGAAACTTATCGCCAATACTGCCTCGACAAAAAAGGAGTAACCGAGGACTTTCCATTCGATCAAAATGTTCTGGTTTTTAGAGTGGGAGATAAAATCTTTTCTCTTTGTGATGTCAATGAATTTCAAAGTGTAAACCTGAAATGTGATCCTGAGAGAGCAATAGACCTTAGAGAAAAGTTCAATGGCATTCAACCCGGATATCACATGAACAAGAAGCATTGGAATACCATAGAATCCAGTGGAGTTGTGCCGGACAGACTTATCATTGAGCTCGCTGATCATAGCTACGACCTTGTTCTGGCATCTCTTCCAGCAAAAATCCGCAAGGAATTGGGTGGATAATCAACACCACTGAAAAATCTATTGATAATTTCTTCGCTGGTACCCAAAAGTGATGGGTCGACGGACGTACTTTTGAGTATAACTTTTCACGATCCCAATATGCACGAACCGGTCAAATACAAACGTCTTAAGGAAATAATTGCCGAGCTCAAAACGCAGCTTGATGCTATCGAGTCAGGTACACTTTCCAAAGAAGATATTGAAAGCGCCACTGAACTTGGCCGCGAACTCTATGAACGGCTTGTGGTGATAAGACATAAGGCCTATGACGAATTGATAAAGGGTAAAGCACAGGAAATTGAAACATCCAAAATTGTTGATGTCGAACCTGAGAGAATAACTCCAATTCCTTTTAAGATTCCGGAGGTTTCTCCCAATCAAATATCCTTGATTGATGTCATTGAGGAATTAGCCCCCGAAACAGAGGCCGAACCAGCGAAAGCGCCTGAACTGCACAAACCAAACTATGATGTGCATTTCGCACCTCTCAAACCTGCAGCACAAGTGGAATCCGTTTACGATAAAATTGCCCGTGATATTCCTAAAAAAGAATCACTCTCAGAGCAAATAGAAAAAGCTGCTATCATTGATTTGAAAAGAGCTATTTCAATCAATCAACGTTTTCAATTTTCTAAAGAATTATTCAAAAATAATAGTCAGGAATACGAAGTAGCTATTGAAAAACTCAATACTGTTTCTCGCTATGAAGCCATGAAACTAATGGATAACCTGAAAACCAAGTTCAATTGGAGTAGCGAATCACCTGTGGCGAACGACTTCAAAGAAATGGTGGAACGAAGGCATCTATGAGTCGGCTGGTCCTTGTTCCCACACCCATTGGAAACCTTGAGGACATTACACTCAGGGCAATCAGGATCCTAAAGGAATGTGACTTTATTCTGGCTGAAGACACACGCGAAAGCCGCAAACTTCTCCAACATTTGGGCATTGAAAAAGCGATGCACAGCTATCACCAAAACAACGAACACAAAATTCTCGATTCGTTGGTTCAGAGAATTGAAATTTCTCAAATGGTTGCACTCATCACAGATGCCGGAACCCCCGCGATCTCCGATCCAGGTTATTTATTGGTAAGGGCATGTTTACAGGCCGGAATCGAAGTGGAATGCCTTCCCGGACCAGTTGCATTCGTGCCCGCACTTGTGAACTCTGGCTTGCCGAGCGAAAAATTTATTTTCGAAGGCTTTCTTCCGCACAAAAAAGGACGTGAAACCAGAATGAAGGCCATTGCCGCAGAAAACCGAACCGTCATACTCTACGAATCACCTCATAGATTAATCAAAACCCTTGAATTGATCCGAAAATTCTGCGGAGATCAAAGACCTGTCAGTGTTTCTAGAGAACTCACCAAAAAATTCGAAGAAACCGTGAGAGGATCTTGTCTCGATGTCTTAACACATTTTCTGAAACATGAACCTCGTGGAGAATTTGTAGTTGTAATAGGCGCAGCATCTTTGAGCCTAGATGTAGAAATTGAAGAATAAAACTTTTTATAAGTATAAATCATGGAAATAATAAACGACGGACCTATGCGATCCAATCATGAAATCGACTACCGCATTTTTGGTGAAGAGATGCAATGCGTAGAAATTGAACTTGATCCGCAAGAAACGGTAATCGCGGAGGCCGGTGCATTTATGTACATGGATAACGGCGTGGTGATGGAAACCATTTTTGGGGACGGCTCTTCTAATCAAGGAGGATTCTTCAATAAACTGGTCGGCGCTGGTAAACGATTGCTTACTGGTGAAAGTTTATTTATGACCGCTTTTACGCACAACACGTCAGGAAAAGCCCGTGTGGCATTCGCTTCGCCTTATCCTGGAAAAATTATTCCTATGGATCTTCAGCAATTAAATGGAAGACTCATCTGTCAGAAAGATTCCTTTTTATGTGCAGCAAAAGGAGTAAGTGTTGGTATATCCTTTCAAAAAAGACTTGGCACTGGACTCTTCGGCGGTGAAGGATTCATCATGCAAAAACTTGAAGGAGACGGAATGGCCTTCTGCCATGCAGGTGGACATATTATCGAACGCGTTCTTGCTCCAGGAGAAAGTTTGAAAATAGATACCGGTTGTATCGTTGCACACACTTCTGAAGTTGACTTTGACATTCAATTTGTTGGCGGAATAAAAAATACTCTTTTTGGTGGTGAAGGAGTTTTCTTCGCTGTGCTTACCGGACCGGGCAAGGTTTGGCTCCAAACACTACCTATTTCCAGATTAGCCTCCAGAATCATCGCCTATGGAACTTACAAAAGAAAAGAAGAAGGCAGCATTCTAGGCGGATTGGGTAACCTACTCGATGGTGACCGTCGATAAAACCTCTCTAATATATCATTCTCTTATTGGAATTCCAATTTGATAAATCGCATCCACATAAGTGAATGGCTCGCCATAAAAGCAAAAGGTGTTGTAGTCCTTGACGCTAGGAGTCCTGGTGAATTCGAAAAAGGTCATATCCCTGGCGCAATGAATCTTCCATTGCTCGATAATGAAGAGAGACATCTTGTAGGCCTTTGCTATAAAAAAAATGGTCATGATGAAGCAGTAAAACTCGGCTTTGAACTTGCAGGTGCTCAATTTATAGACAAAATTAGGAGCGCCGAAATCCTCGCCCCCCATAGGGAATTGCTGATATATTGTTGGAGAGGTGGACTCAGAAGTCAGATCATGGCTTGGCTCTTAAGTACTTCCGGCTTCAATGTAGAATTGTTAGAAGGTGGCTACAAATCTTTTCGCAACGAAGCACTCACAGAGTTCACCAAGCAACGAGTTGTTTACATTTTGGGCGGAAAAACGGGTGCAGGAAAAACTGAAGTTCTTCAATTTTTAAATGAATTAGGAGAACAAATAATCGATCTAGAAGGCCTCGGTTCTCACAAAGGATCTAGTTTTGGTTCTCTTGGACTACCAACACAACCCTCTCAAGAACATTTTGAGAATATGTTGGCTTTGGAGTTAATGAAAGTAAACAAAATTGATCACGCACTTTGGATAGAAGACGAGAGTCGATTTATCGGTAAAGTAAGAATCCCCGACAGTTTTTATAGCATTATGGTCGAATCAAAAATCATTTTCATTGATAGGTCAACTAAATCCAGAGCCCACAGAATACTCGGCGAATACGGTTCATTTCCGGTTGAGATTCTTGCGGAAAGAACCGCAGCAATTGCTAAACGAATGGGCCCTGAGCAATCGAGAGATGCAGTGAATGCGCTATTGCAGGGAAACCAGGAAAAATGGGTCGAATTGTTGTTAGATTATTACGACAAAAGCTATAACCATTCGCTATTGAGAGGAAAAAGACAAATTCTCCTTTCCATCGAATGCGAAAATCAAAGCGCATACCAAATCGCCAATCAAATCATTAGTAGTCTACAAAAACAAAATGTTGGAAACTGAACCCATTCGCCTAACTCAATTCAGTAAGGCCGCCGGTTGTGGATGCAAAATTGCCCCAGACGTACTTAAAAGTATTTTACATGAAGACGATGAATTTACCCCTCATCCTCATCTTGTAGTTGGCAATAATACAAGCGATGACGCTGCGGTATATGACTCCGGAAACGGTGAACTGATTATATCAACCGTCGACTTTTTTATGCCGGTTGTTGATGATGCATACAACTTCGGTAGAATTTCGGCAAGCAATGCTATAAGTGATGTATATGCGATGGGTGGAAGTCCACTAATGGCTGTTGCTATACTAGGATGGCCCATAGAAAAACTTCCTGCTAGTCTCGCCAAAGAAGTCCTCAATGGTGCGCGATTCATCTGCAGAATGGCCGGGATACCACTTGCCGGTGGGCACAGCGTAGACAGTCAGGAACCCATATTTGGTTTGTGTGTAACAGGCAAAACTACCTACCAAAGACTTAAAAGAAATAATACAATTCAAGAAGGAGACTTACTCTTTTTGACAAAACCTCTGGGTTTGGGCATTGTAAACACCGCCGCCAAAAGATCTCTCGCAAGTTTGGAAGATATGCAAACAGCTACTTCCTATATGTGTGCACTCAATAAAATTGGAGAAACATTTTCAATGATCGAAGGAGTGCACGCAATGACAGATGTTACCGGCTTTGGACTTTTGGGTCATCTGAAAGAAATGATTGGAAATAGTGAATTGGCCGCCGAAGTTTTCTTCGATGATATTCCGCTGTTGCCTAATTTGAATGTTTACCTTGATCAATTCATTTATCCGGACATGACTACGCGAAACTTTTCCGCGGTATCCGCAGACACTACTTCTCTCTCAGCAAAACAACTTTTCACTCTTTGCGATCCGCAGACCAGCGGTGGACTGCTCATTGCTGTACATCCAGACTTGAAAAATGAGATAAAGCACATAGTATCTGAAGCAGGATATGGAGCAATCTGCGACAAACCAATTGGTAGAATAACGGCTCGAGGCGAGAAGAAAATGGTTGTAATTTAATCGTGGATCAATGCAGTAATTCAGCTAAAATACTGCACTATTCCTGCAAGTATACACGTTTAACACGATGACTTATTGATGTAAGCACCTCATAAGGAATAGTACTACACATGCCTGCATACTCCTCAAGAGAAATGTGTGATCCGAATATTTCTACATCATCGCCCTCTTCACAATCAATGGATGATATATCAACCATTACCATATCCATGCAAACCCTCCCCAATATCTTTGCCTTTTTGCCCTTGATGCTCAAATGGCCGCGTCCATTACTCAGCGAGCGTTTCAACCCATCGGCGTAGCCCACAGGCACAATCGCTATCTTCATAGGAGCAGGAGCTACAAATGAAACTGCGTAACCCACGACATCGCCCTTTCCAATATTTTTTATTTGCGAAATCTTAGAAAGAAATGAACTTACCGAACTTAAACGATGCTGATCATCTGAAAACGACGCTACCCCATACAAGCCAATGCCCAATCGCACCATTTCATATTGAGCATCAGGAAATCTTTGTATACCGCCAGTATTGAGTGCATGCCTCAAATAAGTCTGTCCCGTTTTTGCAGTAATAATCTTGCAAACGCTTTCAAATCTCTCCAGTTGTTTCCTTGTAAAATGATCATGTTCCGGATTCTCACTAGACGACAAATGTGTAAAAACAGAACTGATATGCAAGTTTCCGTTTTTCACAATACGGGTGCATAATTCTTCAATATCGCCCTCCATAAAACCTAGTCTGTGCATGCCGGTGTCAATCTTCAAATGCACTAAATAAGCCGAATTCAGATTGTGATAGCCAAGCTCCATTTCAAATTGCTTCAAAACGGACAAACTGTAAATTTCGGGTTCGAGTTTGTACCGGAGAATGGTGGCGTATGAACTTGGCTCAGGATTCATCACCATAATGGGTAAAGAAATGCCCGCTTTTCGCAATTCAACGCCTTCATCGGCATATGCTACCGCCAGATAATCAACTCTGTTGAATTGCAGCAATGATGAGACTTCCTGTGCACCCGTTCCATAACCAAATGCCTTTACCATTACCATGAGCTTTGTGCCCGCACTCAAACGCGACCGAAAATAATTCAGATTGTTGAGCATCGCATTCAAATCAACCTCTAAACGCGTCTCGTGTGTTTTATCCTGAAGACGATGAACGATATTTTCGAATTGGAAAGCTCTGGCTCCTTTAACCAAGATGGCATAATCAGAAAATTCCAGTTGATTGAACTCCGTCAAAAATGAATCTGTGGAATCATAAAAATGTGAAGTCAATTGAATATATTCTTTCATGGCCCTTATTTCCGGACCTATTGCTATCAGTTTGTCGATATGCTTCGACAACAATAAATTATTGATGATTCCGTATAATTCTTCTTCACGAATTCCACTTTGCACAATGTCAGACAAAATGGCTACTGTTTTTTTTCCTCCGGCATTTGACTTCAAAAAATCCAAGGCTATTTCCAGAGAATGTAAATCATTGCTGTACGAATCATTTACGAGGGTACAGTGATTTATTCCTTCAAGCACCTCCAGACGCATGTGCAAAGCAGTGAGTCGCTGAATGCGCTCGTTGATTTGTTCCTGATCATAATCCAAATAAAGTAAACAAGCAATACACGTGATGCAATTCTCAACCGAAGCTGCATCAGAAAAAGGTAAATAGAAATGAAAACTCTCCTTGCCTTGGATACAAGTTATAATGGTTGCGCCAGATCCTTTGTCCTCATTGCTTATCCATAGACCATCGGGCGGACAATTTTCTCTTTGATATGACCAAACAATTTTCCGCACATCGGCAAATGCCCGATCCTCCATAGCTTTCCTCAAAGTTTCATTGTCGGAGCCGTAAACAATCACCTTCGCGTTTTTACAAAGCCCCATTTTCTCTTTAACCAATTCCTTTTCTGAGTCAAAATTCTCGAGATGAGCTTTTCCTATATGGGTAAATATACATATATCCGGTTGAATGACTTTCTCTAGCTTTTCCATTTCGCCTGGATGAGAAATACCCGCTTCAAAAATGGCTAAATCATGATCTATGTTCATGTTCCAAACCGACAAAGGAACCCCCACCTGTGAATTGTAGCTCCGCGGACTTCGAACTATCCTGAAATCTGCAGCCAACAGCGTGTTGATCCATTCCTTTACAACCGTCTTTCCATTGCTTCCCGTAATTCCTATTACCGGGATTTTAAACTTCCTTCGGTGAAAAGAAGCTAATTGTTGAAGAGCGTAAATAGAAGATTTTACAAAACAAATTCCCGCATCTGGATAACTTGATATATCAAGTTCTTTTTCAACTATGAATTGTCGAACCCCTTTTTCATAGAGATCAGAAATAAAAGCGTGGCCATCATGTCGCTCCCCCCCTATAGCAATAAACAAGGACCTCGAAGGATCCCACACTTTTCGGCTATCTATCAGCAATTGTGAAAATAGAAGTGCATCAGGATTGGAAAGGTATTTCCCATCGCAAATTGCAGAAATATCGTTAAAGAGGTAATCAGCCATTATCCGTTTTCTTTCGGTTTCTCATCGCTTCATTGAACGCTGCGCGCGATAGCGGCAAATAACTCTCCCGCTCACCCAGTTGCACCAATTTATCTCCTTCAGTATGACGGAAGCTGTATTGCGCTAGGTCGCCAGTTTGAACACAAATGGCGTGAACCTTGGTTACAAATTCTGCTATCGCCAACAATTGTGGCATTGGGCCAAAGGGTTTGCCTTGAAAATCCATATCGAGACCCGCTATAATTACTCGCACACCCTGATTTGCCAACTCGTTGCAAACATCAGGTAAACCATCGTCGAAAAATTGAGCCTCGTCTATTCCAATCACCTCAACCCCTCCACCCAACAACAGAATTTGGGCGGAATGTTCCACAGGCGTTGATCGAATAGTAGATGAGTCGTGGCTAACTACCTCCTTTTCACTATATCTGATATCTACCTTGGGTTTAAATATCTCCACACTCATGCGAGCGAACTCGGCTCGACGCATTCTACGAATGAGTTCCTCGGTTTTTCCCGAAAACATTGAACCGCAAATGACTTCAATCCAGCCCTGCTTCTTGTCTCTATTGATATGGCTCTCTATAAACATCGAGGCATCAAAGCTAATTCCGATTCATCATTTTTGGGTAAGACCTCTTAAAAACTCATCTTTGCACCATGTTCCTCGTGGAAAAAGTTCAAAAATTCATCGCCACCAATAGACTTGCAGAACCGGAGTCTCGTATTCTCATTGGACTTAGCGGAGGTCTGGACAGTGTGGTACTATGTCATGTGATGCACTCGTTGAATTTCGTTGTAGTGGCTGCTCATGTAAATTTCAAACTTCGGGGAACAGAAAGCGATGTTGATGCAAAAGAAGTTTCTGCCTGGAGCCATCAGATGGGATGGGAATTCGTTTTCACCGAATTTGAGACCTCGGAAATCTCACTTCAAAGAGGCACTGGGATTCAGGAAACAGCCCGCCAATTGAGATATGATTGGTTTGAAGAAATGCGCGTTCAGATGAAATGTGCCGCCATCGCCGTAGCTCATCATACCGATGATCAAGCTGAAACGATTCTCTTCCATCTTTTTAGGGGAAGTGGAATAAAGGGGCTTTCAGGCATGCAGCCCAAAAGAGGAAACATAATTCGACCGTTGCTGCAGTCTCGTCGTGCTGATTTAGAGGAATATCTTAAAAAACATGGTCTCGCATTCAGAGAAGATTCGAGTAATAAGTCTGAGAAATACAAGAGAAACCTCATAAGAAGAAGTCTCATTCCCAAAATTGAAGAGATCAATCAAAATTCCGTAGAGCACATTGTACAAACCGGCTTTCTCTCAGCACAATATCTATCCATCGCAGAGGATTTTCTCGCATATTGGAAGTCAAAAAATCTAGTGCAAAAAGGAAGCGAAATACACATTCCAGTGAAATCTCTTTCGCAAATCACCTATGCGGAAACAATACTGTGGATGATACTTGAACCTTTAGGTTTCTCTACGGGATCTATGCCCGACATTCTCAACTTACTGGAAGCACAAACCGGAAAACAAGTAGCTGCAGAAAAATTCTTGATCATGCGCGATCGGGAAGTATTGATTATTGGACCTATTAAAGAAATGTTCTCCCTTTCGGTTCAAATTAATCAACTTCCTTTCGAAAGCCTAGAACTCGGTATTCTAATGGAAGAGTGCGACATCCCAGTTGATTTAAAGACTCTAGACCCCTATACAGCGATATTGAACTTGGATGAATTGAAGTTTCCCCTCATCATTCGAACTTGGCGTGAGGGAGACCAGATTGTGCCCTTAGGAATGAAAGGAAGACAGAAAATTAGCGATCTGCTGATCCAGTCAAAGGTTCCGCTACATAAGAAGCAAGATGTTTGTGTGCTAGAAAGCAATGGTGATATAGCCTGGGTGGCGGGTTACAAGGTGTCCGATCTCTTTCGCATTAAATCGGATACCCCGCGTGCCATGTGCATTAGCATGAAACCTTCGAGGTAGAAAATCGTAAGAAAATCCTTTACAACCTAACTGTACTTCGAACACATGATCACCCTTTCTGGCAATGAAGAATTCCACCTCATAAAAAATGCCGTATTTGCGCAAACCGATGTCCTCATGAGTCGTTCTGCGCGGATTCGCCGCCAGGCGTGCCTCCTGCAGGCTGTGGCACTCGAAGGTATTTCAAAAACGGAGGTCGTTCTAACCCTCGAAAACGTTCAAAGCTGCTCCAAACTTAAGAGCCGTGTCATAGCTACCGGCGATGAAAATATCTTGGTAGAACACGGAATCTCTATTCCAATTAGGTGTATTCATCGAATTGAATTCCCGTCTTGACTTCATTCTAATCGCGGTTCATAGCGACTTCCAATGCGGATTCTGGGTTAGAGCGCCGTAACTGTCTAAAATCACCGCTTTTACACTTTTTTAGCATACCCAGGTTTGTGCGTGAAAGTCCAAGCAACTTTTTGAATTCCCTTAAGGAAAAGTTCTTGTAGTGCTTAAGTTTGCCCCGTTTCATTCTATTTACATTCATGATGAGAATCAAATTATATGCCTCCGCCGTTATACTTGTTGCACTGTCTCAAGGGCTGGCTGCGCAAATTCTAGAGCCAGTAAAGTGGAGTTTTAACTTTCAATTTCTGAACGAAACAGAAGGGGAAGTAATTGCAACGGCTATCATTGATGAGGGATGGCACGTATACGCATTGCAAGTTTCGGACGATCCCAATTTCATGGGGCCGATTGAAACTAAACTCGAAGTTGAAAAATCTTCCAAATACAGCCTCGTTGGAGCTCCTACACAAGGCAAATTTATCAGACATGCCGACCCTCAATTTGATAACGAAGAGTTGATGTATTTTGAAAACACAGCCGTATTCAAACAAAAAATAAAACTCGAAACAGATCAGCCATTTAACTTAAAGGGTGTGCTGCAATACATGTCTTGTAACGATGAAAAGTGTGTGTTTCCCGATCCTGAGAACTTTTCGCTGAAGATCGCTCCTGCCGCCACAAGTGAAGCCGCAATAGACAGCACACAAATAAATAAAGGCATAAAAAATCCGGTACGCTATTCCTTTCGTTCTATAGACAAAGGCAACAATCAGTACGAACTAGTAATTACTGCCAACCTTACTGCCAATTGGCACACTTACTCGATTGTACCATCCGAAGCGGGTGGACCTTCACCGACGGAATTCTCTTTTCGCGACAGTTCATCCTTTCAATTCATCGGTGGGCTTAGCGAATCTGCTACCATCAAGAAGTACGATGCTCTCTTCATGACGGATGTGCAATACTTCACTGATTCAGCCGAATTCAGACAAATCATTCAGCCCAATGCAGGTGTCGTTGTTATTCAGGGAAGCGTAAAAGGAATGGCATGCAATGATGATAGTTGTGTACCTGTGCAGCCGATCTTTTTCAGTATTAATCTCAAAACAGGCTTTGGTACCGAAATAGAGGAAGATCAGTTGGGCTCTTTCAATACCGGCCCTGCAAAATTTCGCTACTTCATAGAGGGGCTAGACCCGAAAAATCCTGTTACTAAAGATTGTGGTCAGGTGCAAACTGAACCTGAAAAAGGTGACTCGCTTTGGCAGATTTTCATACTTGGATTTTTGGGCGGACTACTTGCATTACTTACTCCTTGCGTGTTTCCAATGATCCCGCTTACCGTTAGTTTTTTTACGAAAGGAAGTCAGAACCGCAAAAAAGGTGTGACCAGAGCTATTATATATGGCTCATTCATTTTTGGCATTTACCTTTTGCTTAGTCTTCCCTTCCACTTGCTTGATAGTGTTGACGAAAACATTCTCAACAACATCTCAACGAACGTTCCTCTGAACACATTCTTCTTTATTATTTTCGTTGTATTCGCCATTTCATTTTTTGGCTTTTTCGAAATTACACTGCCTTCAAGTATTGCAAACAAAGCAGATTCAGCGTCAAACACAGGAGGACTAATCGGTTCGTTTTTTATGGCTCTCACTTTAGCCATTGTTTCATTTAGTTGCACTGGACCAATACTTGGTTCCCTGCTTGCCAGCTCACTGACCAAAGATGGTGGAGCTATTCAACTTACAGCGGGAATGGGCGGTTTCGGTGCAGCGCTTGGTATTCCTTTTGCCATTTTCGCTGCGTTTCCGAGTATGCTCAGTGCCTTACCCAAATCCGGTGGATGGCTCAACTCCGTGAAAGTAGTTCTCGGTTTTCTTGAACTTGCATTGGCATTAAAATTTCTCTCAAATGCCGATCTCGTTGGCCATTGGGACTTCTTAAAATACGAACTTTTTATGGGTCTATGGATTATCATCTTTGCATTGATGGTTCTCTACCTCTTCGGAAAACTCAAATTCCCTCACGACAGTCCACTCAAAAAACTTTCTCTCTTCCGCATCGGATTTGCCGTCCTAACCTTGAGTTGGGTAATTTACTTAGGAACCGGTTTTAGGCTCAACAAAGAATCAGGTACCTATCACTCACTTACTTTGCTCAGCGGGTTAGCTCCCCCTACAGGTTACAGTTGGATTTATCCTATTAGCTGTCCACACAATCTCGATTGTGAGCACGATTACATAGCAGGCCTTGAAAGAGCCAAGCGCGAGAACAAACCAATATTTCTTGATTTCACCGGATATGCCTGTGTGAATTGCAGAAAAATGGAAGAGAACGTTTGGATCGATCCGGAAATAATCGACAAACTTAGAAATGAAGTAATCGTTGTTTCCCTTTATGTCGATGATGGAAAAGAATTGCCTGAAGAGCTCAAAGAAAAGTATACTTCACTGGTCACAGGGAAAACAAGGAATATTAAGACATACGGTGACAGATGGGCTACCTTCCAAATCGAGACCTTCGTGAACAACTCACAACCTTGGTATGTAATGCTCAGCCCAGATGAAAAAATTCTAACACCTGGAGTAGGTTACACGCCTAACGCTGCGGAATACAATGCTTGGCTTCAATGTGGACTAAACACATTCAAGGAAATGAGCAATAAATAAATTATCAAATTGGAATTGATCTGCTACCTTCGTAGCGATGTCTCTTCCTCAATGGCTTGTACTTAAGGCTTCTGCGGGTAGCGGAAAAACCTATGCTCTGGTATTTCATTATCTAAGGCTGTCGTTGTCTATTGGCTCCAATGAGGCTTATTATAGACACATTTTGGCCATTACATTTACAAATGCGGCGGCATCGGAAATGAAAGATCGGGTAATCAAAACCCTTTTTCAATTAGCCAATTCAGTGCTGGGAAATGAACCCTCCATTTTCCTTGAACTATGTGCCGCACTGAAAATAGATGAAACCGAACTGCGCATCAGAGCTAAGGCAACTTTTGCGCATATGATACATCACTATGGCCATATTTCAATTGGCACAATCGATGGTTTCAACCATAGACTATTGCGCTCCTTCGCTTTTGATCTCAAACTTCAACAAGATTTTAGAGTTGAGACCGACATCGCACAATTCAAGGAAGAACTCATTGGAAACTTATTTGACGAAGTAGGAAGAGATCCATTGCTTACTTCTTATTTCTTGTCCTTTGTTCTTGATCAAATGGAGGACGAATCTTCTTGGGATGTTCAAAAGCAAGTATTCAAAATTGCCGATCTCATCTTTCAGGAAAACACAAAAAAAGAACTGGATTCTTTAAAAGATTTAGGCCTTGAACATTTCGTGTTCACAGAAAAAAAACTGAGGGAATTGCGTGCCGGATTCGAGTTGAATGTCCGAAATGCTGTTGAGCCCGCTATTTCATTCATGAACGAAAATGAAATAACAGTCTATGACTTTTCATACAATACAAAGTCTAGTTTGGGACAGGTGCTTTTCAACCTGTACGACGGAACCATTACTTCACCTAAAGTACGACCAAGAAACCAAGCAGAATCAGGGAAGTTTTTTGCCCCAAAAGCCTCTCCCCACTCCAAAAAATTGCTCAATGACAATAAAGAACTCATCGTTCAAGCTTTTGAAGACGCCTTAAAAATCATTGATGGAGAAGAGGGTTTTAGATACGAAATGTCGGAGATGATTCTAAAGAATATCTATCCACTTGGTTTACTTCAGCACCTTGATCGAATGGCCGATGAACTTAAAAGGAAAACAAACTTTGTATTTGTCGGCGACTTTCAAAAAATCCTGAATGACGTTGTAAGAGATAATCCAGCTCCATTCATTTATGAGAAAATCGGAGAACGATACAATCACATTCTCTTCGATGAGTTTCAGGATACGTCGGAAATGCAATGGAACAATTTGCTTCCACTGCTCGAAAATGCATTGTCAAAAAATCAATTCAACCTTATTGTAGGTGATGGAAAACAAGCTATCTATCGTTGGAGAAATGGCAAGGCTGAACAATTCACCAATTTACCTGATTTAGGCCTCCTACATGTCAATAGGCAACTCCTCTTCACCGAAGCGTATCGTTCAGATGTACTTGGAAAAAACTATCGCAGTGCACGAAACATTGTCGAATTTAACAATGCCATGTATCAGCAAATTCTGGAAACAAATAAATTTCTTGAGACAACATATCGTGATCACTCGCAGGAATTTGTAAAAGACGCCAGTGGTTACGTGGAAGCGAAATTTTTTGAGAAGAAAAAAGATGCAGAAATATCAGAATCGTTCGATGAGGATGATGACTCATCTGATGAAAGTCCTTATGTAATATATCAAATCATAAAAGAAATCATCGACACAATTAAAAAATGTGTGGCAGATGGTTTCCAATATAAGGACATTGCAATTCTTAATAGACGAGGATTTGCAGATGCCGCTCCAATTGTTGCAGCTTTTAAAAACGAAGGAATTCCGGCCATTACAAAAGAAAGTATGTTGATCAAGGAATCCTCCACAGTAATGGCCATTGTAAACATGATACACCACCTTTTGTGGCCGACAGATACTTTTTTTCAAATCCGGTTAATTCAAAATCTTTCAGATCTGCACCCTACAATCTTCACCAAAGAGGATATCTGGAAATTCGCAGAAAAAAATCAGAACATCGATCTTATTACATTCATTTCTGAACGACTCGGATCTAATGACTTTCAAATTAAAGATGTGTCTTCTGTTTACGAAACTGCAGAGACCATCGTTCGCCTTCTTCAACTTCCTTTTGACGATTCTCTCGAAATTCTATTGAATCATATTCATCAACTCGAATCAAAAAAAAATATTTCAATTACAACTTTCACTATTTGGTGGGAAGAGAAAAAGGAGAAGCTATATCACCCTGGTAGTTCAGGAAATAATGCCGTATCGATCATGACTGTCCATGGGAGCAAGGGTCTTCAATTTCCTGTAGTCATCGTGCCCATGTATATTACAATAAACAAATCGAATTCTCTGTGGGTTGACCCCGCAATAGATGATATTCCGCTGCAAAGAGCATGGATAAAACCATCTGTCACAAATTTCATTCACAGAGAACCCCTTGAATGGATAAACGAAAAAAATAATTCTGAACTAGATAGGCTCAACTTACTTTATGTGGCAACCACAAGAGCAGAAACCAGATTGTACATTTTTGCGGATATTAAAGTCAAATGGGTAAATAATTATTGTTCGACTTCCAGTCTGATGTCTTCTGTTGATACCAATACCTATATCATTGGAACTCCTGAAAAATATATTTCAAAAGTTGAAGAAGAATCCAAATCCATCATAACCGAAAAATTGACAAATTCGGGGGTGCGAAAAATCCTCGATAAAGGATCTCTTACTACATCTCCTGTTGAAATATCGCTGAATATGTATCACAGTTCAAGATTGGGAAGAGAATTACACGAAACGCTTGCTCTCTTCTCTACTGTGGAAAATGAAGATTCAGTGAATGAAAAAATTTGCAGGCATTGGCCTTTGATGCATGAAATTGCCCAAAAACAACTGTGCAATCAAGTGCTAAGTATTTTTGAGTCCGAAGGCTTTAGTGAATGGTTTAGCTCTAACAAAAAAATTGTAATCGAATCGGAAATCATTTCACCGGAAGGAAATGTCTATCGTCCTGATCGAGTTGTGATGGATGAAAGTGGAATTGAAATCGTTGACTTTAAAACAGGCAAACCCCTGCCCTCTCATGCGGATCAAGTGCAGAAATACATGGATTTGCTAAGATCAATGAGCAACTTTCCAGTAAAAGGATATGTTGCTTACATACCAGAACTCACTATACTGGAGGTATTCTAAACCCCGATTTTGCAATTAGAGTCTATTACATCACTGAAAGCCTGCAATGACGCATGCTTTCTCGATTATTATTCTTGATGTATGAATATAAACCATCAAATAATACCAATTCTGCTTATTAAACCCAGAATCCGCCTTGGAAATCTATTGCAGCGCTAACCCCCTTTGATATCAAGCACTTTCTCGATTTTTATTCTTGATGTATGAATATACACCATCAAATAATCCCGACTCACGTGATGGAGATATCGGAATTCATAGGTTGAACTATTACTTTATTGCATAGTGTAGATTCGAGAATCCCGCAGCGCATTAACCTCAAGATGCTTCCAATGCGCAATGCGGGATAATACCAATTCTGCACAATAAATAGTCCATGCTGCATTGCGCATTTGAAGTTTTTTTTGGGCAATGCCCTGCAGCATCTTGCACGAAATGGTAAATGCCGTCAGAGTGCCTGTAATAGGCCAATGGAGTGAAACGGAATTGGACTAATCCAGATACATAAACCCAAATCAAGCGATAGAAAAATTGCACCCTAATTTTGCCGATGAATGCAGTATTCTATCGCTTAGATTTGAGAATCCCGCATGCATTCTACAAAAATTCCCTAATGCGCAATGCGGGATAAACGGTATTAGCACTTCATAGCGAATCCCAAAGCGGATTCTGGGTTAAAACTTATGGTTCAGAAATGAGATAATTCGTAAAAACTCTCTTTGTCAAACCTCCATAATTTGCAAGAAACCCAATATATTCGTAGTGTCCTTTAAACCATAACGCTTTATGCGACTTATCTCCACTTTTGCACTTTGTTTTTTGACCGTATACGGAATTTCGCAAAATGATCATCCGTTGATTACCTCCGGTAAAGTTCATCCGCGAACTGAGATTGTGCAGGAAGAATCAAGAGCCGCAGCTTGCGCTCCTGCCACTGCTTTGCGTGATCTAGAGTGGAATAATATAAGTGCGCTCATCGAGACAGGAGGTAGCTTATGGCAGGATCGAGCTGTGGGGCTGTCTCATTACTATGCACCGAAAGATGGAAACGTTTCAGTACTCTACGCAGGTGCTCTTTGGCTAGGAGGTTTGTCGCCAGACCAACAACTGAAACTAGCAGCTATAACTTATCGCTTTGGAGGAAATGATTTTTGGTCAGGACCTCTTTCTAACGACGGATCAGCAGAAATTTCTGAATCCGAATGTGTAAAATGGGATCGCTTCACCATTACTTATCGTGCTGATGCGCAAAGACATCGCCAGTACTTTGAGTGTATCAATTCGGCCGACTGTGTGGTTGAAGAATCTTTTCCAAGTGGCTACTCTATTCCTCCTTATTTCTTCGACTATCCTGCCATAGGTAATACATCTGCCGGTCAAGATTTATACCTCGCCCCTTTCTATGACTTCGATGGAGATGGAAGCTATAATCCTGAAAATGGAGACTATCCTTGGTACGACTTTCTCAAGGAAATTAATTGCGCTGAAAGGAAAAGAGATGATATCGTTCCTCTGTTTGGCGATCAGAACTATTACTGGATTTTTAACGACAAGGGTAATATTCACTCCGAAAGTGGAGCTCAACCGATTGGTATGGAAATACGGGCACAAGCGTTTGCTTTCAGCACAAACGATGAAGTAAACAACATGACCTTTTACAACTATGTGCTCATCAATCAAGGTTCGCAGACCTTGCAGGACACATATTTTGGGACATGGATCGATCTCGATATTGGGGGACACGTTGACGACTTTGTTGGTTGTGATGTTCAACGTGGTCTCGGCTATGGATACAATGGTCCCGCTGTTGATTCTCCCACAGGACTTTCACCCGGATATGGAGAATACCCACCGGCAGTTGGAGTAGACTTTTTTGAAGGTCCGTACCAAGACGCCGATGGTGTCGATAATCCACTTACAGATGACATCCTTGAGGCAATAGATCTCAAAGGTATTCCATATAAAGGTATCGGGATTGGATACGGTGATGGAGTGATAGACAACGAACGTTTTGGTATGCGCAAATTTCTGTATCACGTGTCTGGATCAAGTGCCAATGGAACACCGGAATTCCCAATTCACTTCTACAACTACATGAGGGGTTATTGGAGAAACGGTCAGCGCATGTCTTATGGCGGAAATGCACTTAACACTGGTACAAATCAAGACATATCCGCCGACTACATGTTTCCCGGAAACTCAGACCCACTGCACTGGGGAACCTTGGGTACAGTGGTAGATGCCTGGGATGAAGTTTCGGCCGGAAACATTGCGTCTGACAGAAGATTTATGCAAAGCGCCGGCCCCTTCACTCTCGAACCCGGTGATTATAATAACATTACCGTAGGTGTAGTGTATGCCCGAGCCAGTCAAGGAAATCCTTTTGAATCAGTAAAACTAGTGCTAAGCGCTGACGATAAAGCACAGGCCCTTTTTGACAATTGCTTCGAATTGATCTCCGGTCCTGATGCGCCAGATGTTGCGGTGCAAGAATTGAACAAAGAAGTGATTCTGTATCTCAATAATGAAGATTTTCAAAGCTCCAATTACAGAGAGGGTTACTCTCTAATTGATCCGACGATTCCTGAATTCAACACTACTGGAGAGCCCCTCACCGAAGAGCAGCGATCATATAGCTTTCAAGGATACATGATATATCAATTATCAGGATCAAATGTTTCTTCCGGGGAATTGAACGATGTTACAAAAGCCAGACTTATTGCCCAGTGCGATATCCAAGATGAAGTTGAAAACATCATAAATTACAACAAGGATGAATCAACACAAGAAACTGTTCCTAGTTTAATGGTTTCAGGATCCAACTCCGGTCTTCATCATACTTTCAGAGTTACTACAGATGCATTTGCTCAAGGAGATAATAAACTTGTGAATCACAAGACTTACTATTTTATGGCCATTGCATACGGATACAATAACTATGAAGAATTTAATATAAATCTCGGGTCAGGACAAGACCAGGCATTTCTATCGTCACGCAAGGCCACCTTCGGACCCATTCAAGTGATCAGTGCCATACCGCACATAGTAACTCCAGAGGCCGGAGGCACCATTCTCTACAGCGCTTATGGAACCGAAATTGCATTGACCCAGCACGAAGGAAAAGGAAATGGTGAACAATACATTCGCCTCACTGAAAATACAGAAGAATCTATTCTAAACGAAAATGTAGTAGAAGATATTCAATACCTCGCAGGCAACAGTCCTGTAAAAGTAATGGTTGTTGATCCTCTGCGAGTTCCATCTGCCAATTTTGAATTGAGACTCAGCAATGGCGAAGAAGATATAGATGCGGACAATAGCTTTTGGGTATTAATTAATCTGGACAACAACGAGACATATTCGAGCATCAGAAGTATTGACTTACTCACGGAGGAATTGGTGATGCAATGGGGGTTGAGTGTCTCTTGGCACCAATATATGTATAGTGTTGACGAAGCCCATTTTATCGAACCGGTTGGCTCCTCCATTCAATACGAATCACCAGACCAACCTTGGCTGCGCGGATTCGCAGACGACGATTCTGATTCTCCCTTCAATTGGATACGCGCCGGATATAGCATTCTTGATGATCTCGAGGCAACGGAATTTGAAACCTTATACAATGACTATAAAGATGGAGATGCTAACCCCATGGCAGGGGGGAATTTCCCAACTGATGCTCGCGAACTTTATGAAAGCATGGTAGACGGCACATGGTCGCCCTACTGCCTTGTATCCTCATCTACCTACATCGATGAACTTTTGATGTGGATGAATAATGTCGCGCCAACTTCTTCAAAGTTGAGAGGGGATTTGAGCCCATTTCAAATCAAATTTGTTTCCAACATCAAAGGATTAAACAATGTAGATGTCGTGTATACAGACAACAAACAACTTTGGACCCGTTGTCCTGTTCTTGAAATGCAGAGCAATGCCGCGCTCAGTGAAGGAAACGCAGACAAAATGCAACTTAGAAAGTCGCCAAGCGTCGATAAAAATGGTCGTATGTCCGGTACCCAAGGCTGCAATGAAAATGAAGCAACAAGTAATGGCACTCAACCTGCAGGAATGGGCTGGTTTCCAGGATATGCCATTGATATATCAACGGGTGAAAGACTGAACATGGCGTTCGGTGAAGACTCCTGGATGGTTGGTGAAAATGGAAGAGATATGATTTGGAATCCGACCTCTCGAGTTCTAACCGACCTGGGCAACGACTTTTTGTGCGGTGGTCAACACTGGATATACATTTTCAAAAATCTCCGACATCTTATGAGCGGCGATGAAGACTACATGCCAGCTTATGACTCCGGGAATTATGTATACAGCTTGCTCAACAATCAAGGAAATATAGCGGCAGCGCATCTGAAAAATCTTTTCGCCTCTTGCACTTGGGTTGGCTCAGCATTATTGAATTCCCAATACGAATTGAAATCTCCTGAAGATGGACTCATTCCAAATGATGTTCGAATTGAGCTGCGCGTTTCTCGACCCTATGAAAAACACAGCACTTCGATTCCAGACGACAATCCTTGGGACTTCACCGGAGCTGAGAATGCCTGGAACCCATACTATACTTTCAACACATTTGGACTAGAAGCGAGTATCAATAGCTCTGCAGCGTTAAATGAGACTTTGGACCTTATCAATATTGTCCCCAATCCATATTATGCTTTTAGCACCTACGAAGCAAATAAAGTGGACAACAGGGTTAAGATCACAAACCTTCCACAAGTCTGCACTATTTCAATATATAATCTTACTGGCACATTGATTCGTCAATTCGAAAAAGCAGACCCGATCACCTCTCTCGATTGGGATCTTAAAAACAACAAGAACATCCCGATTGCAAGCGGCACCTATATCATTCACATTGATGTGCCTGGAGCAGGAGAGAAAATCCTAAAGTGGTTCGGGGTTATGAGGCCTGTGGATTTGGATAATTTTTAAATAGAAAAGATGGGGGGATGGGTGAATTAGTGAAT
>JAWXBG010000078.1:0-3804 GCA_034439875.1 Flavobacteriales bacterium
AATCTTGCGAGAGCACTTGCTATCTGTGGGGTTTGGCACTTCATAGCGGATCCCAAGGCGGATTCTGGGCTAAACAAAGCTGACAATGGCATTTAGCAATTCATACATGCAAGATCTTGGAGCGCATTACCCAAAACAGACCTCAAATATGCTATGCTGGATGGACCCTATAATAAGGAGAAAGGGTATGATCTACCATTTCATTAATGCAACTTTGTTGCGTTTTTGACGAAGTTGCCTATATTTGCAACTCAATTGCATTAACAAGCCATTATGAAAACTTCTTATCTTCTCATCTTTACAATGTTCTTGCCTCTTCTATTCAACTCCTGTAAGAAGGACGAAAATGAGGCTCCGATACTCCCCAATGAAGAGGAATTGATCACTACCTTGGTGTATACCCTAACTCCAGTGGATGGGGGGAGTTCGGTCGTGTTTTCATTTCAAGATTCCGATGGTGACGGCGGAAACACCCCTATCATTATTGAAGGCATTCTTGCGGCCAATACGGAGTATACAGGAGCACTATCTCTGCTTAATGAATCTGTGGACCCTATCTCCGACATCAGTGCCGAAGTATTGGAGGAGGGAACCATGCATCAGGTCTTCTATCAAACAGAATCCAATCTGGATATGCTCATAGCGTATTCGGACACCGATACAAATGGCAACCCGATTGGATTACTTACAACCATAAGTACGGCCAACATTTCGACAGGTACACTTACAATTACCCTCCGTCATGAACCCACAAAAACTGCAAACGGTGTGAGTGCAGGGAACATTGAAAATGCCGGAGGAGAAACAGATATAGAGGTAACCTTTATAGTTGAAATTGACTAGTCTCATACGGTTGCTTTCCCTCTATCTATGTTTCATCCAAATGGTGATTCAAGTAAGCGGGCAGAATTGCAATATCACAATCCAGATATCAGTTATCGACCAAAACACCGTTCAGGCCCTACCCTTGGCGGTGTTGCATATAGCCGAGACATCACAAAACTATATTGCCAATGAATCCGGAAACTTCGTTGTCCATTCTTTGTGTCGCGGAGAATACCATCTTCAACTGAGTCATCTTGGATATGAAGACCTAGAGCAAACCTTATACATTCGCTCTGATACACTTTTATTCATTTCATTGATATATCAATCAACCGTCTTAAATCAAATAACCGTTGAAGTCAGTTCAAATGACCACGATGAGCGAGTAAGCAATACAATAAGTCGAAACGAAATAGCACAAGAAAGCAACAAGAACTTTGCCGACATTTTGGAAAACATTCCGGGAGTACAAACAATTCGCAACGGCTCAGGCATTTCGAAACCCACCATACACGGGCTCTCCGGCAACAGGTTGAGTATCATGAACAATGGGTTGCCACAAAGCGGTCAACAATGGGGCAATGACCACGCTCCCGAGATAGATGCCTTTGTGGCCGACAACATCATTGTAGTTCGCGGTGCAAGCAGCTTGGCTTATCCGGGTGCACAATCAGGAGCGATCATATTGGTAGAACCGAGAAAAATTACTTCTGAAAAAAAAATACTAGGTTCGTTTAACTTCATCACACAAAGCAATGGTAGCGGTCAAACTCTGAATACTGCACTCGAACAGCGAGGCAAATTTTTAGGATGGAGAGCAAGCGCAACGATAAAACTCATTGGCGACAGAAAAACCCCCGATTACTATTTAACCAATACCGGTCAGCATGAGGGCAGTGCTTCGATACATTTTGAAAAAAACCTCTCCGATTCCTGGCGGAGTACTATGTATTATAGCTATTTTCAAACAGAATTGGGATTACTCCGGGGCAGTCAAATTGGTAACATTTCTGACCTAGAAGAAGCATTTGGCAGACCAGAACCATTCAACACCAGCGAAAACTTCTCTTTTCAAATAGCAGAGCCAAAGCAAAGGGTAAAACATCACTTATTAAAGATCACAAGCAAATACTACTTGACGCCTACAGCTTCATTGCACTTCAATTATGGGATCCAACTAAATGATCGAGAAGAGTATGACATTCGAAGAGGTGATCGGTCATCGAGTCCTGCGCTTTCAATGACACAGTGGTCGCACTTCAGCGAGGCAATTTTCAAAAAGTTTCGGGATGAAAACAACTCGTTCAGCGCAGGGCTTCAATATTGGTACATAGACAATGCAAACCAACCTGAAACAGGAATCTTACCACTGATACCAGATTACTATTCCTATCAAGGCTCGGCTTATGCAATATTTCAGCGATCAAAACAAAAAGCAGAATATGATATCGGGCTTCGCTATGATGTGAAGGACCTTTTTGTTTGGTCCATTTCAGAAAGTTTACCTCGAGAAATCAGAAAAGTAAATCACCTATTTGAGAACTATAGTCTGTCGGGTGGGATCAACTACACACCCAGTGAGGCCATAAAAATTTCAACTAATATCATACTCGCAAAACGATCGCCGGAAGTGAACGAAATGTACAGCTTCGGCTTACACCAAGGAGTGAGTGGAATTGAAGAAGGAGATCCCAATCTCACGGAAGAAAAATCTGCAAAACTGACCACTTCCTTCGATATAAAAGTTGGACCCAAGTTAACCTTCCAAATTCTCGGATACTATCATCGTTTTATAGACTTCATTTATTTGGAACCTCAAGAAGAACTTCGTTTGACCATACGCGGCGCTTTTCCGGTGTTTCAGTACAAACAAACAAATGCCGAAATCATGGGTTCGGACCTATCGTTGACATATCTGCCACATCCCAAATTTCGATTGACACTCATATCATCGTGGTTACGTGGGAAAAATATAAGTCGCAATTTGCCCTTGGTTTTCATGCCGTCCTCGCGAATTCAAGGCCACATACGGTATCTTTTCAGAAACACAGAGGCACTTGTAGACAATCATCTTACTATAAGTTGTCGCTATGTTGCAAGACAATCTCACTTGCGTGAAGGTCAAGATTTCTATCCAGTGCCTGCCGATTATTTTCTATTGGGATTCAGTGCTTCAACTACAATGACAGTTCATGGAAATAAACTTCAGATAACACTCAGTGGAGAAAATATATTAAATAAAAAATACAGAGATTACTTAAATCGGCTACGCTATTTCGCAGACGAACAAGGGATGAATCTTATATTGAGGGTGGGTATGAATTTCAACTAGTCTCTCAAAATCATGGTCTGGCGTCTTTCAAATTTCTCTTTAGTCTTGGACCCGTCCAAAGCCAAAATCCGGTAATGCAGAAAGTCAACAAAGAAGTGCCAATTATACCCGCATAAATCAATTTGAGAATGCTTGAATTTGTTTCAAAGTACATGTCGAGAATTGATCCATCTTGAATTTTTTCAATTAGGTCCGACCACCTGTAAGAAGTTTGCAGAAGTCTACCGGTGGCACCATCTACCTGAACTTCCCAAAAAAGATTCACAAAAACAAATTTTACTACACCCTTATCAGCTCGTGCGTCTATTCTGCCAACAGCACATGAAGATATTTCCGAAACTACTCATGTCAACTCATTACATGCATTTGTATTAAGCTCTTGGAGGTTTTTCCAAGAATTCAAGTCCGTGGAAGTTCCCGTGGCTGTATTTGGGAGTATCAAGCCATCAGAGTTTTTCTTCCATCCCAGCACTAAACTGGATGCAGCAACGACCGCTATAACGGCAAACAGAAAGATGCCCATTAATCTGTGGATTCGCCGTGTCAATCATATGCTTTTCGCATAATCCTTTCTTTTCATCATTGAATTATTAATCCAGATTCCGCATTGGGATTCGCTATGAAGTGCTAATACCGTTTATCCCGCA
>JAWXBG010000079.1:0-3299 GCA_034439875.1 Flavobacteriales bacterium
AACACCAGCCTATAGCAAGTTACTTTCAGGTTGGGAAGCTGAAATCCGCGATCGCAGTCATGAGATATTCAACAAATCGGCAAGTATGAATCATCATTCGATTGCAGGGCATAAAATTGCTGAGAGACGTTATGCGAATTTTCATGTTAGTGCCTTATTGAGAGATCTCTATCCTTTTGTCCCTAATATGGGCAATATTGATAAGCTTTCCGTATTTCCCAAAATCCATCCCACAGGGAATAAAATCGCGCCCACGGTTGCGAGTCAATTATTTACTGGCAATGGACAAATCACCTTTGCTAGCTTACCAAAAGAATCCAGCTATATATCAGCCATAGATGGAGCCTTTGTGAACGGATGGGGACTTTTCAAGAAAACCTCTAATGCTTATATCTTACAGGAACCAACTAATCAGAAAGTTCGAGATGCATGGGAGCTGATCTCTAAACACTGTGATCTGAAGGGAGAAACTAAAAAAGAAATTCTTATTGAGACTCTTTGGAAAATATTGTCAGATGCTCCCTACGGCTACAATCAAATCACGTTTACTGTTTTGCTAGCGGGCTGGCTGAGTTTCTATCGCCAAGAAGTAATTATGATCGGCATTCCTGACCCTACAAAAAAGGGTAAGGCTAAAAACGATCAATCTATGCAACCGAAATCTCTTGAAGATTGGGCAGCATCGAACATATTTGAGAAAGCTGATACTTTTGTTGATGAATGGATTGTTAAGTTTGGAGCCAAAATAATTCGCTCTCTGAGAGTTTCAATACCTGTAGTGCCAACTTTGCCGACTGATTATGAAAAAGCGATCGCCTATATATCTCAAGCTGAAAACTTCCTCAAAGAAAATACTGGAATTGAATCTAATTCAGTGAGGGAATGGAAAGATCGTCTGAGTAAGACTGTAAAAGAATTCGATCGCTGGTATGAGCCGATCAAAAAAGTGGAAAGTTTATCAATTGATACGCCACTATCCCAACTAGTTCCTAGTTATTCCCCTGTCCTCATCGATTTCTCTGTTACAGATATCGTTAAATCTTCCATCTATACTGATACACAGCATCGCGCTTTGCAAAGAATGCAACAGCTCTTAGATGAAAGATTCAATGAATTAAGAATCGACCCTCAAAGCATAGAAGCCTCCCAAGATTGTAATTATTCTCTTAGTAACCTTGAATCTGCTATATCATTACTGGAGTCTAATTCAGCCTTACCAGAACATTACATTCAGCAATTAGGTGTAACCAAATCAGCGATCGTCGATCGCAAAGCACAAATCCAAGCGCAAGAGCTAATCAAGCAAAAACTTCGTGAAATCAAAGCCCGTTTTGATAGTCTTAGTCCTAATGCGACTCAATCGGATTATGTTGCTGCAATTGATTTTATAGAAGAAGTTGCCAATGAATTTTCTAAAATTAAATCCGAAGAAATTTATACAGCCTGTCTACAAAAGATTGGCGATTTTCAAGAAAACTTACAGCAACAATTGCAACAATGGGGCAGCCTCTACATTAGTGAGAACTTATCTAATGAACTTGCAAGTGAATTAAGAGACACAATTGGTAAGCAGTCACCTCGCTATACAATCGCTAACGATCAAGAGCGTTTACAAGAAATATCGGAATACCTAAAGCAAAAGATTCTAAACATTCAGATTGTTGATGATCTAATAAAAAACAATAATCGCAAACTTAGGCAAGCAGAGCAAGAATTAAAAGCGATTCGTGATGCTAAAGCTCTCAATGTAATGTTTGACGGTTACAAGCGTACAGATATTTTGCAACTTGGTACTAACCACAAAATAGATACAGCAGATCAGCAAGCACAGCTAGCAAAGCTGAAAAAGGAAAGCTTGCAAGTGCTAATTGAAAAACTAACTAAAACCATTGAGAAATTAGATACCCCAATATCTAAATCAGAAGAATATAACCATCGAAAGAATATATTGCAACAAATCCAAAATTTATCATCACTAGATATAAATTTTGCTGAAGTACAGACTCACGTAGAGAAGGTATCGATCGCTTTAGAACAACGCTTTGAAGAATTTAAAAAGGAGAGTCAAGATTTTCAGATTATGCGAGAAATTCGCCGTCTTACCCCCTCAAATTCTATGACTATTCGTAGTTGTGAGGAGAATACTCATAAAATTCAACAGCTATCACGAAAGCTTAATCATCCTGAAACTTATATTGCAGAGTATACTCAGCGCATTGAAGATTTTCAAAAGCAAATCGATCAACACATTGCTGATTTTGAGCATTTACAAGGACAAATTGATACGATTAAAATAGAAAAAGAGTTATTAGAATTTCAAAAAAGTTATCACAAATCTGATTTGATCTTCAAGGATTCTTCTCGCTATGCTGACTATCAGAAGCTCCAGGTTAAAATTGATAATCTAGATGAAGAATTAGCTCAAGTTAAAGAGTTAGAGGCTTATAAATTAAAATCTGGCTCGATCGCCATTTGTGATCGAGCGCGACAACAACTATCCGAGGCATCTCAAGAAACAGCTAATCGCTTTCAATCACAGGTGCAAGAAATTGATAAATACTTGAGCGATCGCGTTAATCAATATCGTCTAGATCTAGAAAATTTTGACCAGCGATTAGGGACAATTACTGGACTCAAAACCGCGCAAAAATCGCAAACAGAGCTTGCTCAAAAATCCATTTATTATCTTAATTCAGAACCAGATGAGTTGCTTTATAACCAAATTCGCGATCGGCTAAATCGCTTGCAAACATTGTTTCAATTAGTTGATGGAACAGAGCCTCAAACCATCACTGAATATGACCAGAGACTGCAAAAGATGCAGCAATGGCTTGAAGAAGATTCCCAACTTCCTGAATGGCTTGATGATCGTTATCTTCAAAAACGCCGCGAAACTGAAAAGAATCGTCAAACATTATTAGACAAAAAGCGTAAAGAAGCCTGTGAATGGGTGAAAAGTGTAGACTTAGAATTACAAGCTGCCCTTGCTGATAGCGATCGAGATCGACAAGCGATTAAAGCAACAGAACTAATCAAACGGATACGCGATGAGAAAGTGGAATATCTTGACGGCTTAATTAATGAATTAGATGATCGATTGGGCGCGATCTCTCAAGAATGTCAAAACATCCTCGAACTCGATCTTGAAAGTCAGATTATTAATCGCTTTCGGCAATTACCACAAGCAAGACGCGCTAACCTCTACGCTAAACTTAAAGCTTTTTTAACAGATAAAACGGAGGAATACTAGCTATGTCATCACCCTTTATTGGCATGAATCCTTATCTAGAAAATCCAGA
>JAWXBG010000080.1:0-8665 GCA_034439875.1 Flavobacteriales bacterium
GAGATATCGGAATTCATAGGTCGAACTATTACTTTGCTCCATCGTGTAGATTCGAGAATCCCGCAGCGCATTAACCTCAAGATGCTTCCAATGCGCAATGCGGGATAACCCCCACAGATAGCAAGTGCTCTCGCAAGATTTTTATTTGATGGTGTATATTCATACATCAAGAATAAAAATCGAGAAAGTGCATGATATCAAAGGGGGTTAGCGCTGCAATAGATTTCCAATGCGGATTGTGGTTTAAATAACCTTTGTATTATAGTATTGAAATAGGTCCTTTCATGGGGCTTATTTTTTTTCCAGTAAAGCCCTCTTTGAATAGTATCCATTCGAAGATGCGATTTTATTGAATAGATCGTTAGCCTCTTCTGTTCTTCCGATTTTTTGCAGAGACATGGCTTTGTAGAATTCGCTTTCTTCTCGGAATACTTTGAATACATTTTTTGAACTCATATCAAATCGCTCAATCGCTTTTTCATAATCTGACATTTGATAGTAGCTCATTGCTCCGTAGAACTGTGCATTGAGATCTGTGGGATATTGATTTAATATCACATCAAAATGTGAAGCTGAAGATGAATAGTCGCTCGAACTGTATGCACTGATACATTTTTCTAAATAGTTGATGTATGGTATGCTGACCACGATTTTGGCACTTACCTCATCATTACTTTCGTGCTCATTGGCTTTATCAGGATGAATGTGCTCATTGTCCAACGAAAAGTCTTCCCACTTCGGACTCCGAAGTATGGTATAGTCGACGAGTTTGTAGTTTCGGAAATGAGTAATATCCGCCCCGCCTGGGGTTTTTTGCTCTTTTAATGCAGGATCTTTTTTCTCTATATCGAGCAGCACTGGCAGGATTGATTTGCGCTCTATCACTTTTATCTCGTCTGTCTGATCGTATCGTAGGAACGGAAGATTGGACTCAACCGGATTACTATTGCTTGATGTATCAAGGTTCCGAAAGTTGGATTTGTCCTCTTTAGTTTCTAAAAGGGATGTCTGGGAATCAATTTGTGTATTGGTTTTATCGGCTAAATCTTTATGATCCGGTACAGTGGGCGTTTGAACGATAGAGGAGGTGTTTGGAGATTCAATATTTGGCTTGTCTTCCGAAGGAATCAGCCATACTGCCAAAGCCACTCCTAGACCTAGTCCTCCTATCCATCCGGCAAAGTGCCACCAAGGTGTTCCTCCCGTATGACGTGGAGATGTGAATTGCAATTCCTGAACAGCATCAAATGCAGGCACCGTAGCGTAGCCTTCTAATGCATCGGCAAGCATCGGGTCTTCCATGGCGAGTAATTCTATCTCGTGAGACCTCAATGCAGGTAAAGTGCCCTGCAGGTATTGCTCAATCTCTTCTATGTTCGGTGTTGCCGGTTGTGTTCCTGGCGTTCTCATGCTGTGGCTGTTAGTTTGATCTTCAAATTGCGGCGTCCATTCTGAATATGAGATTTTACCTCGTTTAATGTATAGCCAGTTTCGTCTACTATCTCTTTGTAACTCTTTTCTTCAATGTAAAACTTGTAAATGCATGAACGCTGCTCACTATTCAAGTGTTCTATCGCATTCTCCAATTTCTGTATCCCGACTTCTAAGATTTCTTCAGAACTAATGGCCCCGGGATCAAGGGTTTCAAAGCCGTTCGTTTGCTTTTTATAAACTTCCATTCGCGCTAATTGCCCTGACTGTTTTCGCAAATCCATCAGACAATGATTTTTGGCCACTGTGTAGGCCCACGAAGGGAAACTATCAATGTCTCTATACCTTAAGTCATTTATTAGTTTCTCGAAAACAGACATCAAAGCATCTTTGGCAGATTCTCGGTCTTTCAGGTACTTCAGACAAACTCCGAGCAAGAGGTGTTTGTACCTCTCAAAGAGTTCGCCCAACCAACGAGAATGGCCATCATTGCGATAGCTTAACAGCAATTGCTGATCATTCATTCGTGTTATGTGGGTATCTGCTTTCAAATGACCTGAAAGATAATGATAATGCCAGATTTTATCTATGGAATCTATTTCATCACTGAAAAACTGCAATGGCAGGCGCTTTATCAATTTTTATTTTCACTGTATGCAGAATACGTTTTCGAATAAAAATCTTGGTAGAGCACCCGTCCTTTTTGCCTTTCAGCTTTCCATCTTCAAAATCTGGGATAATTTATAAAAGTGCGGCGCTCAACGCTATCGATGAGGCCGCACTTGGTTCATTTTTAACGTGTATTACCCGACAAACGATCACTTTTTTCTCTCCATGCGTCGAGATAACTTTTGGTCTCTATCACCACAACACCTCCAGTTGTGTCTCCATATTTGGCAGGCACTCCACCAGTGTATACAGACACACTGCCTATGCCACTTCCGGGTATTGTGGGTGCTAAACCTCTGTATTTTACACCATCTATAAAGTATACCACACTGCCGCTGCGGCTGCCCCTGAAATAAAGCTCCCCATCAGCTCCGGGTTTCACGTCGCTACTAATGGCTGCTACAATTTTTCCAATGCTGCCTCCTTTGGCTGCGGGCATGTGCTTCATTTCTTTTGCCGTTATTGTAGTTACAGTTTCACCGTCTTTGTGTATCAACGGGTATCTGTATTCTATTTTCTCAACTGCTTTTGTAAAAGAAAATCCGGTTAGGGATTCTTTCAAGTAGATCGTCTCTGGAAACGAGATGCGATCGGGCGTTACAACCACTCCTGTAATTACAATAGTGTCGTATCCCAATGATACAAAACGAAGGTCATAGGTTCCAAAGGGTATTGGCTTGATCACGTAACGGCCATCAGGTTCTGCAACAGTGCCATATTTTGTAGTGCCATTCAGGGCCTCTACTAGGGCAGTTGCGAGAAGCTCGCCTTTTTTGCTGAAAACCTTCCCGTGGATTTCTCCTGCGGTTTGGCCAAATGCGTTAGCAGTTAAAATGAATCCGAGTGCGAAAAGGATGTGTTTTAATCTGTTCATAATCTTGTGTATTTGAAAGTAGGATGTACTTAAAACACGGATTCCATAAAATGATAGAAAAAAAATGTAAAACTGTTCATTTCATTGATGTCGGATAAGAAAAAACGTATCTAATTCCGTCTGCACTTAGTTACTTTTGCAGCCTCAATGAATGGGCTTGTAGCCTTCAGTGTTTATACATGAGCGATCAAATCAAGCATGAGTGCGGTATCGTGCTCCTCCGACTGAAGAAACCTCTTCAGTTTTACACCGAAAAATACGGAACTCCATTCTACGGCCTCAACAAAATGTATCTACTCATGGAGAAGATGCACAATAGAGGGCAGGATGGCGCAGGTCTTGCAAACATTAAACTAGATCCTGAGCCAGGAAAGAGATATATCTCTAGAAAGCGATCCGTCCACAAGCAAGCTATACAAGAGATATTTCAGAGTATTCTCTCCCGATTTTCTGATCTTGAAGAGAAACATCCCGAAAAGCTAAAGAATTCTCAATATCTAAAAGATCATTTCCCATATACGGGTGAGCTTTTTATGGGACATCTTCGATACGGTACATTCGGCGGAAACAATATCGAACAGTGCCATCCATTCCTGCGCCAAAACAACTGGATGACCAGAAACCTTGTGGTGGCCGGCAATTTTAATCTCACAAACGTCGATGAACTTTTTGGTCTATTAGTAGAACTGGGTCAGCACCCGAAGGAAAAGGCCGATACCGTTACTGTAATGGAGAAAATCGGACACTTTCTCGACGAAGAAAACCAATTGTTGTTTGACGCATACAATAAGCAGGGATATAGCAATATGCAGATATCTGAGCTCATAGCCAAAAATCTAGATGTGCAAAGGGTATTGCAACGCGCCTCAAAAGAATGGGATGGGGGATATGCAATGGCAGGTATGTTTGGCCACGGAGATGCTTTTGTTCTTCGTGATCCATCGGGAATAAGACCAGCATATTTTTACGAGGATGAGGAAATCGTTGTCGTAACAAGCGAACGTCCTCCTATTCAAACTGCTTTTAACGTGCCTATCGATGCTATTAAAGAGGTTTCTCCCGGACATGCATTGGTGATCAAAAAAAATGGCACCACACATATGAAAATGGTGCGAGAGCCTATGGAGAAAAAGGCATGTACCTTCGAAAGGATTTATTTTTCTCGGGGAAACGATAAGGACATCTATATCGAAAGACAAAAACTCGGCGAAAATCTTGTTCCCGCCATCATCAATGCTGTGAAAGAGGATCTCGACAATACCGTGTTCTCCTTTATTCCCAACACTGCCGAAATTGCTTTTTATGGAATGATAAAGGGCCTTGAGGACAAACTGAACGATCGAAAAATCCAACAGATCATCGGCTTGGGTGGTAGTGTCAATACTGAGTCGATCGAAGCGATTCTTCGACAAAGGGCGCGTATCGAAAAGATCGCTATCAAGGATGTTAAAATGAGAACCTTCATCACCCAAGATAGCGCTCGTGATGATATGGTAGCGCACGTATACGACGTTACATACGGCACGGTGCGAGCGGGTAAAGACAATCTTGTGGTGATTGACGACAGCATTGTGCGGGGAACCACTTTAAAAATGTCGATCATCAAAATGCTCGACAGGTTAAATCCATCTCAAATAATCATTGCATCCAGTGCACCACAAATCAGGTATCCTGACTGTTATGGTATAGATATGGCCAGAATGGGCGATTTCATTGCTTTTCAGGCCGCTGTGGCTTTGCATAAAGAGCGCGGCACCGAACGTTTGCTCCAAGATGTGTATATCAAATGCTGCGATCAACAATCGGCTCCGAAAGAAGCTGTGAAAAACTATGTTCGAGAGGTGTATGAACCATTTTCGGTAGGAGAAATCTCCGACAAAATTGCTCAACTCGTGACCCCTCCTGGAATAAAGGCGAAGATTAAGGTCATTTTCCAAAGTATAGAAGGACTTCACCAGGCTTGTCCAAATCACACAGGTGATTGGTATTTTACAGGTTATTACCCAACTCCGGGTGGAAATAAAGTGGTGAACAAGGCCTACATGAACTACATCGAAGGAAAGAACGAAAGGGCCTATTAGTGTTTTCCTTGAATCGTGTGCACAAGATCATCTGTTTTTTGATTTTTTGAGTCGTCAATAGCGCTCTCAATGACCTTTGGAAGTGGCTTATATTGCGACCAACTTCAACCATAAGGTTATGACTAAATCGAATAAACTTACCCTTTTCATCCTACTCTCAATGGTATTGGGGGGTGTTTGTGGCCAAATGGTTCGCATGAATTACACGGACGGAGGTACAACCGATTTGACGTCAGTAAAGGCTTTTTCAGATGGCATAGGCAATATTTCAAGCGTTTTCTTGCGCCTCATCAAAATGATCATTGCCCCATTGGTACTTTCTACACTGATAGTGGGTATAAGCAAACTCGGAGATCTGAAAACAGTAGGCCGTATTGGCGGTAAAACCATGCTTTGGTTCATTTCTGCTTCATTCGTTTCCTTGTTTCTCGGTTTGGTTTTAGTGAATTGGTGGGAGCCTGGCAAAATGATGCAGTTGCCTTTGCCGGAAGTAGGAGCTTCTACTGGTCTAGAAGGAACGAGCATGACTGTCAAAAGCTTTCTGGAGCATTTATTTCCCGCGAGCGTCATTGAAGCTATGGCCAAAAATGAACTGCTTCAGATCGTGGTTTTTTCTTTGTTTTTCGGAACAGCTGTGGCCGCAATTGGCGAAAAGGGAAAGCCAGTAATCGAACTGATGGACAGTGTGGCTCATGTGATGCTAAAGGTAACGAGTTTTGTAATGAATCTAGCGCCCATTGCGGTTTTTGCGGCTATGGCTGCTGTTATCGCGAATCAGGGACTAGGTATTCTCGGAACCTACGGACTGTTCATAGGGGAGTTCTACGCCGGACTTCTCCTTCTTTGGATTGTGCTGCTCATTGCAGGTTTTATTCTTGTTAAAAAACGAATCCGAATTCTAATTTCAAGAATTAAAGAACCCCTGCTTATCGCATTTTCAACTGCCTCTAGTGAAGCGGCTTTGCCCAAAACTATGGAAGAACTAGAACGCTTCGGGTGTAAAGACAAAATCGTGGGATTTGTATTGCCGCTGGGGTATTCCTTTAACCTTGATGGCTCGATGATGTATATGACATTCGCATCCATATTTATTGCTCAGAGTTATGGTATCGACATGCCCCTTGGCACACAAATTACCATGTTGCTGATACTGATGCTCACTAGTAAAGGAATAGCAGGTGTGCCCCGCGCTTCATTGGTTGTTATTGCCGGAACCCTCTCTACTTTTGGAATTCCTGATGAAGGTTTATTGCTCTTACTTGGTATAGATCAACTCCTGGATATGGGTCGAAGCGCTACAAATGTGGTTGGAAATGCCGTTGCTACTGTAGCCGTGAGCAAATGGGAAAAGGCATTGGAACATTAGTACATCAGGAGCTATTATGGCTATGATATTTGATAGAAATGTTTAAGAGTATAATCAAACGTGTTGTGAATTATGTGCTCAACGGTCTGCTGATCGCGGTTCCTGTGGCCGTTACAGTATTCGTTGTCTATAAAATATTTATCTATTTGGATAATCTTTTGGAGAACATAATTCCCGAAAAATATAAATTCCCAGGTGCGGGCATAGCTTCTCTAGTAATTTGTTTGTTCTTACTCGGCTTCTTGGGTAGCAAACTTATCAATGAACCACTCAAAAGGAGGTTCGATAAATTCCTCGATCGAATTCCTTTGATAAAGACGGTGTATAAAAGTATGACCGATGTGCTTGGAGCATTTGTGGGTTCCAAAAAAAGGTTCGACCAGCCTGTTCTTGTAAGACTGAGCAAGACTTCTGATCCGGAGGTAATTGGGTTTGTAACCGACAAAGACTTACATGAATTAGGCGAGGGTGCCATTGGTAAAATTGCTGTGTATATACCAATGAGTTTTAGTATTTCAGGTCACCTTATTGTTGTGCCAAAAGAAAATGTAAGCCCTATTGATCGCAATGCGGTGGATGTTATGAAATATGTTATTTCCGGTGGTGTCGTTGAAATCGACAAGGACGATGAGAAAGTATAAGAACCTACTTCTCATGCATGCGATTGTTTTTATCTGGGGTTTCACTGGAATCCTGGGTAAAGAGATCAATCTAGATTCTGTGCCTTTGGTTTGGTGGAGATGTCTGGTAGCGGCACTTACGCTCGGTCTGTTTATAGTTTATACAAAGCGAAAAAAGGATATCCCCGTCCGCGAAATACTGAAGATGATGGGTGTAGGGCTTATCACAGCCCTCCATTGGATTTGCTTTTTCTGGAGTATAAAAGCATCGAATCTTTCTATTGCACTTGCTGTATTGTCTACCTCTTCGTTTTTTGTGGCAATCGTGAGCCCTTTAATTCGCAAAGAGAAATTTAGATCCTACGAGCTGCTTCTGGGTGTTGCGCTATTTATTGGAGTTGGAATTATTTTGAAGTTCGAAAGTGATAAGACTCTGGGCATCATCCTCTCTTTGGGAGCCGCATTTTTCGCTGCAGTTTTTTCGTCGTTTAATTCTGTTCTTGTTAAGAAACATCCTCCAGCGCATATAGCATTTTACGAAATGGTGTCTGCGTTCCTGGGATTAAGCGTGGCCATGCTGTTTGTCGGCGATTTCGACGCTCTTTATAGCATATCAGCTCTCGACGGTTTTTACATACTCCTATTGGGTGCTGTGGCCACCGGCATGGCTTATGTAGTGGGTATTCAGGTGATGAGAGAACTTTCTCCTTTTACTTGCGCTGTGGCTGTGAATATGGAACCTGTTTACACCATTGTTTTCGCCGTTTGCATTTATGGCATCAGCGAACACATGTCACCAGAGTTTTATATCGGTCTTTTAATCATTATCTCAAGTGTCTTTCTCGATGCTTGGCTCAAGTACCGAAAAAAGGATAATACCCTAGTGGACAAACCAGGGGTAACGGGGACGGCGACATAGCTGAGAATTGGAAAAGGAAAAAGCTAAAATGTAAAAATTGGGGAAAGTTATTTTGATTTGTTTTTGGAGCGAAATGCTAAAGACAAGGTGAAGATACCAAGTAGTAACCAAAAGATCGAACCCCACACATAGCCTTTTCCAAATTCTGAAAGCTTTGAATAATCCAATAAGTATTTCAATCCTTGGAACAAGCCAAATGCGATAAAGGCAAAACCCAGTGCGAATCTCCAATTTTTCATATATGTAGTTCAGTACAAGCAAAGCGGGAATGTGAAGTGTCACATTCCCGCTGAGTCACGAATAACTTTTTATTTAGTTACGAATGTGGTAGTAGGCGTGTAAATACCTAAAGTGATACTTTGTATTAAGCCATCTACAAAAGTGTGCTTAATTGTTACAGTGTAATCCTCAGCACCTCCAGCCATTTGTGTAGGGTTTGAAGTCTTTAATGGTGCTAGGCCATAAATTAAATAATGATTCTTTTCCTTTACTGTTGTCCCGGAAGTTCCACCTTTGCCTACAGAGTAAGTTAATGTGAAGCACGAAGTCAGCCCGATAGAAAGACCGACCACCAGAATGAGATTGTAAATAAGACGTTTCATAACAATTGAAATATTACTCTTCCTACTCTTTTGGTTTTTCGGAATCACCCCGTTTTTTGTCGTGATATCTGGTCTTCACTAGATAAATATTTTCTCTCATCTC
>JAWXBG010000081.1:0-15254 GCA_034439875.1 Flavobacteriales bacterium
AGTGCTCAGTCCTCAGTCCCCAATTCTCACATTCACTAATTCCCACATTCACCAATTCCCTCATTCACCAATTCCCTCATTATCACATTCCCTCATTCAGTAATTCACTAATTCCCCAATTCCCACATTCCCCAATTCACTCATTCCCCAATTTGAACTCTTCATATACCTTTACGTTATCAGACTTACAAAAATGATCAATCTATTCTGCCATTTCCTTTCTACACTCTCCCTATTCGCTCCCGATACAAATATTTCTTCTGTGAAGACTCAAAAGGCCTGTAGATGTAGTAAACCTCGTTGTTGTAAACCCTGATATTTTCTACGTATTTGTAGTACAATTTAAAAATGCTATCTACTTCACCCGTGTACTTCGAAATATGAGATAAATGGATGTAGCTACCTTTGAGATGGGTGGTGTAAATCTCTGAATTCACTTTATCTAAAAGAACCCTACCCGACCATTTGCCCGCCTTCGACTCATGATAAGTGATCAAAGTTGAATCGATCGTTTTACCAAATCCATCCAACTTAATTAATTTATCGTGATGGTGATCAAAAATCAGCAAAGTGTCATTGGCCAAAAACATGGGTGCGTTCAACGGTTCGTAATAAGGTGAGTTTTGAAATCCAGACATATAGGCAGCTACAATTTCTTTATCAATCCCTGTTTTAAGCTCATATCGAAATGCCTCCAATTTTTTCCTCGGATGCAGATACTTGTATTCACTCCTAAACATCTCCATGGTATCTTCATCAATCATGTACCGCAGGGTTGTGTAGGTGCTGTCGTCCGAATCATAAGACTTGTATTCGAATGCCGGAAACAAGGGATCGAACGTAGAATAGTAAACTACCGATCCTACTGAATCTATTATCGGTTTAATGCCCATAGTGAAATCATCTTCTGAAATGTTCACCAAAAAAAGAGAGTCCCCTTGATATAAAATCTGGTGATATTCATGTCGACTTACTAAAAATACATCTTCAAAAAAATCGGTATAAAATGATTTACAAATAAGAGGTGTTGTAAGCTGTGTTATCTCTTTGTAATTGCTGTCGATCAAAACTAAAGCACATTCCGTCAAGAGTGTTGTCTTGCTTTCCTCCTGACGTTTCCATCGCTCTTCTCTCTCGTATGTCAATAATAATATTTTGTTTCCAAGAAAAGCAAAGTCAGAGACATTGTATTTTTCATTTCCCCAAATTGTTTCGGGAACTTTGTTGCCTAAAATCTGAACTCCCTTCCCGATTTGATATACACGCGGTGAAAGTTGAGCGTTGACCGAAATGTTTTTTGAATCGCTCGAAACATATACATCTCGAGTCACTTTGTCGTTATAACCTAAACACCGAAACGTGATGTCCATTTTGCTTGAAGGTTCAGCAATAAACATCTCGTAGTATCCTTGGGAATCGGTGCGCGCCGAAATGATTCTACTGGAAATACTCACCGAACAATTTACAATTCCTAAGCCCGTGATAGAATCAGAGACCAAACCTGAAATTTTCAGAGAATTCTGTGCTTGTGAAGAAGCACTTGCAAGTACAAAAAGAACAATAATCATCCGGCGCATTCCGATCTTCTTTTCTCTCGGATGCGTTGAATGAAAAAATTCCATAAAATTTTCTGCAATACTTTACACCACCCGCATAGACCAATTGTGCACATCAGGCATCATCCCGCGCTTGATGAGATCCAATTCCTTGGCCGCACGATTTGAAAATTCTCTTGTTTCTACCGGAGGCAAAACATAGTCCTTCCCTTCGTAGTGAATGGTTCCAATGGGAGCAATTGTAGCCGCTGTACCGGTTCCAAAAGCCGCATTCAGTTCTCCCTTCTCTAGGAGTTCAATGACTTCTTTTACGCTCACCTTTCTTTCTTCCACATTATATCCCCAATCGCGCGCAAGTGTAAGCACACTATCTCGAGTAACACCATCTAAAATTGAATCGCTAATCATCGGCGTAAACACAGTATTTCCGGATCTGAATATAACGTTCATGGTTCCGCTCTCTTCGAAATACTCGTGTGTAATTCCATCAGTCCACAAAATCTGATTATATCCAGCTTGCTGAGCATATCGAGTCGGCAGTAACGAAGCTGCATAATTTCCGGCGGCTTTAGCGTATCCCGTTCCACCTTTTGAAGCACGCGTGTATTTCTTTTCGATGCGTACCTTCAAATCTCCTGTGTAGTATTTGTCTACAGGGCAAGTGAAAACAATAAACATATAATTTTCTGATGGTCGCACACCTACGTATTCATCTACAGAAAACATTACCGGACGAATATACAAGGCCGCACCTTCGCGATCTGGCACCCAATCTTTATCGAACGATACAAGTTGAGTTACCGCCTCCATGAAAACATCTTTTGGCATATCAGGCATGCACATACGCTGAGCACTTCTATTCATGCGCTCTGCGTTTTTCTCCGGTCGAAAAATATATATCTCGCCTCGTTCATTGCGATATGCTTTCATACCCTCGAAAATAGCTTGACCATAGTGCAAAGCAGAAATGGCAGGACTAAATGGGATAGGTCCGTATGGCATAATATTGCCAGGTTGCCACTTGCCCTCTCTGTATTCTACTACAAACATGTGGTCGGAAAAAACTTTTCCAAATCCGAGGTTATTCCAATCCACTTGATTGATCCTACTCTCAGATATTTTATCTAGAGCGAAAATGGGAGTTGTAGCTATCACTGGTTTCTTTTTTAAAGGTAAAACGACCTAGCGGTCCTAATTTCTAGAGTGGCAAGTTATACCAATTCTGCTTATGAAATAGTCCAAACTATTTTATAAGCATGAAGTGGTACATGCCGTAAAAGTAGCTGTTATAGGCCAATGGAGTGAAACGGAATTGGACTATTACATCTACATAAACGGTATTATAGTTTATCCTTGATGGCAAAATGAGATTGTTCACTTTTAAGAAAAAATATCTTCTTGAGTAAGTTTTCTTAAATAGCATTTATACGCAGAACAGCCGAAAATGTTTAACTGTTCACGGCAGAGAAGAGAAAGTGATTGGGGCTCACCAGCTCAGTCTTTACGGCATACATTACGATGGCAGCGGTATTGTTTACACCCAACTTCGACATGATGTTTTTGCGGTGGGTGTTTACAGTATGGTGGCTTAAAAATAATTTGTCAGCAATTTCTTGGTTGGTGTACCCTTGGGCAATCAGTTTTATGACTTCCATTTCCCTTTCGCTGATATTCACTGGTTCACAGTTCATTTCAACAATATTGAGGTCTTCCACATCAATACTCTCTTTGCGAATGGCGTCGAGGATCTGACCGCAAAAAAAACGGCCCCCATTATAGGTTTCACGCACACTGTCTACTATCTCATTTACATCGCAATCTTTCTTGATATAACTGGTAATACCCGCCCGCAGCGCATGAACAATGGTATTGCCCGATTGCTCACCTGTGATTGCCACAAATTTCACCAAACTGTACTTTTTGATGCATCTCGGAATATCATTCACTTCAAATCCCTTAGAAGCGAAATCTATCAATACTATTGAGGGTTTGAAGGCAACTATCATCTCCTCCAATTGATCGGCATTAGATGCCTCACCAAGCACCCTGAAATCGTCGTATTGCTTCAATATCGCATTGAGCCCACTCCGAATTAGGTGGTTGCTATCTGCTATGATAATTTCAATCATGATGCAAATGTGCTATTAAAAATGGTTCTAAATAAGATTTTCACTCTGATTTATGACTAAATTTTAAACAATGACAGTTCTATGACCCTGAAATTTTCTCCAAAAAAGGGACTTCGTATGTCCTTCCCTCTTGTCCAAGCAGAGTATTGTCAAATATAACCCGCGCCTCTGAGAGAAATAAATCTTCTGAATCGTACCTCGAGCTGTAATGACCTAAAATCAACCTGCCCACTTCAGACAATTTTGCGATTGTTGCCGCTTGTGAGGCCGTTGAATGAAATGTCTCCTTCGCCCTTTTGGCTTCCTGATCTATAAAAGTAGACTCATGATAAAGAAGGTTTACGCCTTTCAAGAGCGGTACAAGACTCTCGTCGTAAGCGGTATCCGAACAATACGCAAACGATCTGGGTGCCGGAGGGGCCTCAGTACTTTCCGCAGAAGTAAGATTTCGACCTTCCTCCAAAACAATATCCTCTCCTCGCTTGAGCCGAACAACCTCCTCTGATTTTAATCTAAATTGAGCAATTACGTCCTTGTTTACCTTGAGTGCTCTCTTCTTTTCTCTAAATAAAAAACCACAACAGGGTATTCGATGCTTCAGAGGAAAGGAAATTATTTCGAGATGAAGATCTTGGTATAGCAACTCTGGATTTTCGAACTGCAAGTCGTGGAATTCATATCTGTAAGACAAATAAGTTTGAGACACCCGCATATTCAATTCTATAAGCGACTTGAGTTCGGGTGGACCGTAGATGTGCAGATCCGACTTCCTTCCCAGAAGATGAAGACTACTCATATATCCCACCAGACCGAGATAATGATCGCCATGTAAATGCGAGATAAAAATTCTATCGATACGCTGTAATCTCACTTTATATCGCCTCAACTCCATCTGAGTGCCTTCACCACAATCTACCAAAAACATGCGATCATGCACATTCACCAACTGAGAACTTGGTTTGTGCCGTAAAGTTGGCGTTGCAGCCCCACATCCTATGATCGTTGTTTCAAATTTCATATTCTATAAATCCTTCGCTTTATTCCAATACTCATCCATTTCCGGAAGGCTCATTTCGCCCATTTTCTTTCCATCTTTCAAACTTTCCGTTTCGAGATACTGAAAACGCTTTATGAATTTTCGATTTGTTTTTTCCAAGGCATCCTCCGGGTTGATACCCTTAAATCGTGCGTAATTGATTAGTGAAAATAAAACGTCGCCAAATTCATCTTCCATTTTAGATGATGATTGATCGGCTTCTGTTTTAAACTCCAAAAGCTCCTCCTGAACCTTTTCCCAAACCTGAGATTCATGCTCCCAATCGAAGCCTACTCCCCGCGCTTTATCTTGAATGCGCTGCGCTTTCACCATAGCAGGAAGTGACATGGGTACTCCTTCCAAAACACTTTTTTTCCCTTCGGTTAATTTTATCTTCTCCCAATTGGATTTTACCTCTTCTTCATCTTGCACTTTTACATCTCCATAAATATGCGGATGGCGATGAATCAATTTTTCGCAGATCGCATGAAGAGAATCTGATATATCAAAATTGCCTGTTTCACTTGCTATTCGAGCGTAGAATACCATGTGCAAGAGTAGGTCGCCAATTTCACCTTTTACTGCATTCAAATCTTTTTTCAATATAGCATCGCCCAACTCATATACTTCTTCGATAGTCAAGTGTCGAAGACTGTCGAGTGTTTGCTTCTTATCCCACGGGCAACCGTCTCTGAGCTCATCCATGATTTTAAGCAACCTTGTAAAAGCTTCTGCCCCTTTGGTATAATCAGTTGTCATGATATCATATTTATATAGTCGCCTTCACTCATTACCTGGACACCCAATTCATCCGCTTTCTTCTTTTTCTCCGGTCCCATATTTTCTCCGGCGAGCACAAATGAAGTCTTTTTTGAAATGGATCCCGAAACTTTCCCTCCGTTGAGCTCAATACTCTTTTTAATACTATCGCGTGAGAATTTAGAAAACACTCCACTTACTACAAAAGTTTTTCCGGCGAGTTTTTCCGACACAGGTGAGTCTTCTTCCGCAACTTCCATTTCAAATCGAAGACCTTTTTCCTGAAGTGTGGTTAACATCGCAATACTTTCGGGCTTAGCGAACCATTGTAAAACACTATCTGCAATTTTATCGCCAACTTCATCGGTATTCACCAAATCTCCTCTCGACGCAGACCTCAATGCATTTATGTTCTTGAAATGTTTGGAAATTTTTCTGGCTACAGTTTCTCCCACAAATCTTATTCCCAATGCAAACAAAACCCTTTCGAATGGAACGATTTTGCTCTTTTCAATCCCCAATAGAATATTTTGAACCGATTTTTCTTGCAAACTTCTCGTCCTTGCGTTTTCTCCAAACTCATCTGAAATTATAAACTCTAGTCCCAACAATTGCTCGTATTGCAAATCATACAAATCAGCATAATTGGAAATCAATCCCTTTTTCACAAGGCCCGCAATCGTCTCTGTTCCGAGACCTTCAATATTCATAGCCTTCCTTGAAATGAAGTGATCAATTCTCCCAATGACTTGAGGTGGACACGACAATTCGTTTGGACAATAATGCAAGGCCTCGCCTTCAGATCGAATGAGTGGCGTATTGCATTCAGGACATACACTTATATATACATGAGCGCCATTCGATGACTCATTTCTCTTGGTCAAATCAACGCCCACCACTTTCGGGATAATTTCCCCTCCCTTCTCCACAAACACTGTATCGCCTTCACGTATATCTAATTTTTCTATTTGATCAGCATTGTGCAATGAAGCTCTTTTCACAGTAGTTCCCGCCAACAGCACAGGAGTAAGATTTGCAACAGGTGTGATAGCACCGGTTCTTCCCACCTGATAAGTTATCCTTTGAAGAACGGTTGAAACGGTAGCTGCTTTAAACTTATAAGCTATAGCCCATCTTGGACTTTTGGCTGTCATTCCCAATTCATCCCACCACGCAATTCTATTCAGTTTGATTACAACTCCATCAATATCAAATGGAAGATCAAATCTCTTTTTATCCCAGTAGTTGATGTAGTCCATGATACCATCGATGGTGTCAGTGGTTTCAATCATACGTGCTTTGGAATTCGGAACTTTAAAACCCCAACTGGCGGCATGTTCAATACTGTGGAAATGTGTGCTACCTTGATGGTGATCGCTCAGTAAAAAGTAGAGGTAGCAATCAAGTTTCCGCTTTGCCACTTCAGCCGAATCTTGTTGTTTTAAACTCCCTGCTGCTGTATTTCTGGGATTAGCGTAAGGCTCTTCATCATTTGAGATTCTCTCTTCATTCAATTGATTAAATACTTCTCGAGGTAAAAAAATTTCACCTCGAATTTCGAATTCCTGAGGATAGTCGCCGTGCAATGAAAGTGGAATCGAACGAATTGTTTTAACGTTGGCGCTAATATCCTCGCCTACTTCTCCATCGCCACGAGTCACAGCCCTCCCAAATTTTCCATTTTGATATGAAATGGAAATGGCAACACCATCATATTTCAATTCTAAAACATATTCGACATTTTCGCCAATTTGCTTATGAATGCGTTCCTCCCATTCTCTTATTTCTCCCTCGCTGTATGTGTTCGACAAAGACAACATGGGTCTTTGGTGAGCAACTTTTTCAAATTTATCGGTGATGTCTCCACCCACACGTTTTGTAGGTGAATTTGTATCCACTAATTCAGGGAATCTTTTTTCTAAGTCTTCTAGTTCCTTTAGTTTTTCATCAAACTCATAATCTGTAATGGAGGGTTTGTTCAGTACGTAATACTTATAATTATGCTCGTTCAACTCCAATGAAAGTTGTACAACCTTTTCCTTGGCTTCTTCAATATTCATATCGCACCTCCTTGTCCCATGAACTTCGTAATAATTTCATGAACTTGATTTTCACCTTTGCGATTACAACCGGACCATCATAAATATCTCGAACTTCGACAGGAGTACTCCTCATAAACCGATATCCCAGTCCGCCGCCTGCAGACAACCAATAAGTCAGATTGTAGTAGCCTGAAGCCGATAATTCAAGGGGTTTTACAGATTGCTCCCATGATTGTGTATTCTCCGGATTATTCGACAACACAACATTGCCTTTTACTTTTCCATCTGCCAAATGCATTGCGGCAGAAACTTCCCACTTCGGATGAAAGAAAAGTACTCTTTCATAAAACAATGAGAAATACGAAAGTGAAACATTGCCAGATGTAACCCGAGAATCATAATCCTCCAAAGAACTTACTTCAACGCCATCTCCCATGGTATAAGCTCCAAATCCAAAACGGTGAACCCTTCTGTACTCCATTCCAACACGGATTCCCCCTAGACGGGCAGCAGAAGAGCCCACTAGAGTAGTTCGAGCATCAAGTACTAAATCCAGTTTCCACTTCTTGAAATGGTCATCCAAAGGTTTGTTGCCAGTAAGAATCCACACAGTATCTTGATAACTTGGGCTGAATGAACTTAATGACGCTTCATTCAGCGACTGAGCATCAGACAACAAGGTTGAAAGAAGGAAGATAGATATGAAAATAATTGTACGGGTCAATGCCGTAAAAGTAGCTGTCTTTGGCCCAAGAAAACTGTACCCAAATCAAGAAACCAGAATTCTAAAAATGAAATTTCGGTTAATCTCTCAAAGCTATCACCATTCTGGGCTTTCCCTGCATATCTTCTCTCAATTGGACGTTAGAAAAACCTGAGGAAAGAAACATGTCTCGAACCGCTCCCGCATAGACTTCATGACATTCTAACGCAATCATTCCACCCGATTTTAGATTTTTTAACGCCAAACCATGGAGCACTTTGTAATAAAGCAAAGGATCTTCATCAGGAACAAAAAGTGCGATGTGTGGTTCATGATTCACCACATTTGAATTCATTTCAGAGGACTCAGAAATTCCGATGTAAGGAGGATTTGAGACTATAATGTCTGCAGGACACTCGAACAAAAATTGGCGCATATCCGATTGAACGAATTCCACTTCGCAATTCAATTTTATCGCATTTCTTTTTGCCACATTGAGTGCTTCCTCCGAAAGTTCAACCCCTTTGACTGCTGCTTGTGGAATCATCTTCTTGAGAGAAATGGCTATACAACCAGAGCCTGTGCCAAAGTCGAGTACAATTGGATTGATTATAGTGTTTTCTAATACAACCCATCTCACAAGTTCTTCCGTTTCCGGTCTTGGGATGAGTACATTTTCGTTCACTTCGAAATCGAAACCACAGAAATAGGCACTGCCCAAAACATATTGAACAGGTTTACCGGCGGCAATTTCTTTGGTTGGAAAGTGAAGTTTCAATATCTCCGACTCAGTGAGGCGATCGTTTTTCTTCATGATCAAATCAGTCTTCGACCAATTCATCACATGCTGAAAAATCATTATCGAAATCTGAAAAGCCTCGCGTTCGCCGTAAATAGGAATCAACTTTGAATTCATGTAGCGACGCACATCATCTACCTTATTGCCATTTAAGCCTTGCTCGTTCAAGTCTACAATTGAATTATACCGTTTGGATTTATGTAATGGTCTAATTTCGTTTCATTACATTCAACTATGCATAAATCACAACAGCATTTACCACTGTTTGCATGAAAGATCCTGCAGCGCATTACCCGCAAGAGACCTCCATTGCGCAATTCAGGATGGACCATTTATTATGTAACATTGGTATTATTTCAACTCGAATACTTGATATCCGTATGGGTCCAACTTCACATCGCCTTGGGTGAAGACAGACAATGTTTGCTGGTTGAAGATGCTCGAAAAATTACCTTTGATGTCTTCGATAAATCCGATCTTCTGTGGTTTATCCGAAAAATTGAGCATAACCAATACTTGCGATTCTCCTTTGGTTCGGATAAATGCATAGATTACTTCGTCACTACTGGTTTTTACCCTTCTGAAATCCCCCCCTTCTGCTCCACTCCAAAGCGCTTTATTTCTGGTGCGCAACTGAATAAGACGCGAGTAAAAATCTTGTTCCTTGTATCCATTCCATTCACAAGTGTCCTTGTCAAAAAACTTAAGTCGTTTGGTTTCGCCTCCCTCTTGACTGGTATACAACAGCGGCATTCCCCACATTGTGAAAGCCATCACGTCGTACACTTTTCTTGCTTTTCCGTATCTCTCATCACCCGTTCCCTGCCAAGAGTTTTCATCATGATTTGTTGTGAAATACATCCGATAAGCACTGCTAATAAATTTCCTTCGCTCCTTATCCATATATACATCAACGTCCTCAAGGCTCTTTTTTCCCTTCGCCATTTCATTCATAATATGCATCATCTCCCAACCGTATGTCATATCGAAAGCGATGTTGTGCATTTCCGGAATCTCTGCTTCAGCAAGCATAAATACAGGCTTTATGGAATCAAGTGCTTGACGTGTTTCCTCCCAAAAAGGTGTTGGAACTTTTTCTGCCACATCACAACGGAAGCCATCAATATCATATTCCCTAATCCAAAATTTCATTGCATCTTTCATATCAGCCCATACCTGCTTGTTGGTCCAATCGAGTTGTGCCACATCCCACCAATCGGTATTGAATGGCGGTTGAAGACTCCCGGCGGTATCAAGGGCATAGTTGCTTTTTTTCTCTACGGTCCAAATGTTGTCGAAAGAACTATGGTTTGCTACCCAGTCAATGATTATTTTCATTCCATTGTCATGAGCAGTTTTGATCATTCTACGGAAATCATCTTCAGTGCCAAATTCTGGATTCACTCCTTTGTAATCTCGAACACTATAATAACTTCCTAAGCTGCCTTTGCGATTTACTATTCCAATGGGATGAATAGGCATTAACCACAAAAGTGTGATTCCCATTTGTTTCAAACGAGGAATATCTTTTTCGAATGCCGCGAAAGTTCCTTCGATTGTGTGCTGACGAATATTCACTTCATACATGGTTGCATTCTTCGACCATTCAGGATGATTGAGAACATCTGTTTCCGAACTGCCAATTACATTCGCATTCGCAGTATGAGAAGCCGCACTTTGGTTGTTGCATGACCATACCAAAGTTGCAAAAACAAACAGATAAAAAATTTTCATTGAGCAAGAATAGATTAGTAAGGAACGCAAAACTAGCTCTTAAAGAATATTAATACCCGTATTTTTTTTAAGGAATTATTCGCTATCGGAAAAGTAAATCGTTTACCTTCACCCCTTACTTATTTTTACCCAAACTACCTTTTATTTATGCCAATCAGAATAGAACGAGATCCTCAATCCGGAGGAAGTAATAATAGAAGACGTGCTTCAGGAGGCGGAGGAGGTGGAGGAGGTTCTATTATGAACTTCATTCCACTTATTATGAGTTTGTTTGGACGCAATCCAAAAATGCTTATTGTAATTATAGTAATAGGTGGACTTTGGTATTTTTTTGGCAAAGGATGCAATACAGGCACCTCCGACTCTGCGCCTTTAAGCGGTTTTAACCTAGGAGCTCTTTTCGATGACAAAAAATATGCAAGCACGGAAATTTTCGAACCACTTGCCGATAATGTTCGCAATCCTCTTCCTGATAGTGTCTCATTGCTCAGATACGCGCCTAAAAGATTGAATCAAGGTCAACAAGGTTCTTGTGTTGCCTGGGCCTCTGCTTACGCTGCTAGAAGTATCATCGAAGCACGCGAAACTGGTGCCGATCCGAATCAAACAACTTTTTCTCCTTCATACTTATATAATCAGATACATCTCGACGATTGTCAAGGAGCCTATTTGCCGGAGGCAATGAAAGTAATGAAAGGAGCGGGTCTTGCGCCATTCAAGGACTTCCCATACGACGATTCAGACTGTAGTTCTGCCCCACCTGACTTCCTGCACAAGAAAGCCCAAGACTTTAAGATAGACGGCTATCAGCGTCTAACGCTCAATGATCAGGGATCAAGTCCCGGGAAAGTAGATATGCTGGCAATCAAGCAAAACCTTGCTCAAGGTGCACCTGTGGTCATCGGAATGATGGTGGGTGGATCCTTTATGCAAAACATGGTCGGAAAAGAATTATGGGTATCTGAGGAAAGCGATGATGCCATGCAAGGTTTCGGTGGACATGCTATGTGTTTAATCGGATACTCTGATTATGCATTTGGTACCGACGCTGGTGGATTTCAGATAATGAATTCGTGGGGGCCAGAATGGGGTAAAAATGGAGTTGCATGGGTCAGTTACAGCGACTTTGATCATTTTGTTAAAGAAGCATATGGCATATATCCAGGAGGCAACGCATCAGCATCGCAAACTACTTTGCTTGATGCGCAAGTAGGAATTGTATTGAATGCCGACGATAGCAATCTCTCTTTGGTGCAGCAAACGGGCAACACCTTCAGAACTTCTCGAAAAATGAGCCCTCGAGAAAAATTCAAACTTCAGGTCACAAATAATATTGAATGCTACATCTACGTATTTGGTCAGGAGACAGATGGAAGCAGCTATGTATTATTTCCATCTGATGCCAAACACTCCCCATTCTGCGGAATTACTGGCACCAGACTGTTTCCACGAGATGCTTCCTTATTGCCCGATGATGTAGGCAACAAAGACTATTTTGCTATTGTACTTACAAAAGAGCCATTGGACTACAACGACGCAATGACTAAGATTAGCAATGCTTCTGGTAATACTTACGCCGAAAAAATTGGCAAAGTATTTCCTGTAATTTCGCAAAACACCGGAGGAAAAACCATCGCTGTAAAAATGAATTTTGCCACGCAATCGTCCACTGCGTTGGTAATTGAGGTTGACAAATAAGCAAAACATTTCAAAAAACAACTTAAAATTTCACATTTATTTTTTCCTCTTGATCTTTTACTAAAATGATAGAGGTGCAAAAACGTGAAATTGACCCGATTACGAATGAATCATTTCTGCAAATCACTCATATTCAGAAAGCGCACCAATCAAGGGATACAGAAAAGAATTTACAAAATCAAATATTCTATAAAGTCAATAGCAAAAGGAGTTTTTTTTTCAGAATTTTCTGTATTTATTTGTCATTCGCTATTAGCCTTAACATTACGACAATACGTAGTTTATAAACACCACATTCTTAACAACTAAGCACCCAATATGAAGAAGGATCACAATCAGGTATGGCAAAATTGCCTCGAAATCATAAAGGACAACGTAAGCCCGCAAGGATTTAAAACCTGGTTTGAACCGATAAAACCTGTTAAGCTCGATAATAATGTCTTGACCATTCAGGTTCCCTCACAATTTTTCTACGAGTGGTTGGAAGAGCATTATGTAACACTGCTCAAAAAGATCATTCGCAAAGAATTGGGAACCGAAGGAAGGTTAGAATACTCCATTATCATGGAGAATAACTACAACAGTCCAGGTCCATTCACAATCAAAGTTCCGACTAGCAATCGCAAAGCGATTAAAAACCCTCCGGTTCCAATGCCATTGGATATGGGTGAAACTCAGATAAAAAATCCGTTTATCATTCCGGGACTTCGCAAGCTCAACATCGATTCAAACCTCAACCCAAATTATTCGTTTGACACTTTAGTAGAAGGAGACTGCAATCGATTGGCCAGAAGTGCCGGATATGCGGTGGCCAACAAACCGGGTGGAACGGCATTTAATCCACTTTTAATATATGGAGGTGTTGGTCTTGGAAAAACTCACCTTTCTCACGCCATTGGAATTGAAATAAAAAACAAATTTCCAGAGAAAACAGTTCTCTATGTGAGTTCAGAGAAATTCACTCATCAGTTCATTGATGCAGTGAGAAACAATACGGTGAATGACTTCTCTCATTTCTATCAACTGATGGATGTGCTCATTATAGATGATGTACAATTCTTCAGCGGAAAAGAAAAGACTCAAGATATATTCTTCCACATCTTTAATCACTTGCACCAAACAGGTAAGCAAATCGTAATTACCAGCGATAAACCTCCGGTGGAAATGCAAGGAATGGAACAACGATTGCTTTCGCGTTTCAAATGGGGACTTAGTGCTGATCTTCAAACTCCCTCACTTGAAACGAGAATTGCAATTCTTCAGAAAAAAATGTACTCCGATGGGATTGAACTTTCCGAAGATGTTGTTGAATACCTTGCTTACAGCATTACTTCCAATGTTCGTGAATTGGAAGGGGCACTCATTTCTTTAATGGCTCAAGCTTCACTCAATCGCAAAGCAATTACTTTGGATCTCGCGAAACAGATGATCGATAAGTTCGTGAAGAATACAGCTCGCGAAGTAAGTATCGACTACATCCAAAAAGTGGTTTGCGATTACTTCGATCTTCCTATAGAATTACTGAAATCGAAAACCCGTAAACGCGAAATTGTACAAGCCCGTCAGATTGCAATGTACTTCGCCAAAAAAATGACCAAGAGCAGTCTAGCAAGCATTGGAGCTCATTGCGGAGGAAAAGATCACGCAACCGTTTTACACGCATGCAGGACTGTAAACAACTTACAGGAAACAGATAAACATTTTAGAAAATACCTCGACGATCTCGAAAAGAAATTGAGTGTCGCTTAACCAAAACCGACTACCAAAAAAAGAGGCCGATGAATTTCATCGGCCTCTTTTCTTTAGATACATTATTCATATATTATGGAAATCCCGCTTCCATTCCAAAGAGATGTCCAAAGGATTCCTTTTTGGTTTTCAAGTAATTTCTATTTTCTTCTGAAGCTTGTACTTCCAATGGCAAACGAGCAAGTATTTCGATTCCCGCTTCGCTCAATGCGTGAAGTTTATCAGGATTGTTGGTGAGCACACGAACTTTCGCAATACCCAAATCATGCAGTATGGCAACCGCATCGCTGTAATCCCGTTCATCGGCATGAAAACCCAAAGCAACATTTGCAACGATGGTATCCATTCCCGCATCCTGCAGATTATATGCCTTCAATTTATTGACGAGTCCGATACCTCTTCCTTCTTGACGCAAATAAATAAGAGCACCCCCATTCTCAGCCAGGTGTTTTAGCGACAAATGCAATTGTTCTCCACAATCACATCTAGAGGACGAAAAAACATCACCGGTCATACATTCCGAGTGAATGCGAATGTCTACAGCAACGGGTTTAGGGTCGGATAAATTGATGAGCACAATGTGCGGCATTTCCGGCTTACCGCTATCAAAAGCAATCATAGTAAACTCACCATACGAAGTGGGCAAACGCGACTCGGAAAGGCGTACCGGTAGAATTTTATTCACAGCGCAAATCTACGAATTGATTGAGCCTATTAGCCTAAGAGACCTCTAAAGACTTTCATGGACAAATATTCAACGCGACTTTGCACTCATATTGAACTTGGTTCAATATTTATCTATGAAAAATGAACAACTTACTCGGGAGGTTTTTTTACACAGGTGCCAGCTTTAAGGAAGTCTGCCGCTATCGAATACCTTTTGGTGTAATCACCAAACTCCATAGTAGCCACTTCCTACTATCATTTTCTTTGTCTGAATGTATTTCTACTAGAAGCTCCGTAGGTGCGAGATCTGCCAATGCATTGGATGATAAAGCGCCCGCTTCGCGAGCGAGCTTTTGGGAGCGCGGGAGAGAGATCTTTTGGAG
>JAWXBG010000082.1:0-3537 GCA_034439875.1 Flavobacteriales bacterium
GTGAGATGTGGCCTTAAGCATTTCACCGAACAATGTGTAGCCATTGTGATGGCAGACCTCTCAGACTCTCCATACGACCTCATAAAATTCTATACAACGATGATGCAGAAAAAGGTCGATTGTGTTTTCGGAACTAGATGGAGCAAAGGCGGAAAAGTAATCGACTAACCTCTTCTCAAAAGAATTCTCAATAGAATAGCCAACCAAATCATCAGAATGGTGATGAACATCAAGTACAACGATAGCACCAACGCCTTCAAGTAGTATAAACGTAAAGTGATCGATGGAGTAAAACCGATACTCAGTCCTCACTTTAATCTGACCATTGAACTTCCCCTCAAAGCCATTATCAGGGGTTCTACTTATGAAGTAATACCGAACACTTGGACGAATCGGAAAGCCGGCCTATCGAAACTCAAGATAAATGAAATGGGAAGCAGAGACTTCATTATACTTATGTATTGCTTCATCGAGAAATATTTTTCAAAAGGTGATTTCAAGAATAAAACCAATTCATGATTGAGGCACTAATCCAATCCCTCAGATTTCAAATTGAGAATCGAATTTATTCGCTCCTCGATTCCAAGTTCTGGAAATGGAAACTAGCCATCCTTTCATACATCATTGTCATCTTCTTCTCTTTTCTGGAGTTGTCCGTTTTATCGGACCTCGCGCAAATTCCAGCATGGGAGGTTGTTCCTAAGCAAATAGAAAATCCTTTTGCAAATGAGCTCTCAGAGAATCCAAATTCACACGAGTCTAAAAGAACATTTCGACTTCTTGTTCCCATGCTCTTTGCCGTTCTTCAAATCGACAATATCATTCTGATATACCTATTCCAACAACTTGTAGTACTGCTTCTCTTTTACTTTGTTAGTCGATTGGCGTGGCAAATATCACATGACAAAATTACATCCGCGCTTTTTGTATTCGCTGTAGCCTTCACATACATTGTTCAATGCGCGGTAGTGGATTTCTTTGCGAAGTTCGCCGTTTTTGCCATTACTGCGCTTATTGGCACGATGTGCTTTCGAAATGCCTTTAATATCTTTCTATTGTGCAGTATTGCCGCTTGGACAGATGAACGAGGCCTGCTCGCCTCTTCCTTTGTATTTATCTGGTGGAAAGTACAAGAAAATCCAGATTCCCATTTTCTCCACTGGCTCCGTCCTCAAGAAAAAAGAGGAGCGGTTATACTTTCAATATTGTTCTATGCCGGATTACGACTTTTTCTCAGCGATCAATACAATATGCATACCTCCGTAGGTCTAGTGGGTCCTGATGTACTCGTGACTCAATTCAATATGTTGTTCTTTGGTCTTTGGTCGGGCCTTGAAGCATTGTGGGTTCTGGTGCTTGTGTCTTTCATCGCGCTGTACAAACAAAAATAATTCTACACTCTGATCTTGCTCGTATCAAGCTTCTTGATTGCCATAGGTGTTGCATTTATGGTCGTTGATATATCAAGGAGTATGATCTATCACTTTCTGGGAGCGATTGTTTGCTTATACATCCTTACAAAATCGGAGAACCCAACATACATTCGGAATTTGGTAAATGTTTTAGGGGCAGTCTGCATCCTTGTTCCTACCTATTTCGCCCAAGGAGGCTTCAGAATTGAAGGTGCGAATCCTTTAGTTTTTAAAGTGCTGGATCGGCTGAGGACATGATCATTTGGTAGCGAGCGGGTCAACGGGAAAAAAATATCTCGCCTACTCAAAACATACCAGAGCCTTCGCGGGATAAATGGTCTTATACAAAACAAAATTTCCTATGCAAATTATGCATTAGAAAATCACTAGAATACTTGAACCTGACCTCGGAGTATATCTTCCATGGTCTCGCGTTCGCGAATCAATTCGGCCTTGCCATTTCTCACCCACACTTCTGCCGGACGGAAACGAGAATTGTAATTGCTCGTCATTGAAAATCCGTAAGCACCAGCATTACTAAACGCCAAAATATCCCCTTCATGGACTTCACTCAGCTTTCGATCCCAACCAAAAGTATCCGTCTCACATATATAACCTACGATAGTATAGATACGTTGACGACCACCTGGATTTGAGATGTTGGTGATGGTATGATATGAGTTGTACAGCATCGGTCGTATGAGGTGATTGAAACCTGAATCCACTCCAACAAAAACAGCAGATGTTGTTTGTTTTAGAACATTCACCTTTACTAAAAAAGTTCCGCTTTCACTTACTAGAAACTTACCGGGCTCAAACCACAATTCCAGATCGCGGTGGTACATTCTACAAAAAGCCTTGAAACGATCAGTAAGTCGCTCGCCCAGTTCTTCAATATCTGTGGAGTAGTCGTCCGACTTATAAGGAACTTTAAATCCACTTCCAAAGTCGAGGAACTCTAGATCCGGAAAAGCCTGCGCCTGCTCAAACAAAATATCAGCGGCACGAAGAAAGACATCCACATCGAGAATGTCGCTACCGGTGTGCATGTGCAGCCCGGTAACCTTCATGTTGTAATGCTTGATGACACGCTCTACGTGGCGCATTTGATAAATCGAAATTCCAAATTTTGAGTCGACGTGACCCGTTGAAATATTGATGTTTCCTCCGCCCATGATGTGCGGATTTATACGAATACACACAGGAATAGTAGCGCCATATTTCTCGCCAAATTGCTCGAGTATGGAAATATTATCAATGTTCACTTGCACACCGGCTTCCACAGCCATCGTGATCTCCTCGAGGCTCACACAGTTTGGCGTGTATATAATCTCTAATGGACTAAACCCTGCTTGCAAGCCTAGCCACACCTCTTGAATTGATACAGTGTCGAGACCTGCACCCATAGATCGCAGGTACTTTAATACATTCACATTGGACAATGCCTTGCAAGCGTACTTAATCTTTAATTTAACCCCTGGAAAGGATTTGTTCAGTTGTTCATATTTGCTTCGAATCACATCGGTGTCGTAGACGTACAGCGGAGTGTCGTTGGTTCGAAGAATCTCATCTATACCAACACCTCCGATCACATATCCTGAGTTTGCGTTAAATTGAATCATGGCGCGAAATTATGAAATACAGCTAGAAACACATCGTCGGGTAAAGAAAGAGTAACTGCCTTGAAATGCACATGGTTGTGTGTCGAGACCATCAAAACGAAGATCCATACATGCCGGACCGAAAAAATGGACGGAAGACCCTAGGAAGGACAATCGCTCAAAATGGAGAGTGCGCTATGAATGAGAAAAGGTAAATCGAACGCTAGATATATTGCATGAGAGTAACCAAGGGAGGTGAGAGAGGCTATGCAATGAATGAGAAAAGGTAATTCGAACGCTAGATGCAATGCATGGGAGTAACCAAGGGAGGTGAGAGAGAGGCTATGCAATGAATGAGAAAAGGTAAATCGAACGCTAGATATAGTGCATGGGAGTAGCCAAGGGAGGTGAGATAGGCTATGCAATGAATGAGAAAAGGTAAATCGAACGCTAGATATATTGCATGAGAGTAACCAAGGGAGGTAAAGAGAGTCTATGCAATGAATGAGAAAAGGTAAATCGAA
>JAWXBG010000083.1:0-6436 GCA_034439875.1 Flavobacteriales bacterium
CGATAGAATACTGCATTCATCGGCAAAATTAGGGTGCAATTTTTCTATCGCTTGATTTGGGTTTATGTATCTCTAATCTCGGCTGAGCCGAGACAACAGCTACTTTAACGGCATTGACCATTTCGTATATGCGAGATGCTGCAGCGCATTGCCCAAAAAAAACTTCCAATGCGCAATGCAGCATGAACTATTTATTTTGCAGAATTGGTATTATCCCTAATCACGCGATCGAGATATCGGAATTCAGAGGTCGAACTATTACTTTGTTCCATCGTGTAGATTCGAGAATTCCGCAGCGCATTAACCTCAAAATACTTCCAATGCGCAATGCATGATTATTTGATGGTGTATATTCATACATCAAGAATAAAAATCGAGAAAGTGATTGATATCAAAGTGGGTTAGCGCTGCAATAGATTTCCAATGTGGATTTTGGGTTAAAATTACCAATGGCTGTATGTAGCCCGGGTAGTTCTATGTGTGCCATTTGTTGTGGTATCACCTTCTGAATGTGCTTTCTCATGAGCTCCTTTAGATCATTGTAAACTCGATAACCATCGGTTTTGACTCTGCTGCGCAGTTTGATGTATTCGAATGCCACGTCGTTGATCGATTCTTTTGTAAGCTCTTCTGAGAAAACCATTTTGAAAAACTTCGGGTACGTCTTTGGTCGTCTCTTTTTTTGCTTATGCCTGGGTATATTCGAATAGGAAGCCATAGCTAAAATCGGAGCCTTGCGAATTGAACCGCGACCTCGTTGGGCCTTTTCATCTATATGGCCCATGGCTATTCGGATTTTTATGCATGAATAACAAGTCGTTCCTTCACTTCTAACATCCAAATTTTGGTACATTTGTTTGCTCGACTAACTTTTACGACGATGAATCATTTCAAACATTGCTGTAAACCTAGTCAAAAGGGGTAAATCCGAATGTTCCATTACCGTGCCGCTTCGCAAACTAGTCTGAGACTTGCACATCTTGCAACGCCATATCTGTTTGCCTGAATGCCAGTAATGATCCGCACACTTACATCTTTTGTATTCAATTCCCATGGATTCTCGTTTTGATTTCCAGAAAGAACGGCAGGTGGACTCATCGGGAAAGGCTTGGTGAAAATCTTTTGGTGTCATATATTCTCATTTTTGAGCAAATAGCACCTTAGCAAAGGTGATCAACTACCCTTAGCCAGGTGTCATATATTCTCATTTTTGAGCAAATAACACCGTCCAAATTTTAACCTATTTGCAATTAGGGGCAATCCTAGAGCGCTATTTATAATAAAAATTGGACTTTTACATAAATCCAAACGGTATTAGACCACTGATTTTATGAGATTCTTAGATTGTGTATCGAAATCTTTCTCTAAATTCTTTTCCACCACCATACCGCATAGAGTGATTGCTTTTCTTGACTTTCTACTCAAAAATTCCAAATTTTCGCAGTTTTGGTCTGCATTTGTTCTTGCACACCTCTAGTTATCTATCTTTCTTTGTCGTCTCAATTTTAAGGCATGAACGAGGCGCAAACTTTGGATATGGTCGAATTGGTGACTCGTTTCATCAATGGGACTTCAGGACATATTTTTTTAACAGGAAAGGCGGGTACAGGTAAAACAACATTCTTAAGGATGTTGGCTAATCGAACCCACAAAAATTTCATTGTTGTTGCGCCAACCGGTATCGCTGCCTTAAATGCAGGGGGCGTTACTATACACTCTCAATTTTTGTTGCCTCCAGGTACCTATTTACCTGAACGCGAACTTTCTTCCGGAATGATTGCCCAGCCTGGGGTTCATTCGCAATCGGATCTTGCCCGCAGACATCCGCTCAATCAAATCCGGAAAGGTGTTTTGCGCTCTATTGATTTGCTCGTAATTGATGAGGTCAGTATGCTCAGAGCGGATTTGCTCGACGCCATTGACTATAGATTGAAAGCAGCGAAGGGAAATTATCGTATTCCTTTTGGCGGTGCGCAATTACTGCTCATTGGCGATCTCTATCAACTTCCTCCGGTGGTGAAGCGGGAAGAAGATATCATAATGAAAAGGTATTATCCCAGCCCATGGTTTTTCGAATCACGTGCCCTCAAAAGTGCAGGTTTTGTTTTTGTTGAGTTAGATAAAATTTATAGACAACAGGATGATGTTTTTATTCAACTCTTAAACAATCTCCGAAACAATATTACTACTCAAGATGATCTCCAACTACTCAACAAGAGTTTTAAGAGTCCTGATGAAATTAAAGGACTGAAGGACGTAGTAACCCTTACTACACATAATTTTAAAGCGGATGAATTGAATCAACAAGCGTTGAAAGAACTTACAACTCCGTCTTTTTTTTATGATGCAATCATTGACGGTGATTTTCTGGATCACCAAGCTCCCGTTCTCAAAAGAATGGAATTGAAAGTGGGTACTCAAATCATGTTTATCAAAAATGACAATGAATCAAGTATGTATTTCAACGGGAAACTTGCAACTGTTGTAAGTCTGAATAATGAAGATGTTGTGGTTGAATTGAGCGGTACCCAAACTCAATATACGCTTAGACGAGAGACATGGGTAAATCGGAAGTACATGATCAATGAGCAAACTAAGGAGCTTGAGGAGGAGGTAATTGGTGAGTTCGTTCAATTTCCAATTCGACTTGCATGGGCCATTACTGTTCACAAAAGCCAAGGACTTACTTTCGAAAGAGCTATTATCGATGTAGGACAAGCTTTTGCTGATGGTCAGGTCTATGTGGCCCTCTCTCGTCTGCGTTCTCTGGATGGTTTAATACTGAGGTCAAGGATTAATCCGAACGTGATCAGTACAGATAAAGATGTAGTCATTTTTTCGAATGAAAATCATAAGCCGGAAATACTTCATGTTACTCTTCTTGAAGGACAGAAAAAGTATTTGAGAGAAATGTTGATATTGACTTTTGATTTTGAAGATATTTTACGTCAATTGTATGCATTGAAGAAAGAGTATGAGTTAAGTCTGGCGGATAGCGAGGAATCCATGCAGGATGTGGCTACAGTTATTATCAATGCCTTCCATGGAGAGATTGAAAACACAAAGAAATTCAGAGGCCAGATTTTGTCTTTGCTTGAGTCATCAGAAAATGAAAAGCTTTTTGATCGCTTGAACAAAGGCAGTGAATACTATGTCGATTTTATAGTTGCAAACTTGAGGAAGCTCTTACAACACATGGCCGAATTGTCGAATGCAAAACGTGTAAAAACATATTTAACGGACCTGAACGAAATCGATCAGGCAATAAGTAAGAAGTGGATGGAGATCCTTAAAATATCGACCCTTGCAAAGAGTATTCTCAGTGGCGAAAATTTGACGAGCGTTTCCGATTTAACAAATAAAATTAAGGCAAAAAGACAGTCCTTGCTCATGGAGATGGAGGTATTCAGAATTGCTAGCAAGTCTGCATTGAAGGTGAAAAAGAAAAAGGACTCTTCTGAAACGAAAAAGGAAAAAAAGAAAAAGAAGGAGAAAACAGGAATGTCAGAAACGGTGGTGGAATCACTGAAGCTGCTGCGTTCGGGAAAATCAATCGCAGAAATTGCAGCAGTCCGAAGTTTTACAGAAGGCACTATTGAAAGTCATTTACAAAAGGCTGTAGAGTTAGGTGAATTGAACGTCGCAGATTGTATGGAAGCACCCATGGTAGATGCCATCAGATCTATCTGGAAAAATGTGGATAGCGAGAAACCACTCACAGAAATTTATGCGGCACACGATGGAAAGTACACTTATAACCAACTGAGAATGGTCCGTTCCGAGATGCAAAGAGAAGTGAAGGTGTAAGGTCGGAAATGTGTATTTAGTTATTGGCTGAGTTATAGTCCTTTGTTTGTCGTTTGAAGATTCCATCATCCGATTCGGTGAATCCAATTCACACAAAGCACAGATCCCATGTTTCATGTGCTTCTTGTAGAGTTATTGAGAAGATTTCAACAATCATGCTTCTTCATATCAAGTCCGCTTCTCTTCCACACTGGTACGGTTTAACTTCGCCTCGTGAAAAATGAGAGAGATATATTGAGCGAACTAAATGAATCGCAACGTCTGGCCGCAAGCCAGATAAATGGCCCAATGATGGTCATAGCCGGAGCCGGTTCCGGTAAAACACGCGTGCTCACATACCGAATCGCCCACCTCATGCAAAATGGTGTCGATCCTTTTCATATCCTCGCATTGACCTTTACCAATAAGGCCGCGCGTGAAATGAAAGAACGAATCGGCAAGCTGGTGAATGAAAGCGAATCCAGAAATCTGTGGATGGGGACTTTTCACTCTGTATTTGCTAAGATTCTTCGCATTGAATGCGAAAAAATCAATTATCCCCGCGATTTTACCATCTACGATACCCAAGATTCTAAAAGTCTACTGAAAGACATCATCAAGCAGATGGATCTGGATGACAAAATTTACAAACCCGGTGTAGTCTACAATAGAATTAGCTCTTGTAAGAACAACCTCATTTCATCAAAGGAATACGCTCAAAATATTGACATCATTTCCGAGGACAGTCAAACAGGAAAACCAAGAATGTCCGAAATATATGCTTCCTACGATCTGCGCATGTTCAAGTCGAGCGCCATGGATTTTGATGATCTACTTTTTAAAACAAATTTCCTCCTGCGCGACTATCCGGAAGTGCTTTTTAAGTATCAAGCCAAATTTCAATACATCCTCGTAGATGAGTATCAGGATACAAACTTTTCTCAATACCTCATTGTAAAGCAACTCGCAGCAAGAAATGAAAATATATGTGTGGTAGGCGATGACGCTCAGAGTATCTACGCATTCCGAGGAGCCAACATTCAAAATATCTTCAACTTTAAAAAAGATTATCCTGAATTCAATCTGTACAAACTCGAACAGAATTACAGAAGTACAAAAACAATTGTGGAAGCGGCCAACTCCATTATCTCGAAGAACAAAGAGCAGATCAAGAAGGAAATTTGGACCGACAATCCTCAAGGTGATCTCATAAAAGTACACTGTGCCCTCACCGACAACGAAGAGGGTTTGTTTGTAGCAAATCAAATCTTTGCAATAAAACACGAGGAAGGCGCTACACCTGCAGATTTTGCTATCCTTTATAGGACAAATGCTCAGAGTAGGTCTTTTGAAGAGTCACTCAGAAAGCTCAATATTCCTTATCGCATCTATGGTGGCTTGAGTTTTTATCAGCGCAAAGAAATAAAGGATCTTTTGGCGTACTTCCGACTTACTTGTAATCCCAATGATGAAGAAGCTTTTAAAAGAATAGTCAATTATCCCAAAAGAGGACTGGGTGATACCACAATTCAGAAATTGGTGATCGGAGCTGCAGAAAAGGAAATGAGCATTTGGAACATGATTCCGCGCTCTTCGGAAATTGGAATTACTGGAGCCGCCTATGCAAAACTCATGGACTTTGTTACTCTTATTAAGAGCTTTCAAGTGAGCCGAGATACCAAAAGCGCATACGACATCGGTTATCATATTGCTTCGGAAAGCGGCTTGATGCGCGATTTATATGCAGATCGCACTCCAGAAGGCGTAGCGCGATACGACAACATTCAGGAGTTGCTCAATGGTATGAAGGAATTTAGTGATAAAGTGAATTCCGAAATTACTAATCAGATAAGGACTTTAGGTGATTTTTTAATTGACGTCGCATTGCTAACGGATGCAGATAATCAAGAAGATGATGGCTCAGGAAAGGTGAGTCTCATGACTATTCATGCTGCAAAAGGATTGGAGTTTCCGTATGTGAATATTGTAGGTTTGGAGGAGAATCTTTTTCCTTCACAACTGTCCATCAATACGAGAGAGGAACTCGAAGAGGAGCGTCGTTTGTTCTACGTGGCCCTCACCCGTGCCGAGAAAAAGGCAACATTGAGTTATGCCGTTACTCGTTACCGATGGGGACAACTAACTTATGGGGAGCCTTCAAGGTTTATTGAAGAAATCGACGCTCAGTTTTTGGATTTACCGGTCCAACCAAGACAGTCCTCTTCGCGCTCATTTGATTTTGATGAAGAAAGATCTTCTTTTGGTCAAAAACCAACGAGACCAGCGGTCTCAACTCCTTCGTTCAAATCGAAATCAAAGGTGGAAAATGCGCCACCACCAACTCCAATATTGCCGCCACCGAATTTCAAGAAGGTGTCTCGCATGGAGAACGCTCCTTCTGTAAGCGGTGACTTTGCTACTCCTGATCAAATTCAAGAGGGTACAGAGGTATTTCATGAAAAATTTGGTAAAGGTAAAGTTCTGAAGATCGAAGGGAAAAGCCCTGACTTGAAGGCCACTGTTTTTTTTCCTACAGCTGGTCAAAAACAACTCTTGCTCAAATTCGCAAAATTGCAATTGGCTTAATTCGTTTGTTGCGCGCGGGGATAGAGTATGATGCCGTTCCTACGGAACTAGTATGATGCCGTTC
>JAWXBG010000084.1:0-17867 GCA_034439875.1 Flavobacteriales bacterium
CGAAATATGCTATGAAGTTTCGGATTCGAATTGAAATGGAAACAGCAAAGGAGTGGATCGTTTTGAGAATAAAGGGCTACCAAGAACTCTTTTATCTATTTCCGACCAACGGATCTAATCGATGATTTTGACGTGTATAAAAGTTTAAACCGCATTTTGCAGTTGTCGTCTATTACATCACTGAAAGTCTGGAATAATGCACACTTTCTCGATTTTTGTTTTCACCGTTTATCTGATACCATAGAGGTACCTGTAATAGTCCAATTCCTTTTCACTCCATTGGTATTTAACAGCTACTCTAACAGCATTTACCGCTGCTTGCACGTACAATAATTTGGACTATTTTATATGCAGCATGGGTATAATCCGTCCTCAAATGCACCCAAATCAAAAGATGGGTTTTCGGCGTCCCTTTGGTGAATATGCTTGTTGCTCCATCTTTTATCCCGTAGTACATTTAATTTTAATCCACTCCAATGCGCTAAACCAGATAAAAATATTGCGAGGGCAACTGTCTTTTTTGCTTTTCAGCCTTCCAACTGCAAAGTCCGCGCTGAGTTGAACAATTGTGGTGGTCTAATGCGAGATTGTAAATAGGTTACAATGCGGGGTTCTTCCTTGGTCAAAAATTATTTCAGCACCAATGAAGAATTATAAAAGTTTGGATGAGTTTGCATTTGACTATTCAACAGATGACCAGTGCCGACAGTACTTATATGAATTGAAGTGGAGTAGGGGGTTTACTTGTCGGAAATGTGGTCATCATATTGCTGTCAAAGGCAGGACGTGGTACTACAAAAAGTGCCAAAAATGCAAACATGACGAGTCATGCACGGCCAATACTCTTTTTCATAAAGTTAAATTCCCGCTAGATAAAGCATTTTGGATAACATACCAATTGTCAATACTCAGAGACGAAATTTCTACCATGGAGATATGTCGACGGTTCGACATTCACCAAGAAACGGCGTGGTTTTTCAAACGGAAAGTGCAACTATCAATACAGAGATGCTATGATAATACATTTTCAAGTATAGTTATGATAGGTGAAACCGACTTGGACAATTTTGAAAGAGTTAAGACAGTACATGAGTCGATGGAGCTTTCCTCTTGATTTGATTTGTTTGTTTTGTTTCTCCCAGAAAACCCTCAGATTAAAGCCAGAGCTGTGTGGGGTTGATATATCAACGTTCCCGATTATTTTGACGCAATTTTCGAGCTGCTTCAACCGCGTTTCAAAATCTGTTTTTATTTGATCGTTCTCATTTTGTATTTGATCCATGGATTCCTGTAGTCGCAGATTGTCCTTCTTCAACTGCATTGATGAGCATGTAAGTAAAGGCCTATGGATCTGCACTGAGGTAATCTCCTGTTGTACCGTCCACAAGTTCCAAGGTGCCTTCTTTTACTGTAGTCGGCGCAACTTTGAGTAGGTCTTGCACTATCACACCCACATGTTCAACAGACACATCACGAGCGGTAGATGGGAGGAATTGATATGTTGCGGCTTCAATCTGCATAACTTCCTCTAGTCCTTGTGTGAATGGCTTTACATCTACTTTCAAACGGGCGTCGCTGCTCGCCGTCCATAATCCACCTCCTTGTTTTGCAGCCGTTCCATTTACATAGAGCTCGTGGGTAGTGCTTGCAAAACTATTGATCACCACTCCTCCGCTTTGAGCGTTGGGATATAATTCGGAATCCCCGCCATTATTGCGCGCCATAATTTCGTTGGTGTCCATTCTAATATTGGGTCCATTTGTGAAATCAAAAAGAAGAACGAATTTTTTCACGGCTATAGAAGTGTTTAGTTACACCAATACTGCATACAATACCGTTTGGATATATATAAGATCCTGCAGCGCATTACCTAAAACAGACTTCCACAGCGCAATGTAGTATGGACCACTTATTAAGTAACATTGTTATGAAATTGGCTAAACGAATATTCGGCAAAATTTCGATTGAAGAAATTTTGGAGTTTATGGAACATCCAAAAACATTTTTCACGTTTCGATAAAAAAATTTATGAGCTTAATATCCATATGTAATTCGGGCCAAAGCCCTTCATAAGACAGCACTCGTAATGCGCACACCCATCTCACGGGACTTTTCTCTGCTAAACATAAAACAGGTTTTTGGAGGTGTTTTTTTTTGGTCTAAAGACCAATTATTCCGCCACTACAAAAAACCTTTACAACCCGGTGCTCCGCATTTACACTTCAACTTTCCGTCATGATGAGTTTCCCCGTAATCCGCAGTTAGTTCTTCTCCTTTCTTTATAGGACGTAAACTGTAAAACTCAACTCGATGATATATCAAACGGATGTATGTATTCGGTTTGCAGGAGTGATTGATGTAACGCATGTGATTTTCATCGTCTGTGCCAACCAAAGCGTACTTCTCATCGAATTCTACGATGTACATCCGCTTTTTGTCCTTCATCATCTGACGGGCTTTACGGGTCGAAACTAAATCGCCTGTCATTTCTCCAAGTTTTCGTCGACCAGGTATTATTTTTAGGGCAAACAGTCCTCTGCCATCAATCGTGCTGGTTTTTATTTCAGTTGGAAAGTTCATGTTGTTATTCAAAAGTTCTTTGCCGAAAATAATCAAAAGAAAAGGGCAAGAAGCGTCATTGTTCCTTTCCGGTGAAAAAATCAATTTCTAAAGGAAAGGAATTTGTCTAGTTTTTGGCTAAAGCCCGAAATATTTAGCAAAGGCTATAAAACCAAGGAATGAAGCCATGGACAAGTGATACCAATGCTGATTATAAAATAGTCTAAACTATTTTATGTGCATGTATTGGAATAAATCCCTATAATAAAGGGCTAAAAAAAAGGCGGAATTGAGATTCCGCCTGTAGGTTGCAGAACAAGCTAGTAGCTCCTGTATTTATTATCTGATTTGAATCACGTGGCCAGTGTAAGCCCGCTCTTCTTCTGAGTTTTTTAATTGTATCGTTACGGTCCAGTTGTAGGCATCATCTTTCGCATAGTATTCACCTTCGCGAATATTTCCGGTCCAAGCTTGATCGGGATCATGAGTATCAAACACCACAGTACCCCATCGATCGAATACCTGAAAATGATATCGTTCGATAAATGCAGTACCGCTTATTTCTGGTTTAAATACTTCATTGATTCCATCATCATCAGGTGTAAATGCATTTGGAACATAAATATTAAACAAATCTTCTACTTGCACCACACCGAAGCTTTCGTCTTCACAACCTTGGTCCGACCATACAGTAAGATTTATTGAGTACGTTCCTGCTTGGGCATAAGTATGCTGAATATTTTCTAATGGACTAGTTGATCCATCACCAAAAGACCACAGATAAGAATATGCGTTAAATGAGTTGTCGTAGAACGTAAAGGTTGGGTCGTAAATAGTGGTTTCATCGGGTGTAAATGTGAAATTCGCTATGGGAAGTGCAAAGGCCTGAACGTAATCCTCAACCTCTAATGTATCTGTGCATCCTGCATCAGTAATCCCTATTAATGTGACATCAAATGTTCCAGCATTGTCGTAGGTATATGTTGGATTGGGTCCAAGACCTGTTCCGCCATCTCCAAAATCCCATAAGTATTGGCTTACGGGTGCTCCTGTGTTTTGACTTTGGAAGTTCACAAACAAATCTACACATCCATCGAGGGGTAAGGCCGAAATAGAAAGTTCCGGAACTGGATGCACAATGAATTCAACTTCACTTGTATGCTCACAATCGTACTGATTTGTAGCAATGAGTTCAATTTCATATTCACCGACTGCATCGAAAACAAAGTCGGGATTATTCTCTGTAGTCTCCATCGCACCGTTGATGTACCATTCGTATCCATTTGCCCACTGAGACATATTTGTGGCTTGAACTAAAACAGGAAATGAACAAGACTCGGTTGAACTCAGTATAAAAGAACTTTCCGGTTGAGGCGCTACAATAATATCCATCATAAAAGTGTCTGCGCAAAGCTGAAAGCTCTCGGAAATAAGGGTTACCGTGTATAAATCGGGATCTGCTCCAGTATTAGTATATGTGTTTGAAACGTTTGCGCCATTGGCTGTATTGCCATCTCCAAAATCGTATTCATAAAAAGTTCCACCAAATGTGGTACTTGTAAAATTCACTGTGAATGGACTGCATCCCAATTGGTCGGGAACGCTGAAAGATGCTTCTGGTGCAACATACACCGTTATAGGATGCACAATGCTACTAGTACAGCCATTTGGACTCTCAGCAGTTAATTCTACCTGATACGTTCCCTCCTGAGTATACGTATGAGACGGATCAGAGAGCAAACTCGTTGATCCATCATCGAAATCCCATGAAAGATTTGCGAGTCCATCTGTTTCACTGGTAAATTGAACAGGGAATAATGCACAAAGACTGAAGTCATTTGCCGTGAAATCTATAACAGGGGAGGGTATAACGTCAATCACAATTTGACTCGTATCAAAGCTGCATCCGTTGTCAACAAATTGAAATACGGTATAGAGGCCCGGCAGTGTAAACGTGTGAAGCGGATTTGGATCACCTGTAAAAGTGCCATCATCAAAATCATATTGAATAAACGTACCATTTTCGCTGTAATCCGTAAACTGCACATCAAGGGGTGCGCAACCTTCTACAATGCTCGTATTAAAGAATGAGGTAACAATATTCGGAAGTACTGTTATATCTTGATAAGCGGTATCGACACCACATTCATTGGTTATGATTAATTCAATGGTATACGTGGTGGGAATCGTGTCTGTAAAGTAAATAAGACTTCCGGGCTCTTCCATTGTTCCGGTTGATCCATCTCCAAAGTCCCAATCAAAAGTATCTGGTAAACCTACTGAAGTATTGTTAAACTCAACTGTAAATGGTGAACAGAATACACTCAGGTTGGTCCCAAATCCTGCCACTGGCTGTGGATTTACCAGTACTTCATCATTTGCTATTGATGTTCCGCAAAAATTACTTGCAATTAAAATGATGGGATAAACAACCACGCTATCTCCCTGCGGGTAAGTAAGAGAAACAGGGTCAGCCAAATCAGAAGACCCAATGCCTAAGCTCCATTCCCAAAGTAGGTACTGACCATTACTTGTGTTTACGAAATCTACTGTCAAAGGCGCGCAGCCTGAATTTGGAAGTAGTTCAATTACCGCCTGTGGAGGATCGATAATTTCATTTGCGTTCATGGCTGTATCCAGACAACCAAAAGCATTTGCTGCAATTAAGGTCACGTTAAAAATACCCTCTGCAGGATAAATGTAGGGAGGATCCATACCAACTCCGGTTGCTCCATTTCCGTATGTCCAGTTGTAGTTATTGGCCCCAGTACTCGTATTTGTGATGTTAACATTCGCATTTGTACAACCCAATGTTGCCAATATGAAGTTGGCCACGGGCACAGGACTCACAGCCACTGTTATGTTACTTGTATCAGAACATCCGGTATTGGAATCGGTATACCAATAGAGAAGATTATACGTACCTGAACCTATACCGGGATTGAAGAGCCCTGTGCTAGAGTTGGTAACGCCTTGTCCTACCCATGTTCCGCCAAGTGGAGAAAAGTTGGGCAGCTCAAATGGCAGAATATTTCCACAAACAATTTGATTGGAACCTGCTGAGACAACGGGCAGTGGCAATACCTCTATTTCCATTTGGTCGGTTGTGAAACACGTGCCACTACCATATGTAATAGTGAGAATGAATGTTCCCACTCCTGCAAGTGCTGGATTAAAGATTCCATTCGAAGCATTTGTTATGCCGGTGCCGGACCAAGTTCCGCCTACTGCAGGAACGAAGTTTGTCAATTGATATGATCCGTTATTTAAACAAAGAGAAACATCGGGTCCCGCATTGGCTATGATGGGAGCATTTGCAGTGACTACAATTCCGTCGCTGCTGATACATCCGTTTGAATTCGTAAATGTGTATGTGAGGTTAAATGAACCAGTTCCATTTGGCGAGAATGTTCCTGAAGGCGAAACACCAGTGCCGGTCCAAACACCAACGCCTCCAGTGGTAGGAGAATATCCGGCAAGGATCTGAGGGATTGGTTGATCGCACACAACTATATCAGGTCCCGCATTCACAATCGGAAGAGGATTTACAAAAATGGTAACTTGATCTGGATCGGCACATCCTTCTGCATCTACTATTGTTAGGTTTAGAGTGGTTGTGCTGTTGTATGTTGCTGTTGGATCCTCAGAGAGTGAATTGCTTACAACACCGCCCGACCAAGAGTAAAGTGTTATGGCTCCGTTAGAAGAAGTACCTCCGCCATTTAACTGAATAAGTGTCCCTGCGCATACTGTTTGATCAGGTCCGGCATTCGAAGTGGGTAATGGCAGTACTTCCATCTCCATCGTGTCGAAAGTTTGACATGTACCTATGCCAATTGTAAAGGTTAATGTATAAATCCCAACATTGGAAGGAGTAAATAGTCCACCCGAAGTTACAAAAGGTGAACCGCTCCATGTTCCACCTATGGGCAACTGAAGAGCTGTTCCATTCAAACAAAGATCTTGATCAGGTCCCGCATTGGCAATTGTTAATCCCACAACAGTCACGCTCACTTGATCCGAATTTATACATCCTGAAAGTGAGTTTGTGAATGTATAAGTAAGTGTAAACACACCCACCCCATTTGGAGTGAATACTCCGCCACTTGATACGTTTGGTCCTGTCCAAACCCCCGTCCCTCCTACCGTTGGTGAATAACCGGTTAGAGAAATGGGTATTGGCTGATCACACAGCGTAATGTCTGCACCTGCATTCACAACTGGTAGTGTACTTACCACAACTATCACTTGATCCGTTGAAGTGCAATTGTTATTGTCAGAAATGGTAAGGGTATACGTTGTTGTAACCATTGGGCTGGCTATTGGATCGTAAATATTTGATGCAGACAATGTGCCTGCATTATTCCAGGAAGGTGTTCCGTAAGGGAATTCACCGCCATTTACAGATCCATTTAACTGCACATCTTCAGTTGCACAGATAGATTCATCTATGCCCGCACTTACCGAAGGAAGTGGATTCACTGTGATGTCCATTACATCAGTAGACGAACAAGAACCAATACCAAATGTGTAGGTAAGTGTAAAAGTCCCTAGTGTGCTTGGAGTGTAATTTCCTCCGGGAGTAACATTCGCTCCTGACCAAGTTCCTCCAACCGGAGCTCCTACTAAGGCTACGACACCTGAATTTTGACAAGCTTCAACATTCGGACCGGCATTTGCTGGCGTGGGTGCTACCACTGTAATGTTTCTTGTGTCGCTATTAATACATCCATTAGCGTTTGTAAAAGTGTAGGTCAGAGTGAATAAGCCTGTACCCGAGGGTGTGAAGACACCGGCAAGGGTTACGTTTGGGCCGCTCCATAATCCTCCTGCAGGACTTTGACCAGTGAGTGCCGTTGGAACAGGCTGATCACATAGGGTTAAATCTGGCCCCGCATTTACTATTGGCAATGGGTTAACTGTGACAGGGACTGTTCCGTTTCCAATGCATCCTTCACTATCTGTTACAGCTACATTATAATTAGTTGTTGTGGCTGGGCTTGCAGTTGGATTAGCGGTTCCTGCACCAGTGAGAGAGGCGGCCGGTGTCCATGCATAGCTTACATAAGGTGCTGTGCCGCCAGCTACATTTGCTCCGATAATGATCGATTCTCCTGCACAAATGGCATAAATACCGGCTGCAGAGGGAATAGGTAAGGGGTTAACTGTAATCGTTATGGATGACGCATCCGTGCATGATCCGCTTACACCGTTCACATTGTATGTTGTAGTACCGGTGGGGTTAACTGTTATGGAAGATCCGCTGCCATATCCAGGCCATGTATATGTAGATGCTCCCGAAGCAGTAAGGGTTACCGATGTACCAGAACATATCTCATCATTTGCATCGTTCGAATCTACTTGTACATCGGGTATTGGGAGTACAGATACAGGTGTGCTTGCAGTGCCAGGTCCGCATGCATTTGTTGCAGTCAATGAAACGGTATAATTACCGGAATTAGCGTAAGAGACTGCTCCTGGACTTGCACTGCTTGAAGATGCCGGACTTCCACCTGTCATTGTCCATGAATAATTGAGAATAGGCAATCCACAGTTATCTACCACAGCCGATGGCGATACAGAGCTACCTGCACAAATAGAACTGATGGCGTTCACAAATACTTCGGGTACTGTATTAACTACGATAGATTCAGTGTCTTCAAAGATTCCACATGAATTCGTCATGCGCAAACGAACAATGTAAGTTCCAACAGAAGTAAACTGAAACTGAGGTTCTAAACTCGAAGAATTAGTACCTCCTGTATAAGTATATGCTCCATTGTCCGGGTTGCATGGTGCATCTATGTAATCTACCAACCATGTAGTAGAGAGTGAACACGGAATTCCATTATTCGAAAGATTGTCTGTAGTAACATTTAATGGTGTGCAACCGCTCAGGGGACTTGCAGTAAAGAGTGGGGAAGGTGCTGTTTCTATACATACTTGCTGCGAAGTGTTCGAGGAACCACAAGAGTTTGCAGCGGTAAGAGTAACAGTATATGTTCCTGGCAAAGTATAAACATGCGATTGACTTGCTGCGCTAAGAGTTATGACGTCAGCAGTTCCATCTCCAAAATTCCATGTGAATTGAGCAGTTGTGTTGCACGATTGATTATACCCTAAAACCGAATTATTGATAAAGGTAACTGAGGTATTTACACAAGCCGGAACTGGCGTTGCTGTGAATGCTGCTGTAGGTGCGTTATAAACTCTTACTGGGGATACCGTAGCCAAAGAAACATCACAATTGTTTTGTGCAGTGATGCTGAATGTGTAACCTGCAGGATTCGTGATGCATGAAGTACCAGCGTATGTATGACAAATTTCGGTAGGTGGTGGGTGATTCAAAAATATGGTGGGCGAACCATCCCCAAAGTTCACTACATAGGTGGTGCTTGGGTGATTGGCCACATAGTTGTTTAATGGGAAACAAATATCGAGGGGGCCACATCCTTGTGTACCACCGGGATTTGCCGCGCCTATAGAAGGATTTGTAATATTCGAAACAAAAATGGTTTCACTGTTGGTGCATCCATTGTCTCCCGTTATGGTATAAATTAGGTCCCATACCTCCGACCCATTATAGGTATGAGAGATACCCGTTGGAGCGTTAGTGGATGTCCATAATGTACTTCCATCCCCCCAGTCTATGCTGTAATTGTCATTGTTGGATGGGGAGGAATTGTCGAATACTGTGATAGTATAATTAAGATCTCCCGAACATTGAGAAAAACCCGAAAGTGGGGCCTCTAAGACAGGGTCCGGTATTTCATCCACCGTAATATTTAAGGTTTGAATGTCTGTGCAGCCATTAGCAGCCTCTACAGTCAGCACTACAGTGAACATTTCTGTGCCATTGCCAATTGCACTGTTAAATGTATGAACTGGATTGCTCAATGAAGAAGTACTTCCATCATCGAAATCCCAAGTATAATCACAACTTGGACAAGCAGTGGTAGTATTAGTGAAAGTGATGGGAACATTGGCACACTCATTAAGTGGACCTGCATTAAATCCTGCATTCGGCGATGGAAGAACAGTGACAACTATTTGATCTGTCGCTACACAACCATCACCGTCGTCAATGGTCAATGTGTAGGTGGTGGTCCCATTTGGCGATACGGAAGGATTTGCCACATCATTTGCGCCATTGTTCCAATTATAAACATAAGATCCATTTCCACCAAAAGCGGATGGAGAACCACCTAATTGAACAGATTGACCTTGACAAATGGTGACATTTTGTCCAGCATCCGCCCCACACTGAGAAAAAACCTCAGAGACAAAAAGGCTCAGAATAAGACACAAAAATATCGTTCGAAGGGGTGGTAGGTGAAGTGGCATTCTTTGTATTAAGTCGTCAGTGGCCTGCAAATTTACATTTGTCGCAGGTTTCTTTGGTCATGATTTAGCTGTGTTTTACAAATGAAAGACTTCATTTTTGTTCAAAAGGTTGCGGTGTACAATGTAATACCCAATTATAGTTATCTTATTGACTATCAACATCTAATATAATTATAAATCACAAGTTGACTTGTACGTAAAATAAGGGGATTTGTTGCAAATTGATAACCTTTCTAAGTGGCTGTTTATCAACTTATCATGCGGCCAATGGTTTTGAAAATGATAACCAAATCAGCAGTAAAGTTCTGATTTTGAATATACTCTAAATTGAGTTTGAGTTTGGCAGGCATGATTTCATTCAAATACATTTCCTCAGGATTTGGACTTTTTGCAAGTAGCTCCGCTTCCTCGAAATACAAAAGAGATGCATGGTCGGTGATCCCGGGCTTAACCCTTAATACCTTTTTTTGCTCCTCATTGTAAGCCGCCACATAACGAGGCACTTCAGGCCTTGGGCCCACAAGGCTCATATCACCTATTAAGACATTGAACAGTTGGGGCAGCTCATCCAACTTGTATTTGCGCAGGTGAAACCCGGATTTCGTAATTCTCGAATCACGGCTTCCCACGGTAAGCTGACCGGTTTTTTCGCTTCGGCGATGCATTGTTCTGAACTTAAGCAAACGAAAAGGTTGACCATTTTTACCCACTCGCTCCTGCGAAAAAAAAACTGGCCAACCGGCATCTAAAAGAACCCAAATACAAATAGGTAAGAACAATGGCAGAGCAATACACAGAAAGAAGAGACTGAAAACAATATCAAAAATCCGTTTGCTCATCAAAGTATGTTTTCAACCCCTTGCTTTAAAGTATTCATTACAACAAGCTGATCACTTTCTGATAAATCCATATACACAGGTAGCGAAATTTCAGAGGCGAATTGTTTCATTGCATGTGGGTAATCGTTTTCCTGATAACCGAGATTTTTATAGAAACTTAAACGAGGCAATGGTTGGAAATGCACGTTCGTAGAGACTCCCTGTTGGGCACAATAATCTATCACTTCGTCGCGCTGGGCTTCTGAAATCCTATTAATTCTAAGCATATACAAATGATACGAGCTCACTGCCATTTCTGTCTTAAATTCAGGAGTAATGGCCCAATCAAACTCTCGAAAGAATTCGTTGTAGCGCTCACATATTTTTTGACGCGCCGGAAGATTTAGTGAATCATAGGTTTTGAGACCCGAAAGGCCTATTGCAGCATGCACATCCGTGAGATTGCATTTATATCCGGCTTCTATGATGTCATATTGCCATTGACCAGCCTGTGTTTTTGAAAGAGCATCTTTGGTTTGACCGTGAAGAGCAGAAATATTTAAACTCTTGCGTATATCTTGGTTGTTGAAAGGCTCGGGCAACTGAATAGTTACTGCGCCCCCTTCTGCTGTAGTTAAGTTTTTTACGGCATGAAAACTAAAAACCATGACGTCGGTTTGAGCACCACATTTCTTGCCTTTATATGTGGCCCCAAATGAATGTGCAGTATCACCCAAAACTAAAGTACGTCCGAGCATTTTTTGAACATCATTGGAAGCATTGAAAAGGTGCGCATACTCTTTGGCAATGGCATTTATTTGATCATAATCGACCGGCAGCCCGCCAATATCCACGGGCATGATCACTTTTGTATTAACCGTGATTGCTGCTTTCAACGCATTCAAATCGATGAGGAAATTGTCTTTTTCTGAGTCTATGAGGACGGGTGTGGCTCCTAGATGACAAACAATATTGGCTGTGGCGGCATAGGTATATGCAGGGAGAATTACCTCATCGCCCGGACCAACTCCAAACCATCTCAACACAAGTTCGGCGGCATTGGTCCATGAATTGAGACAAAGAACATGATCCGTTCCGACATATTTCGCGATCTCCGATTCCAGTTCTCGAACACGCGGACCTGTGGTAATCCAGCCGCTTTTCAGCACTTCTACCACTGCGTCAATAGTGGTTTGATCTATGTGTGGGGGAGAAAAGGGTATCTGTTTCATGAAAATATTTCCTATGCTGTTGCAAGTATCGCACAGAAATGGTTTGGAATACCCTTTCTTCGTTTGAGTTATTCAACTTTGATTTTCAGTATTTGGAGCAAGTCTTTTCTACCTTTGGTCTATTAAACAGAAACATACTCAATTTATGTGGCGGGAAATAGACAACAAACTAGTCAGGGAGTTTAGGTTTAAGGACTTTCAGGAAGCCTTTACTTTTATGACGCGGGTCGGTTTTATTGCAGAACGGATAAATCATCATCCGGCTTGGTTCAATGTTTTCAATTATGTGCGTATTGAGCTCAGCACTCACGATGCCGGTGACACCGTCACGGAGAAAGATAGAGTTTTGGCCAAGGCAATTGATGAAATATTGCAGTAGTGTCCAAAGTTCTAATAAGTGGGTTACCCATTATTGAATAAAACAAAAAGCCCTAACAAACGTTAGGGCTTTCTATTTTTTGCTCGAACTTAATTCTTCACTTTCGCTTTTGCTTCTTGTGGAGAAGTTGCTCCCGTTTTGCCAGCAACATTTGCTTTAATGGTAAGTTTCGAATTAATGTTTTCAGTGTTTGCTGTTACTGTTACATCTTTAGATTGCATGCCAGGTTTTCCAGATGAATTGAACGAAACCTTGATTAGATCTGACTTACCAGGTAAAATAGGTTCTTTAGGCCAAGTAGGAACAGTGCATCCGCAGCCAGCTTTACAGTTTTCGATTATCAAAGGTTCGGAACCGACATTCGTAAACTTAAAGGTGTATTCGGCACGATCTCCTTCTGCAATGTTGCCAAAATCATGGCTCGTTTCTTCCCATTTGATGGTTGTTTTTGGAAGTGCTTTAGACTTTTCTCCCACAGTTGAGGCTGCGTTGGCTTGGTCAGCAGGGTTTACCGCTTGAGGATTTCCTGCCAACGGGTCTTTTCCATCAGTTACAGGGTAAAAAGTATTTGGCTTCGGATTGGACATAGAACCCTTGTCGTTTGCGGCATCTGAGGCACCGTTCACGGAGCGACTTTGAATAGTTTGGTCTTTTCCATTATATGCCTTCACAGCAAGGAAACCAAGAGCAACAGCAATTACTGCCAGCAATCCGATTTTTATTCCATTACTCATCGTAGTAGGTTGATTTATTGTTATGTTTATTTATAAAGAGCGACACAAAATTAGACAAACCTTTAGTTGAGAAATCTTAATAGTCTGTTATTTAAAATCGCTGTGGGCCAACTTTGATTTTTCAAATGTACCGTCTTCAAGCGCTTTCACGGCTTTCACATAGGCGGGATTGAGATCATTGATAACACGGTAAAAAGCGGAATAATCAAAAAGATTTCGGGCCACCAAAGCTTTAGTTCGCAATCGAATAGCTCTCTCTGAAATAGTATATTCGGCTTTGTTGAAAGGAACACCCTTCGCCTCCAATTTGTCTATCATTTCTTGGATGCCCGAAGAAGGTACCTCATAATGAGCTACAAAGGAATCGAGTGTTGGGTAGGCCCTTTTCAATTTTTCCCTCTCCGCATCTACGTAGTCGAGCACCCAGTCATTGTTGATTCCGGTGCGGAGTAATTCGGAGAAATATGCACTGCTTTCTGTTGTATCAAGTGCAACAAAAATATCAGGTAGAATTCCTCCACCTCCATAAACCGCGCGCTTCTTGATGTTTGTAAAGAACTTCAATGAGTCAGGGAACGCCAAACTGTCGATACTGAAATATTCTCCTTTTTCATATCTGTTTTTCTTATCGCTCAAATACGCCTCAAGTCCATCGTCGTATGGTTTTTGAATGCATCTTCCACTAGGCGTGAAATACTTTTGAACTGTTAGTCTTACTGCACTTCCATCGGGTAATGGTACCGGACGTTGCACAAGTCCTTTTCCAAAAGACCTTCGTCCAATGATCAATCCTCGGTCCCAGTCTTGAATAGCTCCACTCACAATTTCACTTGCAGAAGCTGAAGATTCATCAATCAAAACAATGACTTTGCCCTTTTCAAAACGACCGGCCACTTTGGCATTCGCACGGAAATCTTCACGCGGAAAACTTCTCCCTTCAGTATAGACCAATAAACGATCGCCACTGATAAACTCATCAGCCATTTCAATCGCCGAATTCAAGAGCCCACCGCCATTACCCTGTAAATCCAAAATGAGATCTTTCATCCCTTGACTTTTCAAATCATCCAGAGCCTTGCGCAATTCCTCGGTTGTGGTTTTAGCAAATCGACTCACTTTGATGTAACCTGTAGTCGGGTTGGCCATGTAACTAGCATCAATACTGAAGATTGGGATTTTGTCGCGAACTATTTCATATCGAAGAATCTCTTTTACTCCCTTTCTCCAAATGCCAATTTTCACTTTTGTTCCTTTAGTTCCGCGCAAACTAGATGTGATATCGCTATTCGTGATCCCTACATTAGCTACGGTTTTCCCTTCGATTTCTACGATTTTATCACCAGCCCTAATGCCAAGTTTTTCCGACGGACCTCCTTCAATAGGATTCACTACCAGTATTGAGTCGTGAAGAATCTGAAATTGAATTCCAATTCCTTCAAAACTTCCCTGCAAAGGTTCGTTGGCTTCTTGCAATTCTTCTTTGCTCAAATACACAGAGTGTGGATCTAGTTCTTGAAGTAAAGAAATAATGGCCCGCTCCGTGAGGTCTTCAGCATTCACAGAGTCCACATACATCCTCTCGATGTAGTGAAGCAATGTTGCGAATTTATCTACGGTTGCAGTCTCACTTTTGACCTGAGCCGTTGAACATAGTGATGTAAAAAGCAACCCGAATAATAGAGTTGCTGTAAGGGTTTTTATTTTCTTCATGTAATTTGATCCTAATGTCAAAATTAGTTGGGTGTTTGTACTCGTCTGCCAAAAAAAAGTTAAAGAACAGAACGAAATTTAACTGAAAACAAGGGATTTCGTAAGAATGGTCTCTTAGAAGTTCTTTGTGCTCGTTCAAGTGAACCTCCAAACAACAACTATTGAACCAAAAAAGTTTTCATTAACGGGTCACTATGTCAATCCACTTTTCAAGCCTATGTCCATCTTCATCCACTAGTGTCAAAAGGTGCTTTCCTTCAGTGGGTTCAATACTCATTTTGTGGCTCTCATTGGTTTCACCCAAATATTCACTGTTCAGATGCCAGAATATTTTTTTATTCGTTCTCGAGTGTGTGGCCTCTAAAACGATCGGCAGCTTTTTGCCATCAAAGCCAGTGGAGATAAACAATCGCATGTCTGATTTTGGATAAATAAGGCCTATTGGATTAAACTCCTCAGCCCCACAACCAGGAGCAAAAGCAGGTAATTCGCGATAAGTGGGATGTTTCACTTTGTAGTAATAGGATTGAATAGGAGGAAGGATGAACCAGTTTTGATCTACCATTCCCAATTCCTGGTTGCATGACTGTGTAACCTGAAATTGACCATCCGACGAGAGATGAACGCGCTGATGGTATGAACATACTGTTGTATTTCTTCCTCCTTCAGGCACGTAGACACTGTCAATATGATCGCAATAGGAACCTGCTTTCATACCACTTTCTTTGCAAATCTCCAATTTGATCATGTCGTCAAACGGTTTATTGAACCATGTAGTTTTTTCGAGACAATCGAAAACATCGAACATCACAGGCGAAGCAGCGGAAGTACCTGTGAGAAACGGACGACCTTGTCCATCGTGATTTCCAACCCAAACTCCAACTATATACTCAGGCGTAGTGCCCACAGACCAAGCATCGCGATTACCGAAACTGGTTCCGGTTTTCCATGCAATGGGAGCGGATCCTGAATAACTTTCCCAACCAAGCTCTTGATCGGGTCTGTTCACATTTAAAAGCGCTTCATAGGTAGAATGAACGGATGCAGCACTCAACAAAACGGGTGCTTCTCCTATAACAGAGTTCTCATTGTTGCTATTTATTTCCTCTAACCATGAACCTTGCTCCCATACATCCGAAGAATATTTTCCGTTACTACTATTCCATTGATCGAGTATTTGAGAAAGTGAAGCGTATGCTTGAGTAATATCCCACAAACTAGATTCTGCTCCTCCAAGAATAAGCGACAATCCATAATGTTCTGCCGGTTGATCTAAATGTCGGAAATTCATTTTTTGAAGCATGTGGTAGAAGCGGGGATAGTTGTATTCTTTCAACATAAATACACTAGGAACATTCAGAGAACGAGTGAGGGCAAGGCTTGCAGGAACAGCACCATCGTAACTTTCGCTGAAATTTTTTGGGGAAAACCCATCATATTGAACAGGGTAATCTGGAAATAAAGTATTAGGCAACATAAGTCCATCTTCAAGCATTGCCGCGTACAGAAATGGTTTTAAAATACTGCCTGTGCTTCGTCTGGCTTGAATAATATCTACTGCGTTTCCTTGACTATTCTGAGCATCGTTTGAATTCCCTATGTAGGCTAGCACATTTCCTGTTTTACTTTCGAGCACAAGTACTGCGATGTTATGAATATTATCCCAACGCAGGTTGGAAGTATGTCTGTCTACAATTTCCTGAACACGTAATTGAATGACATTCTGTATGGTTGTTTTATATCTCTTGCCTTTGCCAAAAGCGCGAACCGTTGTGTTCAATAAGTGAGAGGCTTTTTGTGGAAGTGGAAATGGTTTGCTCGGCAAAGGTTCCAACTTTGCTAGTTCGAGCATAGAAGAGGATATATGTCCTTGCTGAAAAAGTTTATCAAGTAGACGATCTCTTTTAGCCTTTAATTTCTCTTCATTTTTCCCCGGGAAAATGAGCGAAGGTGCATTTGGAAGTACAGCTAACGTTGCGGATTCGGCCCAACTAAGCTGATCGGGAGTGCGTCCGAAATACCTCCACGACGCGGCATCCAGACCTACAACGTTGCCTCCGAAGGGCGCGTGACTTGCATAATAGCCGAGTATTTCCTCTTTAGAATTGGTAAGCTCCAACCTCATGGCTCTTGCCATCTCCGAAATTTTTTCTGCAATCGTCCTCGGAGGATTTCCTCTACTCATGCGAACCACTTGCATTGTAATTGTGCTTGCTCCTCTCTTTCGTTTGCCCGATATATTCTCAAATAGTGCCTGCAAAAGAGAGGGCAGGTAGATACCTCCATGATTGTAAAAATGACTATCTTCAAAGGCTACAAGTGCTTTGCCGAATTTGTTTGGAACCGAATCGAGTTCAGGGAAACGCCATTGCTGATCATCAGCAATAACTGCGCTAAGAAGAATGCCGTCAGAAGAATACAGAGCTGTGCTGTAACTGGAATTGAACAGCGGTCGAGGAAGACAAAACCAAAAGTAGATCAAGCCTGAAAGGAAGACCAACCAAAACCATAAAGACTTTCGTTTGAGTTTGGACAAATCAGATTGTTTCTTCCTCCCGGAAATTTCCCCGAAATTACAATACGCTCTTCCTTTTGAAATATTGCGCGAAGGAAATAATACCAATGTTACTTAATAAATGGTCCATCCTGCATTGCGCATTCGAAGTCTGTTGTGTGCAATGCGCTGCCGGATCTTGCATGCATGAAGTGGTAAATGCCCATAGAGTAGCTGCAATAGGCCAATGGAGTGAAACGAAATTGTACCATAATCCCAGAATCCGCATTGGGATTCGCTATGAAGGGCTAAACCCCACAGATAGCACGTGCTCTCGCCAGATTTTTATACCGTTTATCCCGCATTACGCATTAGGGCAATTTTTGTAAAATGCGTGCGGGATTCTCAAATCTAAGCGATAGAATACGGCATTCATCGGCAAAAATAGGGTGCAATTTTTCTATCGCTTGCTTTGGGTTTTTGTATCTGTAATCTCGGCTCCGCCGAGACACCACCTACTCTAACGGCATTTACCCTTTCGTGAATGCGAGATGCTGCAGCGCATTGCCCAACAAAAACATCCCATGCGCATTACAG
>JAWXBG010000085.1:0-10844 GCA_034439875.1 Flavobacteriales bacterium
ATGCAAGATGCTGCAACACATTACCTAAAAAAAACTTCCGATGCGCAATGCAGCATGGACCATTTAACCCAGAATGCGCATTGGGATTCGGCATGAAGTGCTAAACCCCAAAGATAGCAAGTGCTCTCGCCAGATTTTTATTTGAAAGCGTATTAGAAATCCGTTGAAAATCAAAATCGAGAAAGCACCCGTCATTGTAGACTTTCAGCGACGTAATAGATTCCATCTGCAAAATATGGGCTAAATCAACACAGCCTCAAGATGTGTTCTATATGAGGGGTCCAATTTAGACTCTCTTTACGCTCCAATGATGCGCATAAGCTTTTCCACGGCGCCATCCCACAACATCTTGTATTCTTCCATTTCGTCGGGTTCTGTAAAATCGGTAATAATTAGGGCGACATCACCGGTCATATCGTCGTGACGGATCCTCATCTCAAAGTAGGTCTTTTCCTTTGTTTCATCGATCCAATGAAATTTCACGGAAATATTTTTTTTCACAGTATCCAATTCGGCGCTTCTTTGCTCACCTTCCCAAATAAATGTATAGACTTCGCCCTTCACATTTACATCATCGGCAAACCATTCCGCCAATCCACTGGGAGTGCTTATACATGTGAACAGAATGTGGTCGGAAGTTTTCATGATGTACTCCAGCTCCATTTTTGTCTTTGTCATCTCGTTGTTGTTGGGTTTTTGCAAGTTTAGTGTTTTTCTCTCACAATGCCGTGAGATTTTTAGAGGTACAATTTGGTAAAAGTCTTGATCGCACTTTTCTATTTATCAATTCCGATTATATTTGCGCCCGCTAAAAAATGGCGGGGTAGCTCAGATGGTTAGAGCGCATGATTCATAATCATGAGGTCTCGGGTTCAATTCCCGATCCCGCTACAGATAAAAGAAAAAGGCCACTTATGTGGCCTTTTATATTGGTGTTCAGAGAATTCGTTAATTAATAACGGTTTGACTTGTAACCACCGCCATCGCTTCCACCACCGTCGCCAAAGCTATTGCGTGGACGATCATTGGTACGCGGAGCACGCTCTTCTGCTTCTTTCACTGCGATCTTCCTCCCTTTTACATCAGCCTGGTCAAGCTGTGAAATTGCGTTGCGCGCCTCTTCATCCATAGGCATTTCAACAAAACCAAATCCACGTGAGCGGCCGGTTTGTTTGTCTGTAATAACCCTTGCAGAAGCAACGGTTCCAAATTGAGCAAAAACTTCTGTGAGCTCGTCGCTCGAAAGGCTATAACTTAAGCCTGAAACAAAAATGTTCATCTAAAAAAAATTGTTTAATGATACTAATTTCAACTGAACTCTTTGTACTTCTTTGTAAACAAAAAAGTTACGAAGAATCAGTTTGCGTCAAATGTAATTAAGCTTTTTGATTAAAGCACTATCTCTCATAACATTTAATGGAAAAATAGGGAAACAATAACGCGCCTAGAAAGCCTTCTAGTTGCGCGAATAAGGAGTTTCTAGGCTGAATTCCGGTATACGGACATTGAAAAAACCTTTATTGCCAATGGTTTGCATGGTGTAAAACCCTTTCATTTTACCTCTTTCGGTTCTCAAATCACAGGCACTTCTATAGGAAAACTTTTCTCCGGGTAGCAAAACGGGTTGTTCGCCGACAACCCCTGGACCTTCAATTTCGCGGTGAATCCCGCAAGAATCATATATGAACCAATGGCGACGGAGTAATTGAATAGAAAAGTCATTTCGATTCTCGAGGCAAATAGCATACGAGAAAACAAAATTCTGATTTAGGGGATGACTTAGAATCATTTCGTATTTAGTGTCTACAGAAATGAATACTCCGGCACTTACTTCGGTTATCATTGCATTCAATAGGTTGTTCAGGTGAATGCAAGGATAAGAATTCTTTCTGACATGATGAAATTTACTTTTCTTTTGATACAGATTTTCACGTTTTACATCAATGAAAGCAACTAAAAAACCAGTATTGGCAGTACTCACAGGTGCTGGGATGAGCGCTGAGAGCGGAATTTCTACCTTTCGGGGTGCAGGAGGTCTTTGGGAGGGACACCGAATAGAAGATGTGGCTTCTCCAGAGGGATGGTATCGAAATCGAAATTTGGTGCTCCACTTTTATAATCTGAGGAGGAAAAATGTAATGGAAGCCAAGCCCAATGCTGGTCATTTAATTTTGGCCGAAATGGAAAAAGATTTTGATGTGCGCATCGTAACTCAAAATGTCGACGATTTGCATGAAAGGGCTGGCTCTTCGCAGGTTATGCACATACATGGCGAAATACGGAAAAGCCGAAGCACCATTGATCCTTCTCTTGTTTATGATATCAATAGGGTGGAATTGAACGAAGGCGATATATGTGAAAAAGGGTCTCAACTTCGTCCGCACATTGTTTGGTTCGGAGAAGAAGTCCCATTGATTGGGAAGGCAGTTGAATGGATTTCTTTGGCCGATTTTTTTGTGGTTGTGGGCACATCTTTGCTTGTTTATCCTGCCGCAGGACTGATTATGGTTCCAGGTAGCAACGTCAAAAAGTTTGTTATCGACCCAGAAATTCCAGATGTAAGCGCTGTCCAGAATATTGAACTCATTCCTGAAAAGGCATCCACCGGTCTGGTGTTGCTGAGAAATCGATTGAATACGTTTTGTATGGCCTGAGGGCTCCTTAAACCCAGAATCCGCATTGGAAATCTATTGCAGCGCTACCCACCTTTGATATCAAGCACTTTCTCGATTTTTATTCTTGATGTATGAATATACACCATCAAATAAAAATCTGGCGACAGCACTTGCTATCTTTGGGGTTTCTACCAAATCATATCGAATCCCAATGCGGATTCTGGGTTTAATTCAATGCACTGAAACGAAATTGGAATATCACGTAAATCCAAACGGTATAAGAATTACAGGGCGTGTAGTATTCATAGAATGAGGAAGCGTAACATCGGCTACAGCGAGACATAGAACAGGTTTTCACAACATCCATTATGGTCCTACCGGCGGCGGTCCGGGCTCTCCGAGGTAGGATATAAAAGTTAACAGATCTGTTATGTTCGTTACTCCATCACCTGTAATATCTCCAATACAAATAAGTGATGAGCAACCATAGTTTGATATCAAAATCAATAGATCTGTAATATTCACAATTCCATCGTCGTTTAGATCTGCCGCCATGAAACCTCCATCCATTACATAAACTAGCTTCTTCTGGGTAGTGCTAAAATCGCCGGAAACATCTTTTGATCTGAAAAAGAGAGTATGATATCCTCCTATAACTCCTTCTAAAGGCACGGTGAACAATCCCTCAAATGATATTTGCTGTGGAAGTATAAAACTCGGACTGTCATTATATCCAGGATCATTGTCTATGTAATATTCTATTCTCTCTAAATTTGGTGTGGGTTCTTCCTCCCGCAATACATACACTGATTTTACCTGGGTTGTGCTCCACTGTCCAAAGTTGTCTTTCACTCGGATATTGACATCATGAAAACCTTCTTCTTCAAACATAAAACTGAGTACACTACCAAAATTATCGAGATTGGAAATACTGAATTCTGGCGTATTGTCTATTCCCGGATCTGATCCAACAAAAAGTGATACTATTTCTGTATTCGGATCGTCAACCCCATTTCCATTTTCATCGTCCAACCAAAAAACCGTTTTAACTTGAGTTACTCCAATACTTCCGTCGGAATCGTATGACCTAAACATAATTTGATGAAAGCCTTCACTTAAGTTTGAAGCACTGATCATAGTGGTGAAATCTACACTGCTTTCAGGATTTGCAGTAGAAACGAATGTGCCCGTGCCGAATCCATTGTCGGTGTCTATTACATATTCAAATCCAATAATATTTGCAAGTACATTTTCTGGTTTGATCTCGAAACTGCGCTCTTGTGTTAAACTAAAATTCCCATTAAAATCAATGAGTCTAAGACCTATGATGTGAACACCGGGCTCTAAAGATGCAATGTCTGCAAACATAAACATGGGGCCTAACAAAGCATCAGTAAACACATAGGGAATGCCTAAACCAATGCCAGGATCTTGATCGAAAAAATACTCTGCAACGAGAACAGGAATTTCAGTGGTCGAAGTGCTGATTATGGTCACAGGCATCAATGTGATACCCGGCTCAACACATGGAAGTACATCCATTGAACTAATAAGAGGATCTAAACTAAGTCCCGATGTTCTGTAAGAATTTATTTCTCCGTCGTACATGCCGGCAGTACCTCCATTTGATGTAATTCCCACAGCGGGGGAGAAGTCAATGGGCATCCACTGCATATCTCCAACTCCTCCGATAAAATAAGGTGTGTCTAAATTGAACTGATTGGAGCTATTGCAAAATACTTGACACTGATCATTCACTTCGCCTCCCGTATCTTCGGGTAAAGCAGGCATGGACTGATTGAACAAATTGAAAGTGATGATACAGTCATCGATGTTTTCGAATTGATGATTGAAAAATATATTTTCTTCCAATATACTTGATTGAAATCTTGATAGTCCACCGGCAACAGTATTGCTGACAAAGAAATTCGGGAAACTCCCCAATTGTTCTATACTTAAAGTACTCGGAGCGGTGCCGTCAAATGATCCGATAAAATTATTTCGGATTGTATTTCCGAAGCCACCAAATCTGAGAGAAAGTTGTCCGGGAGAGGCGGCTTGAATGTAGTTTCGCTCAATAAAATTGTTGGACGAAAGACAATTTACATTTGAAATAAGGCAACTTTCGACATTGGTAAATGAAGCACTGATGATGAGTTGATTGATTATTAACCCTGAAATATTGCAACCACTGCTGCCCGCAGCTAGGTGTATTGTACCGAAAGAACCAAGATCATTGATGTCCGAATAAATATTGTTGATTCCCAAAAAATAACCTGAGCCTCGAATTATTGCTGGCACATTGATATTAACATTTTCTATGAAACTCGAACACGACAACCATGGTCCTGTGCAAACATTCTCTACCCATATCTCATACCCAGGCACCCAGGCATTTACAGCAGCTTGCAGCGAGTGAAACTCTGCTGTGCTTGTGGAAAGCGGATTTACCCGTATCACATTTGGTATTGGCTCCTGTGCCCTCAATAACTGTGAGCATAGGAGTGCTAAGAGGAAATAGTAACGCATTATTTCCTCGATTTGGTTTTGATCTCTACTGTAGATCCGCTTGTAGTAGTGCCGGTGCTACTTCCCGAAACCAACCAAACACTTGGTATTGGAGGCATTCCACTTGGCTTATAAGGAAGAGCTCCACCGTACATCACACGAGTCTTTCCATCTGCACCAGGTATCAAAATAGGGTTCGCAGGATTGGGGTTGTACAATTTATAGACGTAATCAGGGCTAATACTCATATCGAAACAATACAAGGAATCGGGTTCAACATTCGAAATATTATTATTAACGATCCCGCCATAATTGGTAGCCAAAAAATTACTTCGTCCAATGTTGTGGGTTACACTTAAATTAGAACTGTTGATTGCATCAATTTCACTGTTTTCAAAGTAGTTGTTTTGTACGACAGAGTTTTTAAATACATTATCCGGAGCACCCAGAAAGAGGTTATTTAGGATGAGGCCATTTCCGGAAGAAACGTTGATGGCGTGCGTAGATGATCCATTGATATTCTTAATGTAATTGTTGGAGATGAGATAGTTTGTAGCATTCAAAATATCGACTAAAATAGGAGCGGAGCCTTCAATGAAATTTTGTGTGAGCACTACGTTTTTGGCTATTCCCGTTGTTCCTAATCTTAGGCTGTTTGTGATCCTGTTTCTGCTAATTTCAAGGCTATCGCATTGCTCCACAATGCCATTGGTTATTGTCATTCCCTGAATGGTGGCTCCACTTCCTCCAAGTTGGAAAGAAACGTTTGAAATGGTGGCTGGCCTGAAATCCCATTGGGTGCTATCAGTTACCCAATTATCTTGAAGGAAATACCCAGGACCATAAATTGTAATGTTTCTATTTACGATCACATTCCCATAACTGATGTCCGAATGCTCCACAATGATGATGTCTCCAGTGACACAATCGTCGATGGCGGTTTGAAGATTGTTGTATGGTGATGAAACTCCTGTGTTGTTCACCCTGCGGCGGGTTTGAGCATCAACAAAAGTTGTAGAGAGTGCAAAGATCAAGAAAAATGCCAGGTGCTTGAGCATGTTCAATTGGTTTTGGTTGTTAATGGTGGGCGATTATAAATTCTGTAATCTATTGAAAAAAAGGGAGAATTTTGTTCCCTCAAAGGTTCTCTCGTGATTTTTCATTCAATATTATGATAAGAATGCACAATCAATTTCTAAAAGTAAGATTTCCTGCTTTTATAAGTCGAAATTACTGATGTGATTGGAGATCAAACGTAAGATTGAGTATTTGGTTATATCTGATCGATTTTCGGAGCGAATAGGGGGAAATTCGGTACAAAGAAAAAGCCGTCCTTTTCAAGACGGCTTTTTCTGAAGTCCAGGGAATCCCTAAAAATCTGATTATTAGGCTGAAACCTTATTCATGTTGTCAAGAACATTCATCACTTCTTTCACGGATTTAGCACTGGAATGCAGTGAATCCATTTCTTCTTTGTTCAGCTTCAATTCTATAACTTTCTCAATTCCATTTTTCCCGAGTTTTACGGGTACACCCAAGTAAATATCCTTCAGTCCGTATTCACCGGTAAGCCATGTGCAACAAGGGAATATTCTTTTCTGATCTCTTACAATGGCTTCAACCATTTGAGCAGCAGCGGCTCCTGGAGCGTACCATGCTGAAGTGCCCAATAAGTTTACGATTTCTCCACCACCTGTTTTTGTGCGTTCCACAATAGCATTGAGTTTTTCCTCATCAATCAATTCTGTAACAGGAATTCCACCTACCGTGGTGTAGCGGGGCAGAGGAACCATTGTGTCGCCATGCCCGCCCATAAGTACTGCTTGAATATCCTTCGGGCTGCAATCCAGTGCTTCAGCCAAGAACGCTCTGTAGCGCGCTGTATCAAGGATTCCGGCCATTCCAAAGACCTTGGTGCTGTCCACATTTGCAGTGAGGTAAGCGCAGTATGTCATTACATCCAATGGATTGCTCACAACTATGATCTTGGCGTTGGGAGAATAGCGAACTACATTTTCGGTAACACTTTTCACAATGCCAGCGTTTGTTGCGATCAAATCATCGCGACTCATTCCAGGTTTGCGCGGCAGTCCACTTGTAATAACCACAACCTCGCTATCGGCTGTTTTTGAGTAATCATCAGTGGAACCTATAGTGCGGGTGTCGTATAAATTGATAGGTGCTGTTTCCCATATATCGAGTGCTTTTCCTTCTGCAAACCCGGCCTTGATATCAACCAAGACAACCTCGTTGGCAATTTCTCTGTGTGCCAGCACATCGGCACAAGTTGCCCCTACGTTTCCTGCTCCTACTACTGTTACTCTCATGGTTTTTACTAATAGATTTATTTTGAATAAGGTCAAATATTTTCGGGCACAAAGCTAATCCTGAAATTTGAAAATGCGCATGATGCATGTCAAACTATGGATAATGCTTGAATAGTTCCAGAAATATAGCTCGTCCTACCTTGAATTTTTAAATCTCTTTCTTAGGTTGTTGCCCCTTGGCACGACGAACCAGAACCCGCTGTGCAACCAAAGCAATGCTGAGAAATCACAATATCGCGATTTTGGATAGATTGAAGATCCATTTCCGAAATGTGATTGCCGCTGTGAGCCACCTTTAAATCCAACATCTGATTGAAATCGCAGTCGTACAGATAGCCGTCCCATCTTATACTCAGGGTATTTCTGCACATCAATCCGTCGATGGTAGATGGATTGAAAGCATTAACAAGCATGTCCATATAATCTTCATAATTATCGCTAGCAATCAGGTATTCAAGATATCTAGAAATGGGCATGTTCGTAATAGCCAGAAGCGAATTGAAACGGATTCCAAAGTCATCGTACAAACTTTTTTTAAATTCTCTCTCAAGTCCGGCTTGATCATTAGGTAAAAATGCACCTGCGGGGTTGTATACTAAGTCTAGTTTGAGTCCAGAGTTGGGTTCACCATAACCAACGCTATTCAACATTTTTAGAGCTTCTATGCTCTTGTCGAAGACACCATCGCCACGTTGCTTATCTGTGCGTTCTTTTTTGTAAAAAGGCAAAGAAGAAACCACATGTAACTTATGAATTGCAAAAAACTCAGGTAGGTCGTGATACTTTTTATTGGCCAAAATGATGGTCAGGTTGCAGCGAACTATGATGTCCGCAACACCTGTTTTCCGAGCTTCCTCGATGAACCATCTGAAATCCGGATTCATTTCAGGTGCTCCGCCTGTAATATCAAGTGTATGGGCGCCACTTTCAGCAAGCTTTATAAGACAAAGAGTCATTGTTTCTCGGGCCATGATTTCTTTGCGATCTGGCCCGGCATCCACATGGCAATGGCTACAAACCTGATTGCACATATATCCGACATTCACCTGAAATATTTCAAGTTTAGAAGGTCTCAGACTTTTGATTCCTAGGGATTCAATTTTTTTCTTGAATGTAGGTAGACCGGCCTCACCAAAGATGCCATTGCTCATGAACTTCAATTGTTCTGCAGGGTCGGCTAGGTTGTTGTGTCGGGCGTGAAGGGATTTGTTCATCTATAGAGAATTACAAAGAAAGCTTGTCAACTTTATTCATCATTTGCACCCCATGAACCAGTGTGGCACCACCGCGTATAGCTGCCGCTACATGAATAGCCTCCATCATTTGTTCTTTCTCAATTCCTTTTTGGAGGCAATCCGTGGAGTAAGCATCGATACAATATGGACATTGCACGGCGTGAGAAACAGCCAAAGCGATCAAACTTTTTTCTCGAGCTGTGAGAGCTCCTTCCTCAAAGACTTCACCGTAATAACTAAAAAATTTGTCGGCAAGGGCTTTATCCCATTCTCCAATATTTCCGAATTTCTGAAGGTCTTTCGGATTGTAATACGTCTGTTCCATTGTTTTAATTTTTAGTAAAAGTGCGACTTCATGGAGCTTGGCCCAAACTTTTCGATGAAATGTTAAGTATTAGATATAAATTGAGGAACATCTAAAAAACATCTTTCGCATTTCGACCAAATTCAAAATTATAGTAATTCTGATAAATTGGTTCGGGCCAAATCCCGTGATAAGAAAGCTCTTGAATGCGTGCATCCATCATGCGGGATTTGTCTCCGCGAAACAAAAACAGGCTTTTAGAGGTCCCCTTGAAATGTTGTTTTTGTGGAATCACCTATGTTCTATACGAACGAAATCATCTCACAAAATTTCTTCATACGAATGGAATTCCTCCTTGAAACCCCGCAGATGTGACGTCTTTCTTAGATTGTAGAAAAATACTTATACAAGTTATACCAATTCGGCCTCTGGGTTAAATAGTCCAAACTATTTTATACGCATGATGTGGCAAATGCCGTGAAATGAACTGCTATAGGCCAATGGAGTGAAACGGAATTGGACTATTACAGATACATAAACGGTATTATTCCGATGAGCATTGGAGAGCATGGCGCCCGCTTCGCGAGCGAGCTCCTGGAGGCATTGAGGTGGTTTTGAGTAGTAACATTTCGCTCCTCTGAAGTTTAAATTAGAGATTCCCTAAAGATTACCAACCCACTCAAAACTACTCTAAAGTTTCAATGTTCACTTGATTCATCAACAAAGGATGTGGGGATAACATAACTTCCGATTGTATCAAAAAGTTCTGATTAATGCATTTATTTGCCAAGATGAGAGAAGGATGCGGTAGAGGTTCCCAAAGGAGAAAGATGAATTTTTGAGATCGAATTGCACCAATTGTCAGTATAAGAACAGTAACGATAAGAATAGTTTTATGGATAAAGATCACAAAGTAGCCAGCAAGTTTAAACCCAGAACATGGAACGAAACCAAGAGCAATGATTCATGGTCCCTTTTTAAAATAATGGGTGAATTTGTTGAAGGATACGATCGACTTGGGCAGATTGGTCCCTGCGTTAGTATTTTCGGATCAGCGCGCACTAAGCCTGAGAATAAATATTACGAATCAGCCCGCGACATTGCATTCAGGCTCACACAGAAGGGCTACGGTGTAATAACAGGCGGTGGTCCCGGCATTATGGAAGCAGCGAATAAAGGAGCACGCGAAGGCGGCGGAAATTCTGTGGGATTAAATATCGTTTTGCCTTTTGAACAGCACGGCAATCAATATGTAGATCACGATAAAAGCATCAACTTCGATTATTTCTTTGTGCGAAAAGTGATGTTTGTAAAATATAGTCAGGGTTTCATTGTAATGCCCGGTGGATTTGGCACGATGGATGAGCTTTTTGAAGCCTTGACTCTTATTCAAACCAATAAAATAGGACGTTTCCCTATTATTCTTGTTGGGCGCGATTTTTGGCAAGGTTTGTTTCATTGGATTAAAGAAATTTTGGATGAAACTGAAAAGAATATCAATACCGAAGACATGCTGCTTGTTAGTCTAGTGGATACACCAGAAGAAGCCGTCAACGAAATCGATAAATTCTACTCGCATTATCTTCTTAAACCAAACTTCTGATAATTGGAAGAATTCATCTCATGAAGAAAAGTCACATAATTTTGGTTTCTGCTATCGCATTTTTCGCGGTTGCCATTCCATGGTATGCGGCACTTTCAGAGGATTTTAGGAAAGATTCGAAAGGAGAAATTCGAGGCCCCGAGAGTTTTACTTTTCTAAATCAGGCTGCCAATAAACTTGAAATTCCGGGAGATAAAAAGTACTGGAATCAAGTTTGGGACAACATGCGTGGGCTATACCTCAATGGGGAGG
>JAWXBG010000086.1:0-12346 GCA_034439875.1 Flavobacteriales bacterium
CCATGCATTATTTAGTTTTGGCTACACTGGCCCTTACCTGGGGTAGTTCATTTATTCTAATGAAACGAGGATTGCAGAACTCGGCAGGTGAAGCCGTGTTTAGCCCAGAGCAAGTCGCCGCCCTTCGGATGTCAATTGCATCTATTATTCTGCTCCCAGTTTCGCTTCCGGCCCTTCCCAAGCTTCGAAAGAGCGACTGGAAATGGTTGGCCGTGGTGGGTATTGTGGGTAGCGGATTGCCTGCTTTTTTATTCACGATGGCCCAAAAACATCACGAGAGTAGCATTGCGGGCATTCTGAATTCGCTCACACCACTCTTTACTATTTTGTTGGGTATGATTGTCTTCGGTATTGAGGGCAACAGCAAAAAGCTTTTAGGCATCTTGGTCGGTCTGTCTGGTGCAGGATTGTTGATCGCGTTCAAGTGGAATGGGGGAGAAGAACATTGGGATTCTCTTTGGCTAATTGTTTTAGCCACAGCCTTTTATGGTCTTAGTGTGAACGTAGTGCCTCACGGACTTTCTCACATGAAACCACTTCAAATTACCTCTATCAGCCTGCTATTCATAGGTATTCCGTGTATAATATTTACACTCCTGAATGGGGCAACTGATGTGGTGAGCCAAAACCCAAATGGACTTGATTCGCTGTTATTCATTACGATACTTGCAGTGGGCGGAACCGTGGTAGCCAATTCCCTATATTTTTGGCTCACACAAAGAACCAATGCTGTTTTTGCCTCCTCTGTTACGTTTCTGATGCCTTTGGTGGCCATTGCATGGGGTTTAGGCGACGGTGAAGTGCTCTCCTTCTGGTACTTTCTGGCCGCAGGAGTTATGCTTTCAGGTATTTATCTGATCAAGTCGAGCCGAAAATGATTGAAAAAAACGAAAAACCACGGTCAGGCGTTGTGAAAACCAATAATATGCGTACCTTTGCCCCCCATTTTTAAACCATAAACATAGATCATTATGTACGCCATTGTAGAAATAGCAGGGCAGCAATTCAAAGTGCAAAAAGATCAGCGTGTTTTTGTAAACCGTCTTCAAAATACAGAAGGATCGAAAGTTGCTTTCGATAACGTTCTGCTTATCGAAGATGGTGGCAAAATCACTGTTGGCGCCCCAGCTATAGAAGGTGCTCAGGTAACCGCTCGTATCGAGAAACACCTGAAAGGAGACAAAGTTATTGTCTTCAAAAAGAAGAGAAGAAAAGGATACCAGAAGAAAAATGGTTTCCGTGCTTATCTCACTGAATTGACCATAGAAGGCATTGCTGCCTCGGGTGCTAAGAAAGGTGCCGCTCCAGCGAAAGTGTCAGCTCCGGCTCCAGATCCAGCGAAGGCTGCTGCTAAAGGTGAAGACCTCACGATGATTGAAGGTATCGGTCCGAAAATTGCCGAACTATTAATCTCAAAAGGCATTGCCTCTTATGCTGATTTGGCTTCTGCAGAGGTGGATGCTCTTCGCGCCATCCTCGATGAGGCCGGTGGAGTAATCAAATCTAAGAACCCAGGGACTTGGCCTGCACAGGCAAAACTTGCTTCTGAAGGAAAGTTCGATGAACTTAGAAAGTGGCAGGAAGAACTTAAAGACAGTAAATAATCAAGATCAAGTAAAACAGATCCATAATATTTAAAACACCATGGCACATAAGAAAGGTGAAGGTAAAGTAAAGAACGGCAGAGAATCGCACAGTAAGCGACTCGGCGTGAAACTATATGGCGGCGAAGTTTGTATCTCCGGAAATATTATTGTTCGTCAGCGTGGAACTCGTCACAATCCAGGTGAAAATGTAGGGATCGGAAAAGATCATACTCTTTTTGCACTGGCTGATGGTATCGTTGAGTTCAAGAAGAAAAGAGACAACAAATCATACGTTTCGGTAGTTCCACCGAAAGCCTGATTAGGTTATGTATGAAAAATTTACTCCCGACCTTTTTAGGCTCGGGAGTTTTTTATTTTTAACAATACCCAAAAAGAATACTCAAGTAACCCAATTGAATAGCAGCGATACCTCTTCATCCAAGTATGCCTTTTCTTTCGCTGTTTCCAAGACTAATTCATCCAATATCATTTTTATTGCTCCATTCAACAACAACCAGGAGGCTTGATTAAGATCATCAAAAAAATATGTTACAAGTAAATCAAATAAGAGAAAATCGCGAATTCATTGAACGCGGTTTGGCAAAACGGAACAAGGATTATTCTCAAAACTTGAGCGATATCCTTGCGCTTGATGATTCACGCAAGAAAACGCATAAGGAATTGGATGATTTACTCGCTGAAGGAAATCTCATTGCAAAGGAAATTGGTCAGTTATTAAAAAACGGTCAAATGGCCGAAGCCGAACAACGCAAGCAGCGCACCGTGGAACTAAAGGAAAGTTCTAAGGCCCTTGAAATAAGTCTCCAAAAAATAGAGGAAGATCTCAAAGCCCAATTGTACTTGGTGCCCAATGTGCCGCACGAAAGTGTAGTGTTTGGAAAGGGGGCTGATGAGAACGTGGAATGTTTTTCATGGGGCAAAAGACCTGTATTCGATTTCGAAGCAAAAGCGCATTGGGATATTGCTTCACAATTTGATCTCATCGATTTTGAATTGGGAAATAAAATTACTGGAGCAGGTTTCCCGGTTTATAGAAATCTTGGCGCCAGACTTCAGAGAGCTCTCATCAATTTCTTTTTAGATGAAGCGCAAAAGGCAGGATATGAAGAATATATGTTGCCCCACATGGTGAACGAAGAAAGTGGTTATGGCACCGGTCAGCTTCCTGACAAAGAAGGACAGATGTATCATGTGCAAGTAGATAATCTGTATTTGATTCCCACAGCAGAAGTGCCTCTTACAAATATTTTTAGAGATGTTATTCTGAAGGAAGAACAATTGCCTCTTAAGCTTACCGGATACACTCCCTGTTTTCGCAGAGAGGCAGGAAGTTATGGAAAAGACGTTCGAGGATTGAATAGACTTCATCAGTTTGACAAAGTAGAAATTGTGCAAATTGCCAATCCTACAGATTCTTATAGAATTTTAGAGGAAATGCTCGAACATGTGAAAGGCCTCTTACAGAAATTGGGACTTGAATTTAGAATTCTCAGACTATGTGGCGGAGATATGGGCTTTGCCTCGGCTTGTACATACGATTTTGAAGTATATAGCGCTGCACAACAGCGCTGGCTTGAAGTGAGCTCCACATCAAACTTTGAAACCTTTCAGTCTAACCGACTAAAATGTAGATTTAAAGGAAAGGACGGAAAACCGCAATTGGTACACACCCTCAACGGCAGTGCTCTCGCTTTACCTCGGATAGTGGCTGCGCTGCTCGAAAACCATCAAGATGCTTCCGGAGTGGTAATTCCTGAAGTACTCAGACCTTGGTGCGGGTTCGATCGCATTGGCTGACCAAGAAGTACGAACCATTCTTGATTATTTGAGAAGATTTTGGGATTAGTCTCAACTGGTCTGATTAACTTCGTCCTTACTAATTGCGTATGAAAACTATGATCAAGCCAGTTGTACTTTTTTTGCTACTCACTTTTGCATTTTTCTCTTGCAATAGTATTAAAAATAAAGAACAAAAGATAATTGAAATCAACGATAGAATTCTTGCTTTGGATTCGGCTCAAAGGATTTTTTCGGATCTAAACACCGCACAACTTCAATCGATCACAGATTCTGTAGAAGCACACCTGGAATATGTTCAGCGGACTTACCTTGGGGAAATGGAAAAACATTTGGCTGAACCCCTTGCCAAATATCGCACAATCTTAAAGCTTTTGCCGGATATCGGAAAACGATCGGACAAGGTGAAAATTGAAATAGACCGAACCCGCAAGCAATTAGATGGTTTAAAAACAGCATTAGAAATGGACGCCACCAAAGATGCTGTAGGAAATAAAATCGACAATGGCTACGTTGAGAAAGCGATGAAAGAGGAAATGGACGTGGCCGGGAATTTGGTAGGTGAGATCAGGCAAATCTCTGAAAAAGCTCTTTTGCTAAACGAACGTTATCAAATGCATTATCCCATTGTAAAGGATATTGTGGATTCTCTTCGATTAAATTCTAAAATACCTCTCAAAAAGAAGATATAGTTATGGCCAGATATTTTTATTCAAAATCCCGATCCATCGCACTCACCATGGTGGCCTTTTTGGCTGTATTGACAAATGCTTTTGGTCAACAGGATTTGGAATTGGCCGAATATTATTTTTCGCAAGGTCAGTTCGAACAAGCCCGGCTCTATTACGAGCAGATTTACAAAACCAATAAAACCCAAGCGGTATACTCCAATTACCTCAATACCCTGATCGCTTTAAATGAATTTGAAGAGGCGGAGAAGATGGTAAAGAAAAAATTGAAGACGGATTCTAGTGATGGTGTAGGATATTTTCAACTGGGTGATTTGTACGCGCGTTTTGGTAAGAAGGAAGATGCCAAGGAGCAATTTGATGAAGCTCTGGAGAAGTTAGTCCCAAGCAGAGCCAATGTTGTGAAATTGGCCAATGAATTTAGTAGAATCAATGAGTTTGATTATGCGCTGAAGGTTTATGAAAAAGGAAAGTCTTCCGGAATGGACGATTACAGTTATTCTTACGAAATGGCGACCTTACATGGCAACATGGGCGATTTTGATTCTATGGTAGAATCCTATTTGGATCTTATTCAGGAATCTCCCAATTACATTCAAACTGTTCAGAATTCCTTAAACAGAGTTTTGAATCCAGTTGAAAATGCCGAAAATCAGGAGATGCTGCGCGTGAAATTATTGAAGAGAGTACAACGATCACCCGATGAACCAATCTATACCGAATTGCTTGCTTGGTTGTTTATTCAAAAAAAGGATTTCTCTTCTGCCTTGATTCAAACTATAGCTCTCGATAAGAGATATAGCGAATTGGGAGTTCGTGTGATGAACCTAGGTCAGCTTGCGTTCAACAACAGAGATTTTGCCACGGCCACAAAAGCTTTCCAATATGTAATAGACAAGGGACCTTTGAGTGATTTTTATCTTGCTGCGCGGATAGATTTGCTGAATGTTCTCACAACAGAGCAAGAGGAAAAACCCGGTGGCAACCTTGAGGCATTTGTTTTAATAGAACAACAGTATGAACAAACTCTTTCGGAAATTGGCAAGAACGCAACAACCATCGGCCTGATTCAAGAACTAGCTCACATCAAGGCTTTTCGTTTGGATAAAGTAAGTGAGGCTATTGAATTGCTTAGCGATGCTCTCAAAATGCCCGGTCTATATGAGCGTTCGGAGGCCCTCTGTAAATTGGAACTGGCTGATGTTTTTCTTTTCTCAGGTGAAGTATGGGAAGCTTCTTTGCTTTATTCTCAAGTAGAATTGGACTTTAAAGAAGATGCTCTCGGGCATGAAGCAAAATATAGAAATGCACGGGTTTCCTATTATACAGGAGATTTTACCTGGGCACAAACTCAATTGGACGTTTTGAAAGCCTCCACTTCAAAATTGATTTCTAATGATGCTATTGATCTCTCGTTGCTCATAACCGACAATTTTAATATGGATACGCTAACTCTTCCCATGGAGATGTTCGCACGCGCTGATTTTCTTTCCTATAAAGGAAAATACGAGGTTGCTCAAATTACTTTGGACAGTATCACTGATCAATTCGCTGGACATAGTTTGAGCGATGATATTTTGATGGTGAAAGCTCAAATGAATTTCAAACGTGCACAATTTGACGAAGCGCGGGACCTTTATCAAAAGGTAGTTGATCTCTATGCAATGGATATCAATGCAGACGACGCCCTATTCAAATTGGCTGATATGTATGAATTCATATACTCCGATACTGAAAAGGCAATGATGCTATACGAAAAACTGATAACTGAATATCCAGGAAGTTTATATGTCGTGGATGCTCGAAAGAGATTTCGTGAATTGCGTGGCGACACGCTTCCACAATAAGTGCATTTGCTAGGGGCAAAATGTTCCGAACACACCGAGAAAATATAATTGATCATTTACTCCTACTAAATTGTCGCCAGTGAGATCTGCCGGGCAGGAAAATTCACACGTGGTTCCAATATTTCCAATTAAAAACAAGAGGTCTGTTACTCCAATACTTCCATCGCAATTGAAGTCGGCAGGACAACAAGTAAGAACATGTATTGAAGTAGTGCAAGTAGAACTGTTTCCATAGCTGTCAGTAGCTGTGAAAATAACTTCAGTAATTCCCACTTCGTAAAATGCGCTTGCATCATCTCCTCCTCCTAGTGAATTGCCTATTATGAAAGAACTGCAATCGTCAGTGGCACTGGCTAGAGGAACTTGCACGTAAATCCCGATTTCTTCTCCGGCGTACACACCCACGCTATCCGTGCAAATAATTTCTGGTGCAACTATGTCAATGGCTTCCACTCCAAAATTGCATACCGTTGTGTTTCCAGCCGCATCTGTTACTGAAATCACAACGTTGAGTAAATCATTAAAAATGGTGCCGGGTAATGGACTTTGCTCTACTATCGGATTTGGGTCTTCATTGTCCGAGTATACCAATCCAATTGTGTAATCGGGTAAACTTACGTTGCATGTTCCATCAAAAAACAGCTCTTCCGAAGCAGGGCATTCAACGGTGGGAGGTGTTGTGTCTCCTGCATCAACTGCACTCAAGGTAATATCATCTATAGCAACGCTAGGATCAATTGCTTGTCCATCTTCATTATTTGTCCATCGAAAGCCAATGCGAACGAGGGAATTATTGTCCGCACTAGCCGGGAGCATTATATTAAAGTTAGTCCATAAGCCTTGCGGATTGCACGGGCCGGAGAATGTTTTTGACATGTTGGCAATCTGACTCCAAGTAGTTCCATTAAAATACCACAGAGTAGCATTGTCTTGTGTATTCCCTCCTTCGATATAATGGAAGTCTAACGTGATATTGGATTTTCCTGAGCAATCTATTGATGGACTTTGGATACGTTTGTCTGTTTGACCACAAGGGAAAATACCGCACAATCCGGCAAGACCCTCATAATACGCAGCGCCTGGATCGGCATCAAGGCCGAGAATACTTACTGATCCTACGTGCAAACTTCTGTCGCTGCCGCAGCCTGTGCCACATTCTCCGGGTAAGTTTCCATTTTCTGCAGCACTTACATACCAAACATTTGCAAATGATGCATTTGTTCCGGTGTTCAATACCGTCCAACTGCCGTTGGGGCTTCCATACGACGTGGCTAGCTGACCCTGGTTACATCCGGCACCAAAATCTTCGGTCCAAAATGGCACTTGTGAAAACACAGAAAGAGGGAAGAAAAGAAGAAGTATAAGATTGACTCGCATAACAGAACGGTTAAGGTATAAAACAAATATAAGGAACTCTCAGTGTTTTTTAGTCTTTCAACAATGTAAAGAAACCTTCTTTGGATTTATTACCGGAAAGTGATTCATAAGAGAATATGTAATAATAGGTACCACCGGCAGCAGGTTCCCCATCGATTTTTAAATTCCATCCCTTCAAAGGATCAGTAGTTTCGAACAATAGATTTCCCCATCGATTATAGATAAGCAGTCGCGGATTTCTAAATGGTCCACCTTCAATCCTGAAAGATTCATTTAATCCATCTTGGGTAAGTGTTACAACATTTGGTATGAATAGTAAGACGATCTCTACGTTGATCAAAACTTGATGTTCGCTGATGCAACCTGTTAATGCATCTTCAAAAATCACCGTGTAAAGTGTCGTTGTAGTGGGGCTGGCTATTGGATTTGCACAATTGATACAACTCAATCCGTCTGAGGGACTCCATGTATATGTGCCTGCTAGATTTCCATCTAGTTGGATCGACTGACCAAGTTCAATTAAATATTCTTCATTAATTGACCATCCGGAAGGTTCGGAAATTTCAATGGAGATTGAATCTGAGTTTTCACAGCTCCCATTATTCCCGACAACAAAATATGTTGTGTTTTCGGATGGACTTACTTCAATCGATGTGCCATCCTCTCCAGTTGACCACTCGTATGTGTCGGCACCACTTGCAGATAAAGTAATGGTTTCGCCCGAACATATAACATCCGGACCACTGATAAGAACCAAAGGAAGTCCGGTTTGTATAATTTCAACTGGCTCACTCACTAGAATACATCCTCTAGAATCGGTGATGGTAACAAAGTATGTACCTGCTGCAAGTTGGCTGTTGAGAGAAGTGACTGTACCCAATGGTGACCACTCAAAATTGAAAGGGCCAAGGCCACCAGACAAAATGGCTTCGATTGATCCGGAATCCGGATCTTCGCAGGTAGAGTTAGATAAAACGCTCAGTTCAACTTCCATAGCTGGAACCGGTACTGCTTCAAATTGAATTGTGGATTCACATCCAAATTCATTTGTTCCATAAATATCAAAAATAGTTGCTTCTTCAAGGGTGACTTCTATTTCGTTGCCTGAAAGGTTTCCGGGATTCCACGAATAGTTTTCCGCACCTGAAGCAGTAAGTATATATGGTTCGCCCTCACAACCACCTGACAGAGCAATTTGAATTTGAGGTTGATCATATACGATTACTGTGGAGGAAATATTATTTATACAACCATCTTGATCAGTTACACTAAGTATTACAGTATACTCTCCGGGTGAGCTATAGGTATGGAAAGTATTTTGATCACTCGAAGAACTTTGATCTCCAAAATTCCATGACCAATTTGCAAATGGATTCCCGCTCTCTTCCACAAAGGTAGTTTCTTCACCTAAGCAAACATTGTTGGCCACTATGGTTGGAATTGCAGCCTGACAAGAACTTCCAAAAGCAGCTACAATACTCCATTGATGATTGTCACTATTACCTCCCGCATGCTGAAACAATACGTCGATGCTAGTACTTCCATTTGGCACCAGTGCAGCCACATCAGATAGAGCATCTCCTGCATTTACAGATTGATTTGCATCGTCATCACCCAAAGCTTGAATGCTTGCATTTTGATAATAGAAATTGCCGAGAGTACCGGTACACCATCCTGAATTGGAATCTTGTGTGCCAGTATTTCCTAGGAGTGTTCCATTTACGGTGATGCTCTCAGAATCTGAAGCCATATCGCACTGATACGAATTGAAAAAGGATAGTGCTACTTCATCTGCATTAACGATTGCATTATCAAAATTTAACGCCCATTGAGATGATGCAGTATTTAAATTAACCACGTTCAGAAAGATTGCACCGACGATTGAAGAAAGAAGTGGGTTTTCATAAAAAACAATCAACTGAAAATCTTGATACGGTGTCCCGCCTGAAATTTCATAATTGGTTATGGCTGGATCAATATCGTTCGTCACATCAACGACGTGAACACCACATGGGTCTCCATACAATGTTGAAAAAGGTCCTGTAATTTGATTGGACAAATCGAGCGGATAGGTAAAGCTATTGAGTGTAACATTTCCATCACCCGGACCAAGTCTGCCTGCTACGAGATACGCGACCAGTATGGAGCTTCCCGGTTCGATGTATATACTGAAATTACCTGTACCGGTGCCAAATACTTCTGGAGACCAACCGCCAACAGTAACTCCTCCATTGAAGGTGGTTTCATAAAAGTCGAGTTGACTCCAAGATGTAGAGGTAAAACAAATCGAAAAGCAAAAGCCTAAAAAGACAACTAGTGATTTTGGCATAGATACCCTTGGTTAAGTTGGTTAAATAATGCATTAAATTTACAACTAATTCCTTGGAACACTTTAAAGGAAAAGAAGGTTCTCTAAAATTATCTTATCACGGTTACTGTACCCATAAATTCTTTACGACCTTTATCTGTTTCGTATGAAACTTGGTATACATATACTCCATCGGGTGCGTAGTATTCACCGACACCTCCGTCCCATCCTTTTTCGATATCTGAAGTTTCGAAAATCATAATGCCCCATCTATTAAAGATGCGCATAATTGGATCGATAAATGGACCTCCGTATACCTGAAATACTTCGTTTACACCATCGTTATTTAATGTTATGGCATTGGGTATAAAGGCATCGGAATACTCTACTACTACTTGTACTAAACCTTCTTGAATGCAGCCACTGGCAGCGTCTTCAAGTACAAGGTGGTACAGAGTTGTAGCAAGTGGACTAATGCTTGGATTGGGACAGTTGTTGCAACTGAGTCCATCTGCTGGGAACCACGTGTAATTGAAGTTAGACGGTAAATCGGCTTCTACTGATTCTGTTATTATCACATAAAATGTGGTGTCAGAATCCCAGTTTTCGAATTCATAAACAGCAAGTTGAAATGTGGCCGATGATGAGCATGCACCCACAAAACCTACAACTGTATATGTGTCACTTGAAGCAGGAGACATTGATATGGTTGGAGTAGTTTCTCCATTAGACCAAACATAAGTATTTGCTCCGTTGGCAATGAGAACAGCTTGATTTCCTGGACAAATGGTGTCTGGACCTGTTATGAATACTTCCGGAAGTCCCGTTTGAATGATTGTAACCTCGTTGCTCTCAACAACACAACCAAGATCATCCGTAACGTTTGCAGTGTAGTCGCCTGCTTCCATATTACTTCCCAATGCATTGCCTCCACCATTTGGAGACCATGTATAGTTGTATGGCGCAGTACCACCACTTGCTGTAGCTTGTGCCGAACCTCCCAATGGAAATTCGCACGATGCATCGGAGACCCAAATAGCCTCAATGCTTATGGGTTCGAATGGTATTACTGTTGAACTTTCCTCTGCAATACAGCCATTCGAATCTGTTCCTTGCACTGTAAAGACAGTTTCTATTCCAGGAGCCACATCTATGGATGAGTTAGCCAATGCCCCGGGATTCCACAAATAAGTTGTCGCTCCCGAAGCCGTGAGGGTAAAGTCAACGCCGTTGCAATCAAATTCTTGATCGATCAATATAGTGGGGACAGAAAAAACGACAACGGTTTGAGTGAAGGCAGCAGAACAACCATCGGGACCAGTTGCAGTAATTGACACATCGTAGTTTCCTGGATTTGAAAACGTATGATTCGGGTTTTGATCTGAGGAAATATTAGAATCATCAAAGTCCCATTCCCATTCTATTGCACCACCTGTTGTTTCATCTGTAAATTCGGTTGTTTCTCCAACGCACACTTCTGTGAATGCAAAGGCTGGTTCGGGTGCAATGCAAGATGTTCCAAAAGCTGTAACAATACTCCATTGATGATTATCCGTGGATCCACTAACATGCTCGAAAAGAACATTTACGTTGGAATCACCATTGCTAACTAAGCCTGCAATATTGCTCAGGGCATCACTTCCAAAAACGCCTTCATCGGCATTATCATCACTCAATGCAGTGAGCACTCCATCTTGGTAATAAAAATTTCCAAGCGTACCGGTGCATGCTCCCGAGTTGAGATCACTTCCTCCGGTGGTTCCAATGAAATTTCCATTCACTGTTATATCTTCTGCATCGCCCACCACATCGCATTGATATGAATTGAAGAACGCCATGGCAACATCGTCTGTATTGGAGATAGGACTATCGAAGTTTAAATCCCATGTATTGGAACTTACATTGAGGTTGAAGGTGTTTAGAAATAGAGCACCCGTTACAACTCCCAATGATGCATTTTCGTAGAAAACGACCAATTGAAAATCTTGATAAGGTGTGCCGCCGGCGATCGTATAATTGAGTGTTGCAGGATTAATATCTGAAGTAACGTCAATGGTGTGAACAGCAGAGGGATCACCATAAGCCGTAACAAATGGCCCAGTTGTCTGATTGCTAGCGTCTAATGCGTAGTCTGTTCCATTGAGAGTTACTATGCCATCGCCCGGACCCAACCTTGAGACAACGATGTATGCTTTGAGAATGGTGCTACCAGGTTCTATGTAAATATCGAAAGCGCCATTGCCAACACCGAAAACATTGGGCGACCATCCACCCATGGTTACTCCGCCGCTGTATGTTTCTTCATAAAAATGCAACTGCGCACGTACTCCACCGGGTATTACCGAAAGGCCCAGAGCGTATATGAATATGAGAGATACTTTTTTCATTGTTGAGGTGTAATCATTATCACCGTCTATTAGAGGATAAAAGTAGGCTAAAGGTTGCATTGAAATATCGTTAGTATAGGAGTAATCTCGGCTGAGCCGAGGCCCGTTTCGTGTCCCTACATTGCACTATACATAAATCCCTACGGAATTTTAAACTTCATGCAAAAACCCGAATCACGCGATGGAGATATCGGAATTCATAGGTCGAACTGTTATACCGTTTGGATTTAAGTAAAGTGATCCTCTACGATTCCCCCCAAGGCCTTACCAGGCAGGCGTTCAAAAGGTGATCAAATGGTTTTTTGAAGTTTCTTCTATTGAGGGTATAAACAAA